>CAZFQI010000064.1:0-19130 GCA_964520755.1 uncultured Marinobacter sp. | reverse complement strand
CCGGTGACGTCCAGATCCACCGATGCCGCACGAAGGCCGCTCAAACCTGTATTAAATGCCATGGTTCACCCCTTGGTGTTTCACCGGTATCAGTTAATTTGTTTTACATCAGACAGGGCAATGGAGCCCATGCCTGCAAGATTCAGAGTAATCGAGCCACCCTGGCCCAGGGAGACGCTATCCACATTGGCGCTCACCATGGTGCCCAGTTGCTGCGGACCATCGGGATAGGAAGCCTCTGCAACAATCCTGTATGGACCCGGCGGCAAGGGATTGCCGTTGCCGTCCTGGCCATCCCAGCGGAATGACGCCACACCTGCCTGACTTGAACCAAGATCAATCTGGCGCACTCGCTCACCGTTCTGGCCCTCAATGGACAAACGCAGGCCGCCGGTCGATGCCGGCACCTCAATGGTTCCGGTGATTTCGCCCTCAGCACCCAGGATCCCGATCTGGGAGGGCGCGAGCACGGTTTTACCCACCATCGCCGACGCCTGCAGTGCCTGGGTGGAGCGGAACTGGCCAACCACGTCTTCCACCGTGCCTGAGAGATTCTGCATCTCTTCCAGCGAACTGAACTGAGCCAGCTGGGAAATAAATTCGCCGTTGTCCTGGGGCTCCAGCGGGTTCTGGTTTTTCAGTTGCGCCAGCATCAGTTCCATGAACTCATTCCGGCCCAGTTCACTGGTGCCCTGGCCGCCATTCTGTTGCTTCAGCTGGTACTGGCTCAGAACATCCGACGCGTCTGTTGCATTTACTGCAGTCATGTTGTGCTCCTCACCGTGTTACTGCTGACCGAGAGTCAGAATGCGCTGCATCATGGACTTGGCTGTGTTCATGACATCCACATTCATTTGGAAACTTCTGGACGACGACATCATGTCCGCCATCTCTTCAACCACATTCACATTGGGGTAGAAGACATAACCGTCTTCATTGGCCGCCGGGTGATGGGGCTCATAGCGCATCTGCAGCTCCGCGTCACTTTCAACGATACCCTCAACCTGGACGCCGGCACCCGGCCCCTCATCGGCCGCCATCGGCAAACCGCCCTGCCCCGGATTCATCAGCGACTGCTGAATGGCCGAGAAAACCGGCTTCCTGGCCCGATAGGTTTCGCCGGTGCTGGAACTGGCGGTCTCGGCGTTGGCAATATTCGACGCGGTTGTATTCAGCCGCAGTGATTGCGCGGTCATGCCGGAACCGGCGATATCAAAAATGCTGCCCAGTGACATGAAAACTCTCCTTCGCTAACCCTGTGACTGCGGCTTATTCGCCCTTGAGGGCTTTGGTCAAACCGCTGAACTTGCTGTTCAGAAACTGGAAACTGGCCTGGAAGTCCATGGCGTTGCGCATAAAGCGAGTCTGCTCCTGCTGGGCATCCACGGTATTACCGTCAACCGACGGCTGGTGAGGTACCCGGTACATCAAATCGCTATCCGAGGCCGACAGGGAGGTGTCCATGTGTGCATCATGCGTTTTGTCCATCTGGAATCCGCTGACCTGCTCCTGAGCCTTCTGCATCATCGCCTGGAAATCCAGGTCGCGGGCTTTGAAGCCCGGGGTATCAGCGTTCGCCAGGTTGTTTGCCAGAACTTCGGCACGTTTAACCCGCGCTTCAACCGCGTGTTGGTGAATGCCCAGAGCCGAATCGAACGTAATTGCCATGTTGCCTCCCGAAAACTGCACCAGTATGCCGAACTGCTTTTGCCGGCTGTGCTCTTTGACAGGACTAAAGCAAGCTGGATGCCAGAATTAAGATGAGCTGTAAATTTGTCAGGAAAGCCAGTATTGGCGGGCTCTGGACAGAGATGCGTGAAGCATAAAGTGAAAGGAGGAGCGGAAGGCGCCAGAAAAAGCGGCAAGCTGCTTCCCCCGGAAGTGGACCGGGGGACTTTCAGGCAGAATATCAGGGCCAGTGACGCACAAATTCCTCCACCGCCGGCCTTGGAACGGAAGGCTTTGCCGCGGAAACGGTGCCAGTGTAGAGAAAGCCAACGATCTGCTCGTGCTCTTCGAGCCCCAGGCCCGCGTGCACTGAAGCGTGGTAAGCGACAGAGCCGGTTCTCCACATCACGCCGTAACCCGCATCCTGCAGCGCAAGTTCAGCGAAGCTCATGCCGGCAGCAGCCGACATCAACTGCTCAATTTCAGGCACTTTGGGATGGGTTCTCGGCGACGCGATTCCGACAATTACCATTGGCGCTCTGAGAGGTGCGCGCCTGAGCTTCTCGATTTCTTTTTCGTCACTGTTATTGGCACAGGTAGAGGCAAACAGTTCACCCAGAGCCTCCAGCCCTTCGCCTTCCACAACAAGGTAACGCCAGGGCCTCAGCAGGGCGTGATCAGGCGCGCGGGCGGCACAGGCGAAAGCCCGATCAAGGGTTTCCCGGTCCGGCGCGGGCAACTCCAGCCTCGGCTCCGAGGAACGGTTTAGGAGGAAATCGGTAACTGCTGTCATATCTGCTCGCTGTCTGATGACTGTAGTGATGACTTTGAGATTGTCGGTACGAACGCAATTCCCGGCCGTGAATTGTGGCTTGTACGTAATACTGTTAACCTTTAGTCGTAGTCGGGTCTGCCAACAACAATAAATGACGCGGTCGTACAACGGTGAGTGGCAACACAATGAGCAACCAGCAAACCTTCAACAATTTCTCTGAATTCTATCCTTTCTATCTTGAAGAACACAGCGATGTAACCTGTCGCCGTCTGCACTTTGCGGGCAGTCTTCTCGTTCTGCTCGTTGCTACCTGGGCACTGGTCTCCGGCAAGCTGTTGTGGCTGTTGGCCCTGCCTGTAATCGGCTACGGCTTTGCCTGGATCGGCCATTTCAAGTTTGAGAAAAACCGGCCCGCCACCTTTAAATACCCACTGTACAGCCTGATCGGCGACTGGGTCATGTTCCGCGACATGCTGATTGGCAGGATCCGTTTCTGAGATGATGAGCGCACCAGCAGACCTGCGCAGTGCCAGCAGCTCGGCTGGCCGGTCCCTGGCGTCTGAGGCGTCGGGAAATCCCGTCGCCATTCCGCCGATGCCCGATTATAACGGTCGGGTGCTTGCCTACACGTCGACCGCAGCCATTATCGTAACCGGTGTTCTGCAGGGTGCGTTTCCTCAGTGGCTCCTGTGGCTGGTGGCCGGTGCCCTCACCTGGCCCCACATTGCCCACGCCCTGACCCGCCGGACATTCCTGCGAAATTCCCCGCGCATCCGCCAGAAAATGCTGATTTTCGATTGCGTGGTTGGGGGTGCCTTTATTGGCTGCATCGGGCTGATCGTCATTCCCTCCATGGCGGTTGCACTGATGCTGATGTTCAGTTGCCTGATTGTCGGGGGCATTCGTCAGTGGCTTCTGGGAACCGTTTTCATGGCCGCCGCCATTGCTGGAACAGTAGCGATACTCGGCCCGGCAGATGGGCCGCATTCGCCCCTGCTCACCAGCATTGTGTCGATACTCTCAACCGGGCTTTATATCTGTGTCACCGCCTATTACTCCCACCAGCAGGCACGTGCTTTAATGCTGGCAAAGACCCAGATCCAGAACCAGCGGGAGCAGTCCATCGCACTCTCCCACAAACTGTCCAAATATCTTTCACCTCAAGTATGGCAGTCCATTTTCACCGGTGAGCGGGACGTTCGGCTGGAGACCCAGCGCAAGAAACTGGCGGTGTTTTTCTCGGACATCAAGGGCTTCACGGAGCTGTCCGAGGAAATGGAACCCGAGGCCCTGACTGAGCTACTGAATCACTACTTCAATGAAATGTCGGAAGTGGCCCTGAAGTATGGCGGCACCATCGACAAGTTCGTCGGCGATTCCATTATGGTGTTCTTTGGCGACCCCACCAGCCGTGGCCAGAGGGAAGACGCCTTTGCCTGTGTTTCCATGGCCATCGAGATGCGCAAACACATGAAAATCATGCGCCAGAAATGGCGCAGTCAGGGCATCAAGACCCCGCTGGAAATACGCATGGGCATCAGTACCGGCTACACAACCGTGGGCAACTTCGGCGCTGAAAACCGGATGGATTACACCATCATCGGCAAGGAAGTGAATCTTGCCAGTCGGCTTGAATCCCTCGCGGAACCCGGTGAAATTCTGGTTTCCTACGAGACCTTCTCGCTGATCAAGAACAAGATCATGTGCCGGGACAAAGGCGAGATTACCGTGAAAGGCTTCGGGAAGCCGGTGCCGATTTATGAAGTGGTGGATTTCCGGCGCGACATGGGACCCAACCGTAGCTTCCTGGAGCATGAGCACAGTGGTTTCGCCATGTATCTGGATTCAGACAAGATCACCGAGAAGGAACGCCAGGTCATCCTGACCGCTCTGGAAGACGCCGCAGACCGTCTGCGACGGGAAGAGGATGTTTCCTGAGGCGCGTCCCTGCGCTCACCTCGATTCGAATTACTGACGTATCAGCCGCGGACCGGCGTCCTTGCCGGTTTCCGTGCTTCGCCAGGGATTGATATCGAGCCCGCCACGCCGGGTGTATCGGGCAACCACCGTTAACGACTCCGGGCTGCATCGCGCCATCAGATCGGTAAACACCGTTTCCACACAATGCTCGTGAAAATCCTGTTTCTGCCGAAAACTCACCACGTAACGCAGCAAGCCAGACCGGTCAATTTTCGGGCCGGTGTAGCTGATTAACAGGGTGGCCCAGTCCGGCTGGCCCGTCACCGGGCAGTTGCTCTTGAGGAGATGGGAGCATAACTGCTCAGTCACCACCTCATTTCCGGCCTCGAGAGACTCGGGTGAATACTCATACACCACATCGCTCACCGGCTCATCATCAATCAACTCGAATCCTTCAGGGCGCCCAACCGCCTCCCCGGATTCGTCGACGCTTAACAGGTTGACCTGAACCGCTCCGCCGCAAGCACTGGACAGATCCTGGGTAATTACCTCCGCAACCTGCTCCCGGGAGGAGTAAACCGCCTGGTTCAGAGAGTTGAGATACAGCTTGAGTGACTTTGACTCGATGATCGAAGGCGAAGCGGCCGGAAAGACAATCTGCGCCCAGGAAACCTCCGGCACACCATTTGGCCGAAGCCACGAGATTTCCCAGGCCTGCCACAGGTCCTCACCAAACCAGGGCCAGCGGCCATCCTCCAGCCCCAGGCGGCGACGGTTTTCCTCCCTCGCCACGGGGAACAGCAGGCCTGGGTCGTAGTTGTCCGGATAATCGCTTGTCTTGCCAAGCGGAGCGTCATTAAGTGCCATAGCTGTTCCTGAAATCAGTGGCGAATGCCTTTACCACGCTCCAGCATTCTCAGGGCAATTACTGAGAGCACGGAGATGAAAACCAGAATCATACCAAGAGAAACAAAGGGATTAACGTCTGACACACCCAGAATCCCATAGCGGAAGCCGTTCACCATGTACAGGATCGGATTAATCATAGACACCCCCTGCCAGAATCCGGGCAGCAGATCGATACTGTAAAAGACACCGCCAAGGTAGGTCAGGGGCGTTAATACGAACGTGGGCACGATGGAGATGTCATCAAACTTGGTTGCCAGCATGGCGTTTATAAAGCCGCCCAGTGAGAACAGTGCGGACGTCAGAAATACCGTCAGAACCATCATGGGCAGGTTGTGGATGGATAACCGGGTAAACGCCAGCGACAGCAACGTGACGATGAGACCAATCCCCAGGCCCCGGGCCATGCCTCCGGTCACATAGCCGGACAGGATCACCCAGTTTGGCACCGGCGACACCAGGAGTTCTTCAATGCTGCGCTGGAATTTCATGGAGAAGAACGAAGACACCACGTTGGCGTATGAGCTTGTGATCACCGCCATCATGATCAGCCCGGGTACAATGAACGACATATAATCAAAGCCGCCCATTTCGCCAATCCGGGAACCGATCAGGTTGCCGAAAATAATGAAATACAGGGTCATGGTGACCGCAGGCGGCAACAGGGTCTGTGCCCAGATGCGGGTAAACCGGCGTATCTCCCGGACAACGATGGTGCTGAAGGCTGTGAACAGGGCATGCGGCGTCATGCTGCACCCTCCACTGCCTTGCCGGATTCTGCGGCGTTCTCCTCAACCATACGAAGGAAAAGCTCCTCCAGTCGGTTCGCCTTGGTTCTCATGCTGACCACCTTGATGCCCAACCGCTCAAGCTCCACGAACACCTGATTGAGCGCCTGACCTTTCTCCACTTCCACCTCCAGGGCACCCTCACCGTCGAGACGTGTCGGAAAACCGTTAAGCTCCGGCGCGGAATCAAGGGTCTTCTCGGTATCCAGCACAAAAGTCTCCAGGCTCAGTTGCTGGAGCAAGGCTTTCTTGCTGGTGTGCTTGAGGATCTTGCCATGGTCGATAATAGCAATGTTGCGGCAAAGGGCTTCCGCTTCCTCCAGGTAATGAGTCGTCAGGATGATGGTGGTGCCCTGGCGGTTCATCTCTTCCAGAAAGGTCCACATGGACCGGCGCAACTCAATATCCACACCGGCGGTGGGCTCATCCAGAATCAGCAGTTTCGGTTCGTGGACCAGGGCGCGGGCAATCATCAGACGGCGTTTCATGCCGCCAGAGAGCATCCGGGCCGGGGTGTTCCGCTTGTCCCACAGACCAAGCTTTTTCAGATACTTTTCGGCCGACGCCGAAGCCTGCTTCAACGGAATTCCATAGTAGCCGGCCTGGGTGGTGACAATATCAAAGACTTTCTCGAACTGGTTGAAGTTGAACTCCTGGGGCACCACGCCGAGGTTCAGCTTGGCATCCGAGAGGTGGGTATCGGTGTCACACCCGAACACCCGCACCTTGCCTGCTGTCTTGTTCACCAGAGAGCAGACAATGCCCAGGGTGGTCGATTTGCCAGCCCCGTTTGGCCCCAGCAAGGCAAAGAAATCCCCCTCGGCGACGTGCAGATCAATCCCCTTGAGAGCCTGAAACCCGTCACCGTAGGTCTTGGTGAGGCCCTCAATTTCCAGTGCATTGGTCATAAACCATCCCGACTCGATGAAAAACGGCAATGAACGGCCGAAGCCGCCCGCCAGAATTTAGAATGCTATTTATTGTGACAAAGTCGCTGATTTCAAGGTCGTTATGGGCCGGCGACGTCCCCGGGTCAATAACGGAAACTGCGACAGGAATCCCGATATGAGGCAAACCCCGCCCTTATAATGCGGTTACAACAATTTACAAAAGGGGCTGCCGCACCCTGGGTGCGGGCGCGCTGAATCGAAGGGAATGTACGACCAACCATGAGATCCGTTCACCGCATCCGACTAACGTTTACACTGCTTGGCGCCCTCGCCCTCTCCGGCTGCCTGGATGACGACGGCGGTTCCGGCGACGATACCAGCACCGGCCAGGTCAACTTCAACGGCTTTAACGGCCTCTCCTACCAGACCGCGAGCCAATCGGGCACCACGAACGCCGCAGGAGAGTTCCGTTACTACCCCGGTGAAACACTAACCTTCCGCGTGGGGGATCTGCCTCTGGTCAGCGGTGTGCCGGCCCGGCAATACGTAACCCTGCTCGAGTTCTTCGAAACCACCCGCACAGAGCTTCAAACGCCGATGGTGGATGACGAAGGCCTGAGTACCCATACGCTGACCGAGCAGCAGGTTCTGGACAACACAACCCTGATGAACCTGTCCCGATTCCTGATGCTTCTGAACTGGAGCCAGAATGTCGCGGAGGGCGAAGGGGTCGATATCCGCGACCGGGTTATTGCGCAGTTGAATGCTGCCCTTCCGGACCTGACAGCACCTATCGATTTCAGTGTCAGCGAATCCGAGTTCACGGCAACCGCCCCCAGGTCTCCTGCCAACCAACTGCTGGCCGCTATCTGCTTTTACCCGGAAGACGACGAACTGTGTGAGGACCCGCCCACCCAGGAGGAAATCGACAACGCGCCTCCACGGCCGGAAGATGACGAGGATCGCGATCCGGACATTGAATACAGTGAGGATCTGCAGGCCAAAAAGGACCGAATCGAAAATGCCGTGCGTACCATGGAGGACATCGACTCGGAAGATGCGCAGACCTACTTAACGCGGGAACTCAAGGCCATCAGTACAACTGTCGCGAACCGTTATTTCCTGGATGAGGACGTAGCCAGCCATCCGGCCACTGATACCGCCCTGAAGCAGGTTGCGACTCGAAAGATTGGAGGCGGACTATCTCTGGCGGAACTGGAAGCGATTAGTACGCGACCCCAGGATGTCCAGATTAACTCAGCAGACTGGCAGAGCGGAGACGTGGAGTATTTTGTGGCGGGCCCCTCCGGCGGCGAATCCGAGCTTCTGCTCAGCTTCCGTCCGGAGGATACCTATCGGTGGGTTCGCAAACAGCTGCGCGTGATTATCCGCTGATCAGGCGGGACAGGCTCCAGCGGGACTCCACACCGGTAACGTCGTAATACGATGGATCCAGTCCTTCCGTACCATGGGGCAGGCAATCACGAATTCGCACGGTTTCTGCTGCTTCTCTGCCTTCGTTGTACTTTGCCAGATCAATGATCTTGGCGGTTTTCAACGGCCTGGCAGCGGCATCGGTCATAACCATGACGCGGGGCCAGAGCCGACGTTCCGGAGAATGGGACACCACGATGCCACGCTGGCCGTCGGAGAGTTCCACGAGACTTCCGGTGGGGTAGATACCGATTGCCTGGATGAAATTCTCAACCAGATCTTCCTGGAACTCGATGTTGCGCATCTCGTAGAGCAGCGTTACTGCCTTCGCTGGCGTCATAGGTTCCGCATGAGAGCGGGGCGCAATCAACGATTCAAAAAATTCCGCAATGCCGGCCACCTTGGCCAGCAACGGGATGCGATCCCCCCGCACACCTTCCGGGAAACCGGAACCGTTATGACGTTCACGATGCCCCTGAACCACACTGAGCACTGCACGTGAGAGCCCACTGGTCTCCAGCATGGCAACACCGCGGGCAACGTAACCGCGGTAGGTAAGATATTCCTCGGCGTTCAACTGACCTTCCCGGGCCAGCAACTCCGGCGGCAGCGTGGTCTTTCCCACCTGTGACAGCAAACAACCCAGGCCAAGATGATTCAGGAGCCCTTCGTTCAAACCCAGATGTCGACCACACACCAGGGCCCAGACCGATGTATTCAAGGCATGCCGGTAAAGGTAACTGTCATGCGCACGGGTGCGACTCAACCACAATAACGCATCGGGCTGGCGAACAACGCTGCTCACCATTTTGCTGGTGATCGCGGCGATCGGTCTCAGATCCGGCACGCCGTCGGCACGGAGAGTCTCGAAAAGCTGGTCCAGCGCCACTTCCATGTCGTCTAGCAGACGCTTGGACGTTTTCATTTCCTTTTTAAGGCTGGTGACATTCTCGTAGGTTACCGGCTCCCGAATACTCAGTGGCGGCAACTGAAGCTGCTCTCGTCCGCCGCCACGCTTGTTCAGTGTCTTACCGAAGACCGGCTTACTACCGCCTTTTAACTCTTTCGACTCCCTGGCTTCCGCCACATCGACCATCACCCACTTGCAGTGGGAAACCAAGGCGCGAATGTCCTCCTGGGACCGGATATGAAAACCCTGGATCGGGAACGGGGTCTGGTGCCATGGCTTGTCCAGATCAGACACGAACATGCCCACTTCCAGATCATGTACTGCGACTTTTTTCTGTTGGACACCCACGGGTCACCTCACACAACAAACTTTTCGATAGCTACCATTCTGACCGAGCCGCCGGAAGACACAATTACATTATCGTATCGTCGGGTAACCCAAACGCGACAAAGCGTAACGCTAACCTTCAATGGGAAACAAAATGTAGCAACGTGATGGGGGTCACATATCAACGTCAGAATCTGTCACTCTGCGTCACATACGGATTCATCAAATTCAGGCAACCGGGCGCGCATCGAACCCCGGGGCGCCTTGCGGACATAGACGGTGTAGGGCACCGAGGAAGCTCGCAAATAGTCGAGGTTGCGCGAATCGTCACCCTGACCTTCTGTGACAGCCGCGGGGGTACAGGAAACGAGCAACTCCAGCTTGTTACCCAGCCGGGCTATACGCGCGCCGGGATCCACAGGATTAATCGCCATGCAGCGGGTCGTGCCGGCTGCTGGTTGGGCTGTTGCTGCCACAAGATCCCTGCCCCGCTCGCCGCAGGCCCGAATGCCCGTACCACAGCCACCGGCATCATCGCCATCGCGCAGGCGCCAGACGCGGTCGCTGCATTGGGTTTCCAGTTTCACCGAGGTTGCTTTGTCACTGGCCAACCACCAACCGGGGTATTCAGCGCTCTGCCAGGACAACCGCACCTGCCTCGGCTCCCCAGAGGAATTCTCCGCCGGAAACATCGCAAAGTGGGAGTAATAGCTGGCACAGCCCGACGTAAACAACAGCATCAGGCTTGCAATAACTGGCTTGTAAGCTCTGGAGAAGGCTGAAAAACTCATCTGACTGGTGCATCCCTGACAGCGGTTGAGGTAACACTGCCATTATCCATAGCAGGCGCCGCCAATCCGCCTATCAGTCACCATTTTGATCAAACTGGAGGCCATACCCGTCATTGGTTTTGCGCACGACCACCATTTCAAGGACCGGTGCCGGAACAGGCAGCCCCTGCACCTGCACCGTGACCTTATCGCCAAGGTTTGGCGCGAAAGGCTCAGTGTCGACAACGATAAAAACACCGCCATCGGAAATATCGCGGGTTGAGAATATGAATTCCCCGAGCTCCGCGTGGACCACTTTCACCTTCGCACTCATTGCAGTGCGTATGTGCTCTCTTCGTTCGTTCGCATCCATCTGAGGATTCCACTACTTTTTGCATAGTTTTTATAGTCTTCCGAAGCATAACACCATTTTCGGAAAAATATGCCAACGGAGATATTGACTATACAATCAATAGAAATGAGAGTGGTTGGCGTTTTTAAATGCCTGTGGATCTCACCACAGGCAAATGATTACTGGAAACACCCATTAAGGACAGGACTATGCGAATGAAACTGGCTGCCACTGCAGCAATCGCCCTTACTGCCATGCCCATGGCCGCTTCCGCAGACGGCGAGGTCAATATCTACTCCTACCGTCAGGCATACCTGCTTGAGCCTCTGCTGAACGCCTTCGAGCAGGAATCCGGCATCAAGAGCAACGTGGTATTCGCAAAACAGGGCCTCGCCGAGCGCCTGGAGCGTGAAGGCCGAAATAGCCCCGCCGATGTGGTAATGACCGTGGATATTTCCCGCCTTAACGAACTGGTGGAGCGCGACCTGGTTCAGGGCGTAGACAACGACACCCTGGAAGAGAACATTCCGCAGAACCTTCGCCACCCTGATGGTAAGTGGTTTGCACTGACCACACGCGGCCGTCTGATTTTCGCGTCCAAAGACCGCGTTGAGGAAGGTGAGATCACCACCTACGAGCAACTGGCAAACGACAAGTGGGAAGGCCGCATCTGCACCCGCAGCGGCAAGCATCCGTACAACATCGCCCTGTTCTCCTCCATGCTCGCCCACCACGGTGAAGCCGAGACCGAGAAATGGCTGGAGGGCCTCAAAGACAATCTGGCCCGCAAGCCCCAGGGTGGCGACCGTGACCAGATCAAAGCCATTGCCGAAGGCGTGTGTGACCTCTCAATCGGTAACAGCTACTACTACGGCAACATGCTGCAGGATGAGAACCAGCGACCGATCGCAGAGCAGGTTCGCCTTGTGTTTCCGAATGCCGAAGGCCGGGGAACCCACGTCAATATCAGCGGCATTTCCCTGACCAAGAGCGCGCCGAACCGCGAGAACGCCATCAAATTGATGGAATTCCTGTCTTCGCCGGAAGCCCAGCGCATCTATGCCGAAGCAAACACCGAATACCCGGCAAACCCGGAAGTACAACCTTCCGGGCTGGTTGCCGAGTGGGGTGAAATCAACCCGGACAACCTGTCACTTCAGGAAATTGCCAACAACCGTAATGCTGTAGTAAAGCTGGTTGACCGCGTCGATTACGACGGCGAGTAATCGCCACTGGTGAGGGTGGTTTTCGCCACCCTCACCCACCTCTCGGCGGGCAACGATCCAACCATGGATGACGCCAGTCATTGCAGGCATCAGGCCAGGTGACTACAATCTGCCCCCTTCATTCGGAAAGACCCCACAGTCAGACACAGGGACCCTATGAGCGAGGCCGCACCCAGCGTTAATCCCGGGCTATCCCAGCCCCTGCTGGCAAAGCGTACCTCTCCGAAATGGATGATCAGCGCACTGCTGACCACCGCCATTGTCGCCCTGCCGGTTCTTTCGGTTATTTTCCTGGCGTTTTTTCCCGAAGAGAACATCTGGCCACACCTGATTGACACCACGCTTCCCCGTTACCTGACAACGACACTCAAGCTGATGATTGGTGTGGGCGCCCTTACCCTGGTGATAGGCCTCGCCTCAGCCTGGGCGGTCACCATGTGTGAGTTTCCCGGCCGCAAATTTTTTGAATGGGCCATGCTGTTGCCGTTTGCGGTGCCCGCTTACGTCATTGCCTATGTATACACCAGCCTCCTCGACTATGCAGGGCCGGTCCAGCGCGCACTGAGGGACTTGTTTGGCTGGAACAGCGCCGCCGACTACTGGTTCCCGGAAATCCGCAGCCTTGAAGGCGCCACGCTGATGATAGGGCTGGTTTTGTACCCCTACGTCTATCTGCTTGCCCGGGCCGCCTTCCTGGAGCAATCCCCGTCTCTCTTTGCCGTCAGCCGCAGTCTGGGACACTCGGCGCTGAGCACATTCTTCAGGGTAGTTCTGCCCATCGCGCGCCCTGCGGTTGCTGTAGGTCTCTCGCTGGTGCTGATGGAAACCCTGAACGATTTCGGCACCGTGGATTTCTTCGCGGTTCAGACCCTCACCGCCGGTCTGTTTGATACCTGGATGAATCTGGGCAACCTCGGCGGTGCGGCCCAGATTGCCACCACAATGCTGATCTTCGTGGTGATCCTCGTAACCCTTGAGCGCTACTCTCGAAGACGCCAGCAGCAGTTTGCAGCCCGGGACAACCGGGACCCGATCCAGCGCTTCAGCATGTCGTTCCCACGCCAGATGATCTGCGTGGCCGTGTGCGCATTACCCGTAGTCTTCGGATTTGTCATTCCCGGAGCCACACTTGGCCTGTACGCCTGGGAATACTTTGGTGAAAGCTGGAACCCGGATTTTGTCCGCAACACTTTCAATAGTCTGTTCCTCTCCGGCACGGCCGCCCTCACCACCCTGCTGATCGGCATCACGCTTGCCTACAGCCGCCGCCTGCACAACACTCGCAAGATGCAGGTACTGATGCGCCTGTCCAGTCTTGGCTACGCCATGCCCGGGGCGGTACTCGCCGTGGGGGTGATTGTGCCATTGGCGGGTTTTGACAACTGGCTGGACAGCCTGATGCGGGATATTTTCGGTGTCAGTACCGGCCTGCTACTCAGCGGCTCCGCGTTCGCCCTGGTGTTTGCCTATACCGTGCGATTCCTGGCGGTTTCGGCGGGTAGCGTGGAAAGTGCGCTGCAGAAAATCACGCCAAGCATGGACATGGCATCACGGTCGCTTGGACATAGTCCGGGCAGCACCCTGGTGCGTGTTCACCTGCCCATGCTGAGGGGCACACTGGTCACGGCAGCCCTGGTGGTGTTCGTGGATTGCATGAAGGAATTGCCGGCCACGCTGATTCTCAGACCGTTCAACTTCGAGACTCTGGCCACCTACGTGTACCAGTTTGCCTCTGATGAGCGCTTGTACCACAGCGCCCTGCCCGCCCTGATTATTGTCCTCGCAGGCATCATTCCGATCATTCTGATGAGCCGATCAATCTCCAACAGCCGTTCAATCGCCTGACCAGGTCAGACGTTCACACGGGACTTCACATCCTGAACAACAAACCGACCCTGGAATACGGCGACTGGATCGCCTTGCGGCATCGTGGTTGGTTCGCCACAGAAGACTTCAGCGGTGAGATCCAGTCGTCCCTTGCCGTGCCTGGCAAGGCTTTTGCGGAAGCGCTCGGGAATCTCGTCGCCGGGCAGACGGCAGATCACGTAGAAATCCGATGTAACTGGTTCCAGGTAGTCAATATTGCCGCTCTGCACCACCACATTGCCCCGAAGCCCCAGATCCCACAGCGCCAGTTCCGTGAGCCCCCAGGCCGCGGTCACGGCCGCAGAATAGACACTGCCTCCGAACCCGGTACCCTGATGGTTACTGTTGGGTTCCAGTGGCGCGCTGAGCAAAAGCGAGTGGCCATCCCAGGAATGCAATTGAATCCCCAACGCCCGAGAAAGGGGAATCTCATCCTGGATACGTTTCTGAAAAAGGGACAGCTGGCTCATAACATCCTCCTGATATCACTCCAGTTTAGGCCCGCTTCTCCCTTTTCCCTATGCGACTAACGTCGGTTTTTTCCACTATAAAAAAGGCCCGGCAGAGCCGGGCCAGAACATCTTCACCTGAAATCAAGGGTGTTATTGCCAGATAACGGGCTGACGCTGGGCGTACCAGTTGTCCACTTTCTCCTGGTAGGCATCTTCGACCACATTACGCTTCAGCTTCATGGTGGGTGTGAGAAAGCTGTTCTCGATAGACCACTCATCACTGACCACAGTGATGAACGCCAACTGCTCATGGGGATCCACCGTCTTGTTCACATCGGCGATCAACTGCCTGAAGCTTTCTTCGATCTCCCGCCGGAACGCCTCATCGGCCATCTTCGGCCGGGATTCCTCTCCGAGCATCACCAGCGCGTGGGGCTGGGTCTGGTTGGCACCGGAAACACAGACCATCTCGATGGCAGCGTGAGACATCAGCCGGTTCTCGATCGGCGCCGGGGCAATGTACTTGCCCTTGCTTGTCTTGAAAATCTCCTTGATGCGTCCGGTTATTTTCAGGCGCCCCATTTCATCGATCTCGCCCTTGTCACCGGTTTTCAGGAAACCGTCTTCGGTGAAGGTTTCGCGGGTTTTTTCCTCGTCCTTGTAGTAGCCCATCATGGTGGCCGGGCTCTTGATCTGGATCTCACCTTCGGGGCTGATACGGGTTTCAACCCCCGGCGCCGACTCACCGACGTAACCCGTTCTTGATCGCCCGGGCTTACTCATATGGGAATAGGCGAAGTTCTCGGACATGCCGTAGCCTTCCAGCAGCTCGAGGCCAAGGTTGCGATACCAGTCCAGGACGTCGCTCGCCAGGGGTGCCGAGCCACTGCCAGCCAGCTTGACCTTGTCCAGGCCAAGGCCCTTGAGGATTTTCTTCTTGATCAGTGTATTGACCACCGGAATCTTCAGTAACCGATCCAGCTTATGCTTCGGCAGCTTCTGGAGTACGCCATGCTGGAATTTCACCCAAAGGCGCGGCACAGAGAGGAACAGCGTTGGCTGGGCCCGGCGCAGATCCTGCACGAACGTATCCAGGGATTCCGCGAAGAACAACTGGAAACCCGCGTACACTGATGCCAGCTCCACAAACGTACGCTCGAATACGTGAGCAAGCGGCAGGTAAGAGAGCATGCGCTCCTCGGAACCTACACCCAGCACTTCCATGCCACCCTCTGCCGCGTAGGCCATATTGCCAAAACTGAGCATTACGCCCTTGGGCTTACCGGTGCTGCCGGAGGTATAGACGATCGTGGCGAGCTCATCGGCATCGCGCTGAACGTTTTCTTCCAGGGGCGGATACTTGGCAACAATGTCGTCCCAGGATTCGAAATCGTTGGGCGGGCTCAGCGGGAAAGAAATGCAACGCACTGATTCCGGCACGCCCGGTTTCATCATGTCCCAGTCGTCCAGCTTGCCAACAAACACCACCTCGCACTCGGCGTGATTGAGGATGTAATTGACCGTATCTGCATTCAGGGTGGGATAAAGCGGAACGGAAATATGGCCGGCCATCCAGATGGCCCAATCGGTCATGATCCAATGGGCACAGTTTTTCGAGATCAGGCCGATGCGGCTCTTTTCGGGGAGGTTAAGGGACCTCAGGTAAGACGCCATGCGCCTTGCCTCATCCACCGCCCGGCCCCAGGTATATTCCACCGTTTTACCGTCCCCGATAGGCTGAGTCATATAAAGGGAATTCGCCTTTGCCTTTTCCCAGTGATAGACCATATCCAGGGGAAGTTTATTTGTTGTGTCCATGGACCTTCCTTGCAGTTCGTTGTTCGAATTATGGATGACTTATTATTAGACTTTCGTAGGGTATTTCAACATAGTATGAGCCGTCAAAACGTGACACAAGCAAAATAATTTCCAATTGCATCTATTTCGACCATCGCTCTGCCACAGACAACATCCCCTACCCCTCAAACCCTGTGCCTGTGGTAAACTTTCGCCCCTTCAGATTTGCAACATACCAGTTAACTACCCGGAGATGGGCATATGGCCAAGACAACCCTGCGCACCCTGTTCGCTGCCACACTGCTGGCGCTGACAACCCTTGTTCAGGCACAGGAACCACGCGTTGTAGCCATCACACAGATTGTGGAACACCCGGCACTGGACGCCGTCTACCAGGGCATAAAAGATGAACTCGCCGAGCGCGGTTTTAAAGAAGGTGACAACCTGGAAGTAATGCACGAGAGTGCCCAGGGCAATTCCGCCATCGCCTCCCAGATCGCCCGCAAGTTTGTCGGCGAAAGCCCGGATGTGATCGTGGCGATTGCCACACCTTCCGCCCAGACCGTTGCCGCCGCAGCCCGCAATACCCCTGTGGTATTCTCCGCCGTTACCGACCCGCTTGGTGCCAAACTGGTAAGCAACCTCGACGCACCTGGCGCCAACATCACCGGCGTAAGCGACATGCTGCCTATCGACAAACATCTCGATATGCTTCAGCGCGTAATGCCCGATGCCAAGCGCATTGGCACCGTATACAACCCCGGCGAAGCCAACGCCGTCTCATTGGTGGAACTGCTGGAAGAGCGACTCGCCGCCCGCGGCCTGGAACTGGTCAAAGGCGCCGCCACCAAAACCTCCGAAGTTCTCGGCGCCGCTCGCTCTCTGGTTGGCAAAGCAGACGCCATCTACCTGACTACGGACAACACCGTCATCAGCGCCGTCGAAGCCGTCATCTCTGTTGGTGAGCGTGCCAGCATTCCGGTATTTGCCGCCGACACCGCCACCGTTGAACGCGGCGCAGTCGCCGCCCTGGGCTTTGACTACTACGACCATGGACGCCAGACCGGTGTGATGGTTGCCCGTGTACTTAACGGCGAGCAACCCGGTGACATGGCTGTTGAGACCATGGAAAAACTGGACCTGTTCGTAAACCCGGCCGCCGCCGAGCGTATGGGGATCAGCCTGTCTGATGAGATCATCGCTGACGCAGAGCAGGTTATCGACAGCGCCAAGTAACCCCCTGAACTCCACGGGCCGACCTCTTCTTTTACACGAGAGGACGGCCCGCTTTTACCTATAGTGATAGCCGACCATGCTGAGTAACATAGCTCTTTATGGTGCCATTGAAACCGGACTGATCTACGGTCTGGTTGCCTTCGGCATCTACCTCTCTTTCCGGGTGCTTGATTTCCCGGACCTCACCGTAGACGGCAGCTTTCCCCTCGGTGCTGCTGTAGCCGCCATACTGATCATAGACGGCTGGAACCCATGGCTGGCAACCGGTTGTGCGGTAATGGCCGGCATGGCCGCCGGCGCAGTAACCGCCCTGCTGAACGTGAAACTCAAGATTCTGAACCTGCTGGCCTCGATTCTGACCATGATCGCGCTCTATTCAGTCAACCTGCGCATCATGGGCCGGCCGAACGTTGCCCTGCTGACCGAAGAAACCGTGTTGACGCCCTGGTATGACCTCGATCTGGCCTTCCATCAGGTACCGGTACTTCTATTTACTATCGTCGTCTTTGTTGCCCTCATCCTGCTGTGGCGGTTCATGAAATCCGAGACTGGCCTGGCCATGCGGGCCACCGGCGCCAACGCCAGAATGGCCCGGGCCCAGGGCATCGCCACCGGCGCCATGATTGTTCTTGGCGTTGCCGTTTCCAACGGCCTGGTTGGCCTTGCCGGCGCGCTTTTCGCGCAGAGCCAGGGCGCCGCAGACGTTACGATGGGTGTTGGCGTGATCGTGATTGGTCTGGCCTCACTGATTGGCGGTGAAGCGGTGGTTACACCCTCTACCGTCGTGCGAGCCCTGATCGCCTGTGTGGTGGGCGCCATCATCTACCGGCTGGCCATTGCCTTTGCCCTGAACGCGGATTTCCTGGGCCTGCAGGCGCAGGACCTGAACCTGATTACTGCGGTTCTGGTTACCCTGGCGATCGTTCTGCCCGGCGTGCGCACCTCCATTGCCAACCGACTGACCCGCAACAAGGCCTGAGGAGGCGATATGATCAGTGCAACCGATCTCCAGCTCACCTTTGGCAAAGGCACACCGCTGGAAAACCCCGCACTCCGGGGCATGACCCTGACAGTAAACCAGGGCGAATTCGTGACTGTTATAGGCAGTAACGGTGCCGGTAAATCCACCTTCCTGAACGCCCTTGCCGGCGAAGTGCTGGTGGACAGCGGTCAGATTATTGTGGACAACCTGGACGTCACCAAACTGCCAACCCACAAACGGGCCGGCCGGGTTGCGCGGGTCTTCCAGGACCCGCTGGCAGGAACTTGCGAAGGCCTGAGCATTGAGGAAAACCTCGCACTGGCCATCAAGCGTGGCCAGCGCCGGGGCCTCACAAGCGCCGTTAAAAGGCAGTACATGGAGAAGTTCAAGGATAGCCTTTCGTCCCTGAACCTGGGCCTGGAAAAACGTCTTGGCGACAAGATGGGCCTGCTTTCGGGCGGCCAGCGCCAGGCCGTGAGCCTTCTGATGGCAAGCCTTACGCCCTCAAGCATCCTACTGCTGGACGAGCATACCGCAGCGCTGGACCCGAAAACCGCCGCTTTCGTGCTGGAACTTACCACCAAGATCATCGAGGAGCAGAAGCTCACCGCACTGATGGTGACCCACAGTATGAAGCAGGCGCTGGAAGTCGGCAGCCGCACGGTAATGCTGCACCAGGGCGAGGTGGTATTCGATATCGCAGGCAAAGACCGCGAAGGTCTGGAAGTGAAGGATCTGCTCGGCTTGTTTGAAAAACAGCGCGGGTTGGAAGTGGACGACGATAGCCTGCTGCTTGGCTGATAAAAACGGGGGCCAGATTGGCCCCCGTTT
>CAZFQI010000063.1:0-19242 GCA_964520755.1 uncultured Marinobacter sp. | reverse complement strand
ACGACCGGATCCGCCGCTGGGTGATCGGCCAGCTGATTTGCCAGTTCCGGTTGGACCGTCAGCTGTTTGCAGATGTCTGGCAGGAAGATCTGAACCGCTATTTTGCCGATGAACTCAGCCGTTTGAAGCCCATGATTCAGGATGAGCTGATTGCTGATGATGGCAATGCCCTTCAGGTTCAGCCCGCCGGCCGGTTGCTGATCCGGGCCATCTGCCAGATCTTTGATCTGTATCGCAAAGAAGGCGCGAGCCAACGGTTCTCACGGATTATCTGATTGGCGGGAGCCAAAATCGGGGTCAGATGAAGGCTTTCATCTGACCCCTTTTTCATTCTTCGAGATTAAAAAGGGGCTGCCCGTTTCCGGACAGCCCCTTTTGACCTTCTGTTGGTTTCAGCTATAAGCCGGCACCTTGAACTCATTGGCCAGGTCCTGAAGCACCCGCGCCAGCCGCGCCTGCTCGCCGGTTACCTGGGTGATTTCCTGGGAGCCGGTGAGGGTCAGTATCGCCGCTTCACTGACCGATTCCATATTGCCCGCCAGTTCACGGGTAACCGCGACCTGTTCTTCGGAGGCGGTGGCAATCTGGCTGGCCATATCGGAGATGCTGTTCACATCGGTCAGGATATCCGCGAAGGTCTGCTCCAGTTCTGACGCCTGCTCGCTGGTGGCATTCGCCAGTTTGTGGCTTTCCACGATCGAACGGCTGGCACTGTCGGTAATGCTCTGGAAGCCGTTGATAATGTCCTCGATCTGGGTGGTGGACTCGTGGGTCTGTTGCGCGAGGGTCCGTACTTCGTCGGCAACCACCGCAAATCCTCGGCCGTGCTCGCCTGCGCGGGCGGCTTCAATCGCCGCGTTCAACGCCAGCAGGTTGGTCTGGTCGGCAACCTTCCGGATGACGTCCACCACGTCGGCGATGGTTGAGCTTCGGTTCTCCAGTTCTTCGATTACCTCATTCACCTTCTGAACCGACTTCGCCAGGGAACGAATACTCTGCACGCTGCCGTGCAACACTTGCTCGCCACTACGGCTTTTCTCCATGGCACTGCGCGCAGCATCGGCCACCTGCTGAGTGTTCCGGGAGATCTCCTCGGAGGTGGCCGACATTTCTTCGGTAGCCGCAGCCACCTGCTCAATCTGCTGCTGCTGGTTTTTTACCTGGCTGGCGTTCTGGCCGGCCGTGGAGCTGGTCTCCTCCGTGGCAGTGGCCAGCTGGACGCTGGATTTGTCGATGTGGAGCAGGGCATTGCCAAAGCGTCCGAACAGCTCGTTGATGGCCTTGCCAATGGTGCCCACCTCATCATGGCTGGAGATTTCAATCTCGCGGGTCAGGTCCTTGTTGTCCATGGCAAACCGAACGCCATCGAGCAGGCGGCCGACCTGGAGATTGATGGCACGGATAATCACCAGCATCAGCACCAGTACAGCCAGAACGGCACCTGCGGAAATGCCGGAGGCCAGCATCAGGTCGTTCCGGGCGTCGATAACGCCGTCTGATGCCAGGCCCATCACGTCGGATAACATATCCTTTCTCGCCTGATTGAGGTTGCCGATTCGCTGGGTGGTGGTTGTGAACCAGTCAGAAGCGTCCAGTGCATACATGCCTGATGGGCTGCTGAACAGTGTTTCACGACGCTGCGCCAGAGCCTGGCTTGCAACGCTGAGGGTCTGATTTTCCAGGGTTGCCCGGATCTCATTGTCAGCCGGCAGCATTGTTATGGCTTCGTTAAGAAAGGCTTCCTGCTGCCCGCCGAGACCCGCAATTCGGGCTACTGTGGGCAGATCGAAGTCACCGCCGCGAATCATGGAGGCGCCCGCGGCTCTTTCGCGGCCGGCCATCTCGGCAACCTTGGCGAGGGCATAGTAACCGTTAACCTCGCGGGTCAATTCCGGATCGGTTGAGCGCCGGACAATAAGGCCAATCCGGTCAATTAATCCCATGATCATCGCGGTGTAGCGGGGAGCAACGTCGCTGCGGTTGTCAACGGAGCGGCGCAGGGCGTCGATGTTGTCGAGCTCCTGGCGAACGGACTGAATGCTTGTTTCAACCGTCCTGTCAAACGATGCATCTGTCATCAGGGCATTGATGTGGCGCTGATAGTCTGAAATCCGCGTGTCGGTTTGGCGCCGCTGTTCCGCAAGGTCTCTTTCGGCCTGCCGGGCGGAATCGCTTCCCGGACTGCTGGCAAGGAAAACCGCGGAGCGACCACGCTCTTTCTGCAGGGCTTCGGTGAGGGGATCACCGGCTTCAGCCAGTTCGATCTTTGAGAGCAGTTGTCGCATGTCATCCAATTCGCCTTGATTCAGAACGACGCTTTCTGCCGCGAAAAACAGGATAACAAGCAGGGCCGGCACCACCAGAGTGATCAGTTTGCCCCGCATGGAGAGATTGTTGATAAATTTCATAGCGTTCTGCCTTGGCTGTCCGTGTCGGATATGCCGCTATTATCCCGGCATAGCAAGGTCGCTCTCTATCAGCGTGAAGGAGTAGCAGTGGAGGTAGTTACGGGCAGGTAAGTTTATGTTTCTGCATGTTAAGGTTCTGATAATTATCAATTAACTGTGGCATCCGTAATGCCGCGTAGAGTACTACCACAGAGGTATTCAGCAGACTGGGGGTATCCTGCTGACAAAGGTCAAGGTAGCCGGGCGATGTGTCCGATATGGTCGATGCCGTTAATCCAAGGCGGAGAAAACCATGGAACTTGTGTGCCCGGCCGGCAGCCTCCCGGCCCTGAAAACCGCCGTTGATAACGGCGCCAACGCCGTGTATTTCGGTTTTAAAGACAGCACCAATGCTCGTCAGTTTGCCGGCCTGAACTTCAACGACAAGCGTGCTGCCGAAGGCATTAAGTACGCCCATCTCCGGGGCGCGAGAGTTTTCTGTGCCATCAATACCTACCCGCAGCCAGACGGTTGGGAGCAATGGAAGGGGGCGGTGGACCGCGCCGCGAGTCTCGGCGTGGACGCCATCATCCTGGCCGATATGGGCCTGCTGGATTATGCCGCCAACCGATATCCGCATATCCCCCGGCATCTGTCGGTTCAGGGATCTGCCACCAGCCATGAAGCGCTCTCCTTCTACAAGGACAACTTCGATATTCGCCGGGCCGTGCTGCCCCGCGTTCTGTCACTGGACCAGGTTCGTGGTGTGGCCAAACACAGCCCGGTGGAACTGGAAGTGTTTGCCTTCGGTAGCCTGTGCATCATGGCCGAGGGCCGCTGCTACCTGTCTTCCTACCTGACCGATGAGTCCCCGAATACCCGGGGCGCCTGTTCCCCGGCCAAAGCTGTGCGTTGGCAGGAAACCCCGCAGGGGCTTGAATCCCGCCTCAACGATGTTCTGATTGACCGTTATGGCCAGGGCGAATCCGCCGGCTACCCGACTCTGTGCAAAGGCCGTTTTGAGGTTGAGGGTCATGTTTACCACGCCATTGAGGAGCCGGTCAGCCTGAACACCCTGGACCTGTTGCCGGAGCTTCAGGCGCTGGGTATCAGTGCCGTGAAGATTGAGGGGCGCCAACGAAGCCCGGCCTACATCGCAGACGTAGCCAGAACCTGGCGCCATGCCCTGGATAATCTTGAAGCCGGCACCGACGGCTTTACTGTTGAACCTCAATGGCAGCAGACACTGGCGGGGCTTTCCGAGGGCGGCCTGACAACGCTGGGCGCCTACCATCGCAAATGGAAATAAGGTTTTACCATTCATGCTGAAGTTATCCCTGGGACCAATCCTGTGGTTCTGGTCCAGACAGACCGTTTTCGACTTCTATGCCAATGCCACCGAGTGGCCGGTGGATACCATCTATCTGGGCGAGGTGGTGTGCTCCCGCCGGCGGGAACTGAAACCGGATGACTGGCTGGATCTGGCCCGTGATCTGAAAGCCTGCGGCAAGAATGTGGTGCTTTCGACGCTCACGCTGATTGAGTCGGAGGCCGATTTGCGTCGCCTGCGCCGGTTCTGTGAGCAGGATGAATTCCTGGTAGAGGCCAACGATCAGAGCGCCCTGCAGGTGGCCATCCGGAACAGGATTCCGTTTATCACCGGTCCCTCAATGAACATCTACAACACAGCCACCCTGAAGATCCTCGCCAAACAGGGCCTGAAAGAATGGAACCTGCCGGTGGAACTGGGCAAGGAAACCCTCGAGCAGCTAATCAAGGAGCTGCAGCAGGAAGGGCTGGATCTTCCCGCCGAAGTGTTTTCCTGGGGCTTCCTGCCCCTGGCCTGGTCCTCCCGATGCTTTACCGCCCGCCATTACAACCTGCCCAAAGACAACTGCGAGTTCCGCTGCCTGCAGCATCCGGATGGCATGGAGTTGCGCTCCCGGGAAAGCCAGGAGCTGTTCCGCATCAACGGCATTTCCACCTTGTCTGGCTCCCGTTACGACCTGATGCGGGAGTTGCCGGCTATGGAGCGTATGGGGGTAAGCACCGTGCGCCTGAGCCCGGAACATCTGGGCATGGAGGAGGTGGTCAGACGCTTTGACCAGGTGCGCCGGGGCGAATGGCCGGCCACCGACCCGCTGCAGTTGGTGGAGGCACCGCCATGCAACGGGTATTGGTATGGCAAGCCGGGGATGGATCTGATCGGCTGAGGCCGATCAGTCCTGAACAGGTTTGACGCCAGGAAAGCGGTCCGACACGTAGGTGCTGTGGCACTGGATGCAGTTGCCCGTCATTTTGCCAAACAGCTGGTTTTGCTTCTCCGTGTCGTCATTCCTGCCGGCCTCGGCCAGCGCCGCCGCCAGCTGATGAAACTCCTTGTCCAGCTTGATAAAGCCTTCTGGTACTGCCGAAATCAGGTCTTTGCGATCCTGTTCAGTGAGGGACTGCTGCAGGATGAAGCTGTCGTGGATGTTCTGGGCCTGCTCTGCAACCTTGTCGTGCTGACCCATAACGATGGCCGAATGAATCTGGCCCATGGCTGACTGAATGGACCGCATCTCTTCGCGCAGCAGACGATCCAGCTTGTCGGTCAGCTTGGGAGTGACCGATTCGGTGGCAGAGGCAGCGAATGATACAGTGATGCTCAGAATGACGATGCTCAGAAGCGCTCTGTTTGTTTTTATCATGAGGATGCCCCTCTATCGATGAATGTTGAGCATCATTCAGGCTATCACTCTTGGATGGTGTACCTGTTGAGATATGTTAATTGTTGAACACTGGCGTCCGATGATGTTTAGGCACAAGATTGTGAGCCGAGCAACGTCCAGAAGTCCGCTAAAGAGGTGAGAGCTCATGGATATCCGACTGAAGCGCGCATATGCAGAACCCGCACGCTCAGATGGCCCACGGGTGCTTGTAGACCGCATCTGGCCACGCGGCGTGGCCAAGGAAAATGCAGATATCACTCTCTGGCTGAAAGGGCTGGCACCGTCAACTGAACTCCGGAAGTGGTTCAGCCACGATCCTGACAAATGGCCGGAGTTCCGGTCGCGGTATCTTGAAGAGCTGGGGTCGGATAATGTTTCTGACGACATAGAAGCGCTGAAACAAGTGCTCAAAGAGCATAATCGTGTAACCCTGGTGTTTGCCGCGAAAGATACCGAACACAATAACGCCGTCGCACTTCGGGATTTCATTTTGAAAGGCCAGCTCTGAGTCTTTAGGTGAATCTGGCATGTCACTAAAGATGTATTGAAAATAAATCTAATTTGGTCCTTAATGTCAGGGCCTCTGGAAAGAGGTTGTGCAGTTCAGAAAATGTGAATTTCTGTCTCTGCCGACACTGGCACCTGATGAGATTTAGGAGACCAATATGACATCAATAAAAAATACGGGACTCACTTTTCTTGCGGTATTCGCTCTGGCATTGCCGTTCACGGCTAACGCCGAGCAGGATAAGAAGACCGAAACCTGGCTGCCTAGCCTGGTTACTGAGACCCCTCAGGAAGGCTTTCAATTAGCCATCAAACTCTCTCGAATGGGGGTGAAAAACACCCAATCCAACAAAGAGGTCCTGTTCCGGGAACGGGAGAAATACGCGCAGAATGGTGAAGCGTTGATTCACGCCTCCGAGGTGATTGCCGTTCACTTTCAGACCGTGGCTGCGGCCAACAACTACTGGAAGTGATGAATAGGATGGCGGCCGGTAATGTCCTGACAGTTCATTACTGGTCCTCCTCTATTCCTTGAAGCTTTACATCAAATATTTGTTAATGAGTGTTGAGGCGGACTCTCATTTAACAGGGCAGGAGTGATAACGATGACCAGCAACAAGCCCGGGCAAAACAAAGATCCGGTCTGGGATAAGCATCTGAGGTGGCTTGATCTGATCAGTAACGAATGCAGGTCTAATCAGCTCAAACGTGAACGGCAAAAACAGAGAGCAAACGAGGTGGCAGGACGTGAACTTAAAGGCTGACGTGATACCCGAGGCCCGCGACGACCTGATTGCCCTCCTGGACGGTTGACGAAATCTCAATCCTTACTGAGTGCTTCCTGAGCCCACTGCCAGGCAGCAACCGTTGCCGGAAAACCTATTGAATTCATGCCCAGCACTAACGCGTGCTCGATTTCCTCGCGAGTAATGCCCAGTTCCAGACTGCGACGAATGTGGGATTTCAGCGCGGATTCGCGACCCGCACCAACGCAAACGCCGAGTTTAACCAGAGCACGCGACTTTTCATCCAGAGGGCCGGCATCGGCGAGGGCCTTACCAAGCTGTTTGTGCGCTTGTTGCAGCTCTGGAAACCGTTCGCTGAAGTTAACGAAGGTTTTGGGGAGTTCGCTGTCATGTTTATCCATCGTATTTCCTCAAATCTGGGGGTTGCTTTGCCGCCATGGGCGGCTCTTGAACCTTGTGGAAAGATAGTCGATCTTCATACTCCACTCCACGCTGTCGAGCAGGTTTTTCAGGCGCAGTCCCAGTTCGGTGTCGCCTTCAATGACCAGCCGACGCTGGAAGAACAACTGGTCGGGGTCCTGTCGGCGTTCCGCGAGCGTCCTGAAAGCAGCCAGTGAGCCGCGGATGGTTGCCTCACCGGGGCCGTCGATTACCCGGAGGCGGCCGGCCCAGAAGCCAATGGTGATACCGGGTTGTCCGCCGTTCACTTCCAGGCGAATACGGCGGCCTTCGAAGTCATCGAATTCGCCGTCATCAATTGCCTGGCCAAAAATGCGGTTGAGCGGTGCTTCTGCAGCCAGCTGCTTGAGGGGCACCGGAATTCGGCGATCAATAGCGCCCAGCATGGGCACGGGGGAGGGCAGGTACTCCCGAAGGACCAACAACGTTTGCCCAATCAGGGGAGAGTTCAGGGAGGCAATGGAAGGTAGTGAAAAGGCCATGCTTTACTCCGGGCGGTCAGTAACCGGCACAGAGTAAAGCATAAGTCTACGGAACGATTTGATATAACTCAGCCCTTGTGAAGGCCTTCCTCGACAGCCCAAACGGCAACTTCCACCCGCGAACGCAGGTTCAGCTTCTTGAGCAGGTGCTTTACATGCACCTTGACCGTTCCGTCACTGATATCAAGCTTGCGACCAATCATCTTGTTGGATAGGCCCTCGGCGATCAGGCGCAGAATGTCTTTCTCCCGGGGCGTCAGGCTGTCGAAGTCTGGACGTGATGCCTGCTGGGGCTTGTTGGAGCGCAGTGCCTCGGCCAGCAGGGTAGTCAGTCGGTCACTGATCACCATTTTGCCGACCGCCGCCTGATGGAGCTGGTTGATCATGTCTTCCGGTTCCATGTCCTTCAGCAGGTAGCCGTCTGCACCGGCCCGCAGTGCCGCTACCACGTCATCTTCCTGGTCAGAGACGGTGAACATCACAATGCGGGAGCTGATATTCTGTTCCCGCAGTTTTTTCAGCGCCTCGATTCCATCCATTTCGGGCATGTTCAGGTCCATCAGGATCAGGTCGGGCTCCAGTTCAGTGGCCAGCCGAATGCCGTCGGCGGCGTTGCTGGCCTCCCCGGCCACGACCATATCGTCTTCCATGTCGATCAGCTGTTTGATGCCCTGGCGAAGAAGCGGGTGATCGTCGATCAACAGAATACTTGCGGGTGACTCAGACATCGGGTTCTCTCTTGTTGTCAGGCGTTTGATGCTTCTGTGGGAATCAGGTTTCGGCTTTTGGGAACAAATCCCAGGGTGACTTCCACGCCCCCTTCATCCCGGTTGCTTACCTCGACCTTACCGCCCAGGGTCCGGGCCCGGTCTTGCATAATGATCAGGCCGTAATGGTTGACGGGTTGGTCACTGCCGGGCAGGCCTTTGCCATTATCCCGGATCCGTACCCGTACCTGCGGCGATTCGAACAGAACATCCACGGTGATGTCCGTGGCATCTGCATGTTTGACCGCGTTGGCCAGGCCTTCCCTCACAATCTGCAGGGTATGGATCTCTTCGTTCGGTGACAGGGTCTGGGGCGGCAGATTGTACTGCAGCTCAACGGGCTTACCCAGCCGCGCGGAAAACTCTTCAATGGTCTTTTGCAGGGCGGTAGCGAGGTCTGGCGTGTCCAGCTTCAGTCGGAAGGTGGCCAGCAACTCCCGGAGCTGGCGATAGGCGCTGTTCAGGCCTGTACTCAGTTCATCGAGAATGGCCTCGTGAATTTCCTGCTGCTCGCCCTCGATGTTTAGGCGCCGCAACCGGGCCACCTGCATTTTAAGGTACGACAGTGACTGGGCCAGGGAATCGTGAAGTTCCCGGGCAATGACCGTGCGCTCTTCGGCAAGGGTTTGCTGCTGCTCCTCGGTAATCTGCCGTTCCAGGAAAATGGCAGTGGCCAGCTGGTCGCTGAGGGTTTCCAGCAGCCGTCGAGAGGTTTTTGACAGGCCTTCTTCGGCCGGGTACCAGACCTCCAGCGTGCCCAGTAACTGCCCGGGTGTCCGGATCGGAAGCAGGAGCCGACGCCCGTCATTGGATTCCACGGGAAGTTCGTCATAGGCCTCCGGCGTCACCAGGCAGGCATTGCAGTGATGATCACGACAGTAAAAGGGGCGTTCCCGGGTGGCTGTCGTGATCGCCTGTACTGGCTCCGTGGATTGTTTGTCGTGGAGATAGAGGCGGATCGGGCCAATGCCCAGTAGCTGTTCAAGCTCCTGAAGCATGGGAATAGCCCCGTTGCACAGGTCATGGTTGGCAAACAGGTCGCGGCTGGCAGAGTGCAGCAATTGAAGGGCCGCATGGCTCTTTTCGAGCTCTTCCGTTTTCAGTCGGGCCCTTTCTTCCAGCTCGTAGTAGGTCAGAGCCAGTTCACTGGTCATCTGGTCAAAGGCCTGGCCGAGTTGTGCGAGCTCGTCGGAGCCGCTCAGGTCGGCCCTGCGGGAAAAGTCCTGATCGCCCACGGCGATGGCAATACTGACCAGCTTGCGCAACGGCCGCAAAATACGGTTTTTCAGATCGATGAACAGCGCCACGATGATCAGGATGGAGAAAGCCAGACTGATGATCTGGATCAGGTGCAGCAGGTCAATACGGGCTTCGGTTCGCTGTTCCAGCATGTTAACCAGTTGGTCCACGTCATTAACGTAGCTCTGGGTTGAAGTCAGCATGGCTGCGGAAACAGGTGTGCCCTGGTCGTGTTCCTGCAGGGCAGGCCTGAGCATGGTTGCCCAGGACTGGAGAATGGACTGGTACTGGGCGGCCAGTGGATGGTCGCGGCTGTCTGGTATGGCCTTGGTGATGCTGGCGTCACCCAACTTGGTCTCGTAGCGCTCCAGCATCTGCCCGATTGAGTCCTGCCCGGATTCTGGAGCGACTGGCCCCGCGCTCCGGGCAAGCAACTGAAAGGCCCCCATGCGCAGGGCGCCTGCCAGATTGATCGCGGTAGCATTGCCTTCGATGCTTTTTGAAACCGCAAGCGTGGTCGCCATGCTGACAAGGGCTGTCACCACCACGGCGCCAACGACGATGGCGATTCGGTTTACAAGCGGGCTTCTGGGTTTCATTCAGTCTCTTGCGCATCAATGCGTGTGGCGGGGCAGGGTGAATTATGCCTCGCACCGGGATTCCGTGATACCTCCTTGAGGATAGTCAATTACCCCAATGGTTGGTAACCCATCATAATCTTTGACCCTTTTATGATCAAAAGATGAAACTGAAAAACAGGTTTCCAGAAGAGCGACGGTAATGAAGTCCGAAACGGATCGTGCAGATGACCGGCTGGTGTCATTGGCCGTGGTATTGCCGTTGGCGGTGGCGGGCTTTGTTGTCGCCGCCGGGTGCTGGACTCTGTTTGCAGTGGCCGGGGTCCATCTGCGTTCGGAACTGGGTCTCAGTGACTTGCAGTTTGGATTCCTGCTGGCGATGCCGATGGCGGTAGGCGCGGCCCTGGCCGTTCCAGCTGGCCTGGCGGCGCAGAAATTCGGCGCGCGCCGGATCATGTTGGGCTGTCTGGCCGGGCTTGCAGGCTGCATGGTGATACTTCTGACCACCGATACCTTCCCCGGCTATCTGATTGCCGCCGGCGGCCTCGGACTGGCTGGCGGTTTTTACAGTGCCGGGCTGCAGTTCGTCACAGGCCACTGTGAATCCGGGCGCCTTGGCCTTGTGCTGGGGGTGTTTGGCGCTGGTGTGACGGGCGCGGGATTCAATTACTACCTGGTACCACTGTTCCATGAGGCCTTTTCCTGGCACGGGGTTCCGCTGGCCTATCTGATCGTGTTGGTGCTGGTGCTTGCGCTGCTGGTCATGCTCACTGATCCCGAAGACGCCGAGGCGGACCCTACCGCCGAAACGTCAGTCCGGGTGCTGCTACACCAAATGCAGACGAAGCGGGCCGGCCAGCTTTGTGGCTATTTTGGCGTTGTCGCCGGCAGTTTCTTTGCGTTGGCCTTGTGGCTGCCGGATTATCTGTCGTCACAGTTCGATCTGTCAGTGGATTCCGGCGCGCGCCTGGCTCAATGGTTTGTTATTCCCGGAGCCCTGGCCCAGATCGTGGGCGGCGGGTTTTCTGATCGATTCGGCAGTGCAAGAGTTGTCAGCCGAGCACTGTTGGTCTGTCTGATTGCGCTGTTTGTTTTGTCCTACCCACCCATGACGCTATTTATCCAGGGCGTTGACGCCACAATCCGCGTTGAATTTGCCCTGCCCATGCAAGTAGAGGGAGTGTTTGTCGTCACCCTCGGGCTGGCCATGGGATGCACCATGGGTAGCCTCCAGCGGCTGGTTATTGTTGAAAATCGTTCGGTGGCGGCCTTTGTCGCCGGGCTGCTTCTGGTGACCGCCTGTTCCGTGGCTTTCGTGCTGCCAGTGATTTTCAGCAGCGTTAACCATTGGTTGGGTATCCGAAGTGCGGTCTTCATGATCCTCTTTCTGCTGCTGCTTGGCTGTCTTTTCCTGTTTGCCCGGGAAAGTCGCCGGCACGAGCGTGAACACCTACTCCACCCGGGGATATAAGCCGCCTACCCCCAGGGTGGTAGAAACGGGTTATGAGGTAGTAACCACGCAGATTTCACGGTTTTTCTCACACACAATGGTCTCAAATCGGAGAAACGATCCGGCAGACGGAGAGAGAGACCATGAGTCATTTGATCGATAAACTGAGTTACTTCAGGAAGAAGCGCGAGCCGTTCTCCAACGGCCATGGCGAAACCCACGAAGTCAGTCGCGAGTGGGAAGACAGCTACCGCCAGCGCTGGCAGCACGACAAGATCGTGCGTTCCACCCACGGCGTAAACTGCACCGGCTCCTGTAGCTGGAAAATTTACGTCAAGAACGGCCTGGTTACCTGGGAAACCCAGCAAACCGATTACCCCCGTACCCGTCCGGATCTGCCCAACCATGAGCCCCGTGGTTGCCCTCGTGGTGCCAGCTACTCCTGGTACATGTACAGCGCCAACCGCCTGAAATACCCGCTGATGCGGAAGCACCTGATGAAGCTGTGGCGGGCGGCGAAAACCGAACATGGCGACCCGGTTAACGCATGGGCTTCAATTGTGGAAGACCCCAAGAAAACCGCCGAGTACAAGCCCCGTCGAGGCATGGGCGGCTTTGTGCGTTCCAGCTGGGACGAAGTCAACGAACTGATCGCCGCTTCCAACGTGTACACGGCGAAAAAGTATGGCCCTGACCGCATCATCGGCTTTTCGCCGATTCCCGCCATGTCGATGGTCTCCTACGCTGCCGGCAGCCGTTACCTGTCCATGATTGGTGGCGTTTGCATGAGCTTCTATGACTGGTACTGCGACCTGCCCCCGGCCTCCCCACAAACCTGGGGTGAGCAGACCGACGTGCCGGAATCCGCTGACTGGTACAACTCCGGCTACATCATTGCCTGGGGTTCCAACGTACCCCAGACCCGTACCCCGGATGCCCACTTCTTCACGGAAGTTCGCTACAAGGGCACCAAGACTGTCGCCATTACTCCGGATTACGCCGAAGTTTCCAAGCTGTCCGACGAGTGGATGAACCCCAAGCAGGGTACCGATGCCGCTCTGGGCATGGCCATGGGTCACGTGATCCTGAAAGAGTTCCACATCGACAAGCCCAGTGAGTACTTCACCGACTACGTTCGCCGCTACACCGACATGCCTTACCTGGTCATGCTGGACGAAAAGGACGACGGCAGCTTCGTGCCGGGCCGTTTCCTGCGCGCCAGTGATCTGGTGGACGGACTGGGTGAAGAGAACAATCCCGAGTGGAAAACCATCGCGATTGATGAAGCCTCCGGTGAGCTGACTGCGCCTAACGGCTCTATCGGCTATCGCTGGGGTGAGAAGGGCAAGTGGAACCTGAAGCAGACCGCCAAGGGCTCCGACGTCAACCTTCAGCTGTCCATGGTCGAGAAGCACGACGACGTTGTGGACGTTGCCTTCCCGTACTTCGGTGGTATCGAGCACGACCACTTCAAGCACGTGGAAATCAAGGACATCCTCAAGCACAAGCTGGGTAGCCGCAAGGTACAGCTGGCGGATGGCTCCGAAGGTCGCGTGGTCACCGTTTATGACCTGATGGTTGCCAACTACGGCATCAGCCGTGGGCTGGGGGATGATGACGGCGCCACTTCCTACGATGAAGTAAAGCCCTATACCCCGGCCTGGCAGGAAAAGATCACCGGCGTGCCCGCCGAGAAAGTGATCCGCATTGCCCGTGAGTTCGCCGACAACGCCGATAAGACCAAGGGCCGTTCCATGGTCATCGTCGGTGCCGGTATGAACCACTGGTACCACATGGACATGAACTACCGTGGCCTGATCAACATGCTGATCATGTGCGGCTGTATCGGCCAGAGCGGTGGCGGCTGGGCCCACTATGTTGGCCAGGAGAAGCTGCGTCCTCAGACCGGCTGGCAACCGCTGGCCTTTGGTCTGGACTGGCAGCGTCCGCCCCGGCACATGAACTCTACCTCCTTCTTCTACGCCCACTCCGGGCAGTGGCGTTACGAGAAGCTGGGTGTCGACGAGATCCTGTCGCCGCTGGCAGACAAGTCCAAGTTCGGTGGCAGCCTGATCGACTACAACGTGCGTGCCGAGCGTATGGGCTGGTTGCCGTCTGCCCCGCAGCTGAACCGTAACCCGCTGGGTATTGCCGCCGAGGCGGAAAAAGCCGGCATGGAAGTGGCTGACTATGTGGCGCAGTCCATGAAAGACGGTTCCCTCGCGTTTGCCAGTGAGGATCCGGAAGCAGCCCAGAACTGTCCGCGTAACCTGTTTATCTGGCGTTCCAACCTGCTGGGTTCCTCCGGTAAGGGCCATGAGTACATGCTCAAGTACCTGCTGGGTACCAAGAGTGGTCTCCAGGGCAAGGATCTGGGCCACGAAGGCGGTGCCAAGCCGAAAGAGGTCAAATGGCATGACGAAGCGCCGGAAGGCAAGCTCGACCTGCTGGTGACCCTGGACTTCCGCATGTCCACCACCTGTCTGTATTCAGACATCGTTCTGCCCACGGCCACCTGGTACGAGAAGAACGATCTGAACACCTCGGACATGCACCCGTTCATCCACCCGCTGACCGCTGCTACCGATCCGGCCTGGGAAGCGCGCAGTGACTGGGAGATCTACAAGGGCATTGCCAAGGCATTCTCCAAGGCTACCGAGGGCCACCTGGGTGTCGAGAAAGATGTGGTGACTCTGCCGCTGCTGCACGACGCGCCGGCCGAGCTGGGCCAGCCGTTCGATGTGAAGGACTGGAAGCGGGGCGAGTGCGAGCTGATTCCGGGCAAAACCGCGCCCAACTTCATCACCGTTGAGCGGGACTACCCGAACACCTATGCACGATTTACCTCCCTTGGGCCACTGATGGACAAGCTGGGTAACGGTGGCAAGGGCATCAACTGGAACACCGAGAAGGAAGTCAACTTCCTGAAGGAACTGAACTACACCCATATCGACGGCGCCAACGCCGGCCGTCCCAAGATTGAAAGCGCCATCGATGCCGCAGAAGTGATTCTGACCCTGGCGCCGGAAACCAATGGCCAGGTTGCTGTGAAAGCCTGGGCTGCGCTGTCGGAAATGACCGGTCTGGACCACACGCACCTGGCGAAGAACAAGGAAGAGGAAAAAATCCGCTTCCGGGACATCGTGGCGCAGCCGCGCAAGATCATCTCCAGCCCGACCTGGTCTGGTCTGGAAGACGAGCACGTGTCCTACAACGCCGGTTACACCAACGTCCACGAGCTGATCCCCTGGCGCACCCTGACCGGTCGTCAGCAGTTCTACCAGGACCACGAGTGGATGCGTGCCTTCGGTGAGAGCCTGCTGGTGTATCGCCCGCCGATTAACACCAAAACCGTGAGCCACATGATCAATCAGCGCAGCAACGGTAACCCGGAAAAAGCGCTGAACTGGATCACTCCGCACCAGAAGTGGGGTATCCACAGCACCTACAGCGACAACCTGCTGATGCTGACCCTGTCCCGCGGTGGCCCCATCGTCTGGCTGAGCGAAGACGACGCCAAAGAGATGGCCATTGAGGACAACGACTGGATCGAGCTGTTCAACGCCAACGGTGCCATTGCGGCCCGGGCCGTGGTGAGCCAGCGGGTGATGCCCGGCATGGTGATGATGTACCACGCCCAGGAGCGGATCGTGAACATTCCGGGGTCGGAAATCACCGGTACACGGGGCGGTATCCACAACTCGGTCACCCGGGTGTGCCCGAAACCGACCCACATGATTGGTGGTTACGCCCAGTATTCCTACGGGTTCAACTACTACGGCACCGTCGGTTCCAACCGCGACGAATTCGTGGTGGTTCGCAAGATGCACAACGTCGACTGGCTCGACGGTGAAGGCAATGACACTGTTCAGGAGGCTGTAAAATGAAAATCCGTTCCCAAGTCGGCATGGTGCTGAACCTGGACAAGTGCATTGGTTGCCACACCTGTTCAGTGACCTGCAAAAACGTATGGACCAGCCGTGAAGGCATGGAATACGCCTGGTTTAACAACGTCGAGACCAAGCCCGGTATCGGCTATCCCAAAGAGTGGGAGAACCAGGACAAGTGGAAGGGTGGCTGGATGCGTGACAGCTCCGGCAAGATCCGCCCGAAAATCGGTGGCCGTTTCCGGATCCTGGCGAACATCTTCGCCAACCCGGACCTGCCCCAGATCGACGACTACTACGAGCCGTTTGATTTCGATTATCAGCACCTGCATACCGCCGGCGACATGAAGCACCAGCCGGTGGCCAGGCCACGCTCGCTGATCTCCGGGCAGCGGATGCAGAAAATCGAATGGGGCCCGAACTGGGAAGAGATTCTCGGTACCGAGTTCGCCAAGCGCCGCAAGGACAAGAACTTTGACCAGGTGCAGGCAGACATCTACGGCCAGTTCGAAAACACCTTCATGATGTACCTGCCGCGTCTGTGCGAGCACTGCCTGAACCCCACCTGTGTGGCCAGCTGCCCCAGCGGCGCCATCTACAAGCGGGAAGAAGACGGTATCGTGCTGATCGACCAGGACAAGTGCCGCGGCTGGCGGATGTGTGTCTCCGGCTGCCCGTACAAGAAGATCTACTTCAACTGGAAAACCGGCAAGTCCGAGAAGTGCATCTTCTGCTACCCGCGGATCGAAGCCGGCATGCCCACCGTGTGCTCCGAGACCTGTGTTGGCCGGATTCGCTACCTCGGTGTGCTGCTGTACGACGCAGACCGCATCGAAGAAGTGGCCAGCGCCCCGGGCGAGCATGAGCTGTACGAGAAGCAGCTGGAAATCTTCCTGGACCCGTTCGACCCGAAAGTAATCGAGCAGGCCAAGAAAGACGGCATCCCGATGAACGTGATCGAAGCCGCCCAGAAGAGCCCGGTCTACAAAATGGCCGTGGATTGGAAACTGGCCCTGCCGCTGCATCCGGAATACCGCACCCTGCCCATGGTCTGGTACGTGCCGCCCCTGAGCCCGATTCAGTCTGCGGCGGAAGCCGGCAAGGTCGAGTTTGATGGCGTACTGCCGAAGATCGAAAGCCTGCGGATCCCGGTCAAGTACCTGGCCAACCTGCTCACCGCAGGTGATGAGAAGCCCATCGTAAGGGCCCTCAAGCGGATTATGGCCATGCGCTTGTATAAGCGCGCGGAGACCGTGGAAGGCAAGGAAGACTTGCGTGCGCTTGAAGAATGCGGCCTGACCAAGGCTCAGGCGGACGAAATGTACCGCTACCTGGCGATTGCCGATTACGAAGACCGTTTCGTAATCCCCACCAGCCACCGCGAGCTGGCCAAGGAAGCTTTCCCCGATGCCACCGCTCACGGCGAGCGCAACGGCTGCGGCTTCAGCTTCGGCGACGGCTGCAACGGCGACAGCAAGTTCAACATGTTCGGTGGCCGCAAGCAGACCACCAGCATGGTCCAGAAATTGTCGACCGTGAAGCAGGTTGACCCGAAACAGCTGCAGGAATAAGGAGGCCGATATGCAACTTTTAAAAGTACTGGCACGGGTACTTGAGTACCCGACCGAAGAACTCCAGGCCTCCAAAGACGCCCTCATTGCCGCTGTCCTTGAGGACAGCCGGCTGCCGAGGCAGAACAAGGAGCAACTGCTGCGCTGTGTGGAAATGGTCTGCGACGGCGACCTGCTGGACATGCAGGAGAACTACGTTGGCATGTTCGACAAAGGCCGGGCAACGTCCCTGCTGCTGTTTGAACACGTGCACGGCGAATCCCGCGACCGTGGTCAGGCCATGGTGGACCTGATGGAGGAATACCGCAGCAACGGTCTGGAAATCGATGCCAGGGAACTGCCGGATTACCTGCCGCTGTTCCTGGAATACCTCTCCACCCGTCCTTTGGACGAGATCCAGAACTGGCTGGAGGACATCCACCATATCCTGGGCTTGCTGGGTGAGCGTCTGTACCAGCGGGAAAGTTTCTATCACGTGGTGATGGATTCGCTGCTGACCCTCTCCGGGCGTGTGGCAAACCGCCAGGAGCTGGCCCGGATCGTCGCCTCGGAAGAACGCGACGACACCCCGGAGGCTCTGGATAAGGTCTGGGAAGAGGAAATGGTGAAGTTTGTTGATGATCAGGGCAGCTCCTGCAGTACCGGCAACGTTGTAGGCCAGCGCCGCCGCGAACTGGAACAGACCCAGACCATTCACCTGAGTGATCAGCTGATGACGGACGCAACACCCCGTCAGGCAGGGCGCGCCTGAGGGCGCAGGAGGAAACGGAAATGATGTCCTATCTGAATACATTGCTGTTCGGGGTTTATCCCTACATTGCCATCGCGATCCTGGTGATTGGTACCTGGGCGCGCTATGACCAGGGCCAGTTCACCTGGAAAGCCCATTCCAGCCAGATGCTGCGCAAGAAAAACATGGTGATGGCCAGCGTGCTGTTCCATGTCGGCGTACTGGTGATCTTCTTCGGCCACCTGGTGGGCCTGCTGACACCGCACGCGCTCTACGAGCCGTTCATGACCCCCGGCACCAAACAGATCATGGCGATCGTGGTGGGTGGTATTGCCGGTGTAATGGCGATTATCGGGGGGGGCATGCTCGCCTGGCGCCGACTGACCGATCCGCGCATCAAGGCCAGCAGCACCTTTGCCGATAACATGATCATTATCATCCTGGTGGTCCAGCTGGTCCTGGGCATGCTCACCATCCTGCCCACCATGGGCCACCTGGATGGCAGCACCATGCTCAAGTTCTCCGCCTGGGCACAGGGTGTTGTCACTCTCCAGGGCGGCGTGGCCGGTTACATTGCCGACGTGCACTGGATCTATAAGACCCACATCTTCCTGGGCCTGACCATCTTCGTACTCTTCCCGTTCACCCGCCTGGTGCACATGCTCAGCGTGCCGGTGGAGTATTTCGGACGGAAGTACCAGGTGGTTCGCAAGCGGGCGTAATGGTGTGAATTGAGGTGACGGTTAAGGTGTCGGATTACGCGTGGCGGGGCCACGCTAATCCGACCTACCCGAGCCCGAGAGCAGAAACGTAGGTCGGATCAGGCAAAGCCGTAATCCGACACGTCCCCGAGCCCGATAGCACAAATGTAGGTCGGATTAGGCGAAGCCGTAATCCGACAACCAGATCAAAAGGTAACCATCATGCAACTCATCCCCGTCGGCGACGCCGAAAAACCCAGAAACCAGTTCCCGCCGGTCACCGTGGGTGAAACCCTCATCGGCGAAGACGACATCGCCCGGGAAATGCAGCACCACCCGGCCGAAGAAGTCGCCGAAGCCTGGCACGACGCCGCCACAAGCCTCGTCATCCGCGAGTTGCTCATGCAACAGGCCAGCCGCCTCAAGCTCGACGACATCGCCGATGAAGAAGACCGCATTGCCCGGGTACTGGAACTCGAGCTCAACGTCCCGGACCCCACCGAACAGGACTGCGAACGCTTCTATAACGCCAACCCGGCCCGCTTCCGCAGTCCAACGCTCATGGCCGTCAGCCACATCCTCCTTGCTGCTGCCCCGGACGACGTCCAGGAACGCATGCGCCAGGAAGAAGCCGGCCACCAATTGCTGTCGTCCCTCATCGACGGCCGCTCCCAGTTCGCCGAACTGGCCAAACAATACTCCGCCTGCGAATCCCGCCACCAGGGCGGCAGCCTCGGCCAGATCAGCAAAGGCCAGACGGTGGACGAATTTGAACGCCCGGTTCTCGCCCTCCAGGAAGGCCTGAACCCGGAACTGATCGAAACCCGCTACGGCTGGCACATCGTCCGCGTCGACCAGCGAATCGACGGCCAGCAGCTCCCGTATGAGCACGTCAAACCCCAGATTAGGCAGTACCTGAGCGAGAGCGTAACCAGACGGGCGTTCCGTCAGTATCTGCAGGTTCTGGCAGCGGAAACTGGCGTAGAAGGAGTAGATCTGGAACTGCCCGACTCGCCACTAATGCAGT
>CAZFQI010000062.1:0-20219 GCA_964520755.1 uncultured Marinobacter sp. | reverse complement strand
GTGTCCAGGAGGCCGAGGAGGCGGCGGAGTTCCATCGGTCAGCTTTTAGTGATGATGAGGAGTGATCCAAGCCGTTTCAGCGCTGCAGTTTGGCAATAGCTTCCGAAAATGGCACAGGTCGGGAGATCAGGTAGCCCTGAGCTTGATCACATTCTCGTTCTCGCAGCATTGCGAGTTGCTCTTCGGTCTCTACGCCTTCTGCGATCACCTTGAGGTTCAGGCTGTGAGCCATAGCAATGATTGTGTTTGCAATCACTTCACTGCCTGGATCGGTAGTCACCTCGCTAATAAACGACTTGTCGATCTTTAACGTGTCGATAGGGAAGCGCTTCAGATAGCTCAAGCTTGAATAACCGGTACCAAAATCGTCGAGTGAGATGCTTACGCCCAAACCGCTTAAGAGATGCATTGTGGCGATTGCCGATTCAACCTCGTAGATAAGAGCGCTTTCCGTTATTTCCAGCTCCAAGTTACCCGGCGGCATGCCGGTTTCGTCCAGGACTTCCTTCACGACAGCAACAAGGTTTTCCTGATGGAACTGTCTGGCCGAGAGATTTACGGCCACTCTCAGTCCCGGAACCGCTGCAGCCTGACGGCAAGCTTCATACAGTACCCATTTTCCGATTGGTATGATCAAGCCCGTCTTTTCTGCAAGAGGGATGAAACGGTCCGGTGGGATCAGTCCCTCGCCAGGATGCCTCCAGCGCAAGAGAGCCTCGAGACCCAAAACCTGACGAGAAGCGATATCGATCTGGGGCTGATAATACAGCTCGAGCTGGTTCTCCTCCAGCGCATGCCTGAGCGAAGTTTCCAGTTCAAGCGCGTCGTTCAGTCTGCCATGATCCGAAGGAACGAAATGCCGGTAATCATTGCCACCATGTTCTTTTATCGCGGCCATCGCGGTTCTGGCGCGATTGATCAATACATCGACGTTTATGCCACTTCCGTCATATTCTGCGATTCCCATACTGCAGGACACGAATAATTGTCGTCCGTCTTCCAGCGAAATCACCGAGTGCAATTGGCCGTTGATGCAGTTGGCGATGGCAGAGACGTCGGCCCCGGTCTGGCCAGGAAGCAAAACAATAAACTCGTCGCCACCCCAGCGCGCAACCGTGTCTGCCTCTCCAACACAGGCAAGAATACGTTGAGCTACTTTGCGGAGCACATCGTCTCCTACCGTGTGTCCGAGACTGTCATTCACCTGCCGAAAACGGTCTATGTCCACATAGAGAATACTGAATACAGTGTGTTGCCTTTCAGCCTGAAGAATCGCCTGCTGCAGCCGGTCCGTAAGCAGCAACCTGTTCGGCAGATCGGTAACACTGTCAAAATGAGTCAGATATTCCAACTGGTGGCTTTTTGCCAAGTTGGCGATTGCAAAAGAGATATCACCCGCAACTTCGTTCAACAAACTCATCTCTGCGTGGTCAAAAGAGAATGCGTCTGGGCGATATAGCATCAAGGCGGCTTGTAGATCCTGATCCTGGTGCGTCAATGGAAACGCTACCAATGCCCCCACACCGAGACTGACCAGGTCTCGGAAGTCTTCACTATTCTCAGACTCCGCGAGTTCATTTTTGATCACAATGCGATGGTTTTGCAGGCATTCGCCTAAAATGGTTGTTTCAGCGATTGACAGCGATCTATTTCCAAGCCTCTCATTGGAAGCGTGTTGATTTAGAACGATTCCCTGCTTTGACTCCTGGTTGTACTCGACGACCATTGCCGAAAGTAATTCGCCTTCCTCGACCGTGAGTCGCGTGGCTTCATCAAACAGAGCTTCCCGGGTCTGAACTCTGACGATCAAGGTATTAATGCCGCTCAACACCTTGTGGATACGGTTGAGTCGCAGGATTTTCTCCTCGGCCTTCAGTCGTTCGGTAATATCCATTACTGAAGCCATGATGTAGCGACCCTCGACCGTATGCACAGGGTTGAGGGCTATTTCGGCAGGGAACTCGGTACCATCTTGGCGCAGGGCGTAAAGCTCCCGACCCTGGCCCATCATTCGTTGCTCGGGAGCATTTATGAACGCATTAACGAACACGCTGTGTTCCGGGCGGAAACGATGCGGTATGAGGCTGTCCAACGGCTTCCCGATCAGATGATTCCGGGGGTAAAGAAACAGGGAGTGGGCTATCTGGTTGGCCATTTGAATAATGCCAGCCTGATCAACCATTACGGTGGCGACCGGCGAAGAATCTATGGTCGAGCGGAATCGTTCTTCTTCTCGGTTCAGCGCATCGGCGCCGAACCAACCAACGAAGCTGAGTACCAGAATGCTGGACACGGTACTGATCGCAAACCCAAACGCTTCACTGTAGTAGCCGGCCTGAAGGCCTTGAAGACTCAGCCAGCACATTACAATTGGCGTAACGACTATAAACGGGAGAAGTTTTCGTATCGAGCGACCACCGATGTATGGGCTCGTGGCGGAAGCCATGATCCCTTCGTTCGGTCTAATTAAAAGCATGGCTGTACTGCAGAGCACAAAAAGGAATGACGTGTGCAGCGCCATGGTTGAAAAAATCGTTAGTTCAAACTGCTGAACGCCGAATACATAACCGATCAGCGCTGAGCCGCTGATCGTGAAAACCGATAGAGCGAGAAGCTGCAGTGCAATAGTTGCTTGGCGAATTGGCAATACTGTGGCCATCCATGCGGCACCGATAATTCCGAAACACATGGCAGTACCGATCGACATCCGACCAGGCGATTTGCTTACGGGTGTTGCTGTGTCCTGGACGAACAGGTTGTCGATTCCCAGCTGCCAGCCGGTGCCGTATTCCAGCAATGTAAGGCCCGATACGGCTAAGAGGAAAGTTGCGGTTATGAACGTAACCGGACAGTCTATGCGAGGCGTGTGGCTTAGAGATTTATGGCGGAGGAGCAGGCCGCTAACGAGAAAGCACAAGGCCGTGTTGAATTTCATCGACTGAAAGCCGGGGAGGATGCGCTTGCCGGCTTCGATATCAAAAACCCAAGACAACAAAACGATTGCAGAGAGTGCGATTATCAGCCAACCGATGCGGTTTACAATGTCTTGGTAAATTCCAGGCCTGCCTGTCGCCGCATAAGCACTAAATCGCAAAGTCTCTTCGCACGGCATACTCTTTACTCCTCCTTGAGCGGGCGCGAGGCCTTTTTAACGTCAGACGCTGCGCTAAAACTCGGCTCGTGGCTGAAAATCTTGCACACTCAGCTTAGTTCCAAACCAACTTTTTGCCTATAACCTACGAGATCCTTACGAAAATTTCTCTCATCTGGACGTTTAAATCTCTATGGTAATTTGCTTCCGTACGCTACCCATTTCCCGGGGCTGTTTATATCAGGCGGACGCAAATACCCGGCTGGCTGCTTCGACAATAATCCCATGGCGCTTTGCCAATTTCACCCGGTCATCATCGTAGCCGCCGCCAATAACCGTCGCCACCGGAATGTCCCGACGTTTCAATTCACTGAGCACCTGACAGTCCCGTTGGAAGATTCCGTCTTCGGAAATGTTCAGACGGCCCAGGGGATCATCCCTGAACACATCCACCCCTGCGTCGTACAGCACGATATCCGGTCTGGATAACGCCAAAGCTTTCCCAAGCGCGTTGCTGACAGCTTCCAGATATGCCTCATCTTCGAGGCCATCAGGCAGGGCTACATCCAGATCACTCATCTGTTTCTCGAACGGGTAATTGCGCTCACAGTGTATGGAGCAGGTGAAGGCATTTGGCTCGTTAGCCAATAACGCTGCGGTGCCATCGCCCTGGTGCACATCTACATCAAAAATGAGTACGCGATTGATACCCTCCTGACGTAATAGCACGTTCGCAGCGATGGCCAGATCATTGAGGATGCAGAACCCGGCGGCGTGATTGTAATGGGCGTGATGGGTGCCACCAGCGAGGTGGCAGCCCACGCCATGTTGCAGAGCGAGCTGGGCTGTCAGCACGGTACCGGAGGGGGCCAGGAAGGTCCGCCGGACCAGCCCCGTGCTCCAGGGCAGGTTCATCTGTCGTTTTTCGCGTGCCGAAAGCTGATCGCCGGCGAAGCGGGCAAGATAATCCGGGCAATGGGTCTGGGTCAGCCAGGCCTGCCGGCAGGGGGCAGGGCGAAAGCTGTTGGCTTGAGTCAGAAGGCCTTTCGAGCGAGCGTAGTCGGCAAGCAGCCCGAACTTTTCCATCGGAAAGCGATGCTTGGCCGGGAATGGGAAGCTGTAGTCTGGATGATGAACGACGGGTACGGGCATAGGCGTTCCGGTTGCAGTGGGTTTGCAGCGTCAGAATGTTAGCCGGTGGCTACGGATGCTATTCCCGAATCACACATCGACTGGATCTCTTCCGCGGTATACCCACATTCAGTCAGCAGTTCACTGGTTTGCTCGCCGAGGTGTGGAGCGCCTTGCCACGGCTGCTCTGGTGTTGCCGAGAATCGCGAGGGTGCACGGGCCTGGCGGAGCCGACCAGCCTGGGGATGATCGTAGTGCGACAGCAGGCCGTTCGCCTCAACCTGGGGATGGTCGAGCACCTGAGTTCGGGTAAGAACCGGGGCGCATGGGACCTGCTCGGCTTCAAGTTTCGCCAGCCAGTGCTCCGCAGAATCGGTTTTGATGACCGACTGAATCAGCTCGAGCCGGGCGTCAATATTCTCCTGTCGCAACTCGGCGGTCAGGAAGCGAGGATCCTCCGCCCACTCCGGCCGATTCACGGCGCGAATGAGTGCTTGCCATTCCCGGTCGCTCTGAACAGCAATGGTGATGTAGCTCGTCGTGGTCTCGTAGATCAGGTCCTGAAGACTTGCGGCTTCCTGCTGTGGCACCTCAGTGTGCACGAAGGTCTGGCTGCCCATGTCCGAGCTCCATAAAAACGCGATGATCGCGTCCAGCATGGATAACCGGACATGCTGGGTCTCCCCGGTGCGTTCGCGGGCGAACAGAGCGGCCGTGATTGCCTGGGCTGCTGTAATTCCTGTGAGCTTGTCGGGCAGGATGGTTCTCACCAGTTGAGGGCGCAGTTCATCGGCGCCGGCCTGCACCGTTGCCAAACCGGATAAGCCCTGGATCAGAGGGTCGTATACCGGTCGCTGGGCATAGGGGCCAGTGTCACCAAAGCCACTGATCGACACCATGATCAGGTTCGGAGCAACCTTGCGCAGTTGTTCTTCGCCAAGCCCCATCCTCTCGATGACACCCGGACGAAAGTTCTGCACGAATACGTCGGCGGTTGCCACCAGCCTCAGCAGCGCATCGCGCCCCTCCTGCTTTTTCAGGTTCAATGCCACCGACTTCTTGTTACGGTTGTTGTTGAGATACAGCGCCGACATATCCCCCTGCCGGTTTGCCGCAGAGCGAGTGAAGTCGCCACCGGCCGGGTTTTCGACCTTGATAACCTCGGCACCCTGATCCGCCAACATCATGGTGGCCAGCGGCCCGGAAATCATGGCTGTCAGATCGATAATGCGGATGCCATCAAGCGGTCCGGTCATGGTCAGGACTCCTGTTTTTCCGTGGAGGCGCCAAAAAACGTGAGTGCGCCACTCTTAAAAAGGGTTCGTACTCTAAACTTTATGCGGATGCCGATCATTTACTAGTACGCAACAGAGCAGGAAATTCATCAAACCAGAGGAGCGCCAGTGTCCACCAGTGTTGAAATGACCGACATTTTTCTCGAGTACCCCACCGAGTCCGGCAAGGTCGCCGTCCTCAAAAATGCCTCCCTCATGGTGCCCCCGGGAGAAACACTGGCAATCACAGGCCCCTCTGGCAGCGGGAAAACGTCCCTGCTTTTGTTGCTCTCTGGCCTGCAGCGACCGACCAGTGGAGAAATTCTGGTCGGCGATCAACGCCTGGGCGACATGGACGCCAATGCTCTGGCCGACTGGCGAAGTGAGCACCTTGGCATTATTTTCCAATCCTTTCACCTGCTGCCTGGCCTCACGGCCCTGGGAAACGTCAGTCTGCCGCTTGAGATTGCCGGCGAGGCCAGGCCGCGGGAACGAGCTCTCGCCATGTTGGAGGCAGTTGGTCTCAGCCATCGGCTTCAGCACTATCCGGGGCAGCTCTCTGGCGGCGAGCAGCAACGGGTTGCGATCGCGCGGGCTCTGGTTCATCAGCCAAGCCTGTTGTTGGGGGATGAGCCCACAGGCAATCTGGACCACGAAACCGGTGAGAAAGTACTCTCCCTGCTGTTCGACTTGCACAAGGACAGCAAATCCACGCTGGTGCTGGTGACCCACGACGAGCGCGTTGCCGAGCGTTGTCAGCACAGGGTCCGGATGGACGGTGGGCGTCTCTATGCCTCCTGAACGCTCCGCAAACCCGCTCTGGATGCTCCGATTCGCGATCACCGATCTGCGGTCACGTATCTCTGCATTGAAGATTTTCCTGGCCTGCCTGATTCTCGGCGTTACCCTCGTGGCTGCTACAGCCAGCCTCTACCGGGTGATCGAGCAAAGCTTGCTGGCGGATACCCGCGCGCTGCTCGGTGGCGATGTGGAGCTGGATACCAGCGAGCCGCTGCCCGATGATGCGCTCGAGTGGATTCGGGCTACCGGCAAGATTTCACTGGTTCGGGAATTCGATACCATCGTCAGCGGAAGCGGCGGCGACGGTTTCTTCCGGGCCGAGATACTGGTTCCGGATGCCCTCTATCCCCTCTACGGCGAGCTTGAGCTAACGCCGGATGAACCCCTAAGTGCGCTTACAGACCAGAAAGCAGGGCAGTGGGGCGCTATCATCGATCCTTTGCTGGCAGAACGCCTGGGCCAGTCGATTGGCGACCAGATTGAGATTGGCGCAGCTTCCTTTCGAATCAGCGGCCTTATTGAAAAGCAACCGGATCGGAGCCTGAACGCCAATTGGCGAGGCCTGCCGATCATGATTTCTGAGCGGGCGGTAGAGGCAACCGGATTGATTCGCCCGGGTAGCCGCGTGGATTACGAATACCGGGTACAAACCGAACAGAATCTCGACACCTGGCTTGAGGATTTCGAGCAGGCATTCCCGGATGCGCGATGGGAAATCACTACTTTTGCCGAGCGCAGCGAAAGGATTTCCGAGCGGCTGGACCAGATTGCCACAGCACTCATCCTTATCGCTTTCACTACATTGTTCATCGGTGGCCTCGGCGTTGCCAACAGCATCCACGCCTACCTCGATGAAAAGCTGGGCACGATTGCCACCCTGCAAACATTGGGTCTTCGTCGCAAACCGCTTGTCGGCATATACCTCCTGCAGATTGGTGTATTGGGCAGCCTTGCGGGGCTTATTGGCGGTGGTATCGGGCTGGGGCTTTCCGCCCTGGCGATCAGCCTGGCGGGCGATGCCTTTGCTTTGGCGGGGCCCGATGGGGCCGGCGGCTGGTTGTCCTTGTGGTTGGTTCCCTTGCTGCTGAGCTGGCTGTTCGCTGTTCTTACTGCTTACGTGTTTGCACTGCCGGCACTCGCTCGAGCCCTCGCTGCTGCGCCGGCCGGGCTTTTCCGGGGGCAGGTCGAGGCGGCTCCCAACGAGCCTCGCAGCTGGCGGATTGCCAGCTATCTTCTGCTGGCCGTCTACATCGGCGCCACTCTGTTCTGGCTCCCATCGCCTCATCTTGGCTTTCTGTTCCTGCTGGCGGTTACGCTGCTCTGGGGCCTCCTGGAAGGTTTGATCAAGGGGTTGCGCCGCGGTGCCAAGGCTCTGGAAAACGGCGGTTTTGCCGACCGCAGGTTTGCCCGGCGGTTGGCCCTCGCCAATCTGCACCGGCCGGATTCGCCGCTCCGGGCAACCCTGCTGTCACTGGGCACCGCATTGACGCTTGTGGTGGCCTGTACGTTGATGGTTACCACGCTCCTGAGGGCGCTGGAAACCACCATACCGGAACAGTCGCCGGCGCTAATCCTCTATGAAGTGTTCCCGGACCAGATGGAACCGCTGCAAAACGGCCTGGAAGCGTTGGATGCGTCCAGCCGCGTTGAGTTGCTTCCGATGGTCCGCTCCCGCCTGGACACCATCAATCAGCAGCCAATTGCCAGAGTCCTGGCTGATGATGCCGAAGCCCGGCGCGAAGCCATGGGGGATGAATACAAGCTGAGTTATCTCTCGGGAAATCCAGAAGCACTGGAACTGGTAGAAGGCAACTGGTGGGAATCGCCGGCCCCCGAGGGGGAGCCCGCGTACATGGCCATGGAGGATCGGGAGGCCTACCAGCTTGGACTGGGGGTGGGCGACCAGCTCACCTTTACTGCACAGGATAAGAGCATCGACGTCGAAATCCGTGCAATTTACCGGCAAAAAGGGCTGCAGACCCGATTCTGGTTCGAGGGCATATTGCAGCAAGGCGCACTGGACGACTTGATCAGCCTTTACGTCGGTGCGGTCTACCAAAGCGATGAGGCGGCCAGGGAATCCCAGCAATGGCTGGCACAGAACATCCCCAATGTAATCACGCTGCGCACCGCTGACTGGCTGGAAACCGCCGGCGATCTGCTGAACAAGGCAGCCGCGGGCCTGGCGGCTGTGGCATCGGTCAGTCTTCTCGCCAGCCTGCTTGTGCTGTCCAGCGTGGTCAGTGTCAGCCGCAGGCGGCAGCTCTACGAGGCCAACCTGTTGCACTGCCTTGGCGCCCGTCACGGAGCCATCCGCCAATCCATGCTGCTGGAAACCGGTTTGCTGACCTTCCTGGCAACCGTTTTCGCGACGGCGCTTGGTGCGCTAATTGCTTTACCTGTAGCTGACCTCGCCTTGAAGCTGCCGGCAGGCGATTTATGGTGGATTGGGGCGCTGGTTGCCGGAGGTGTCAGCTCGCTGGCGCTGCTGGGTGGACTCCTGCCCACGCTCAGGGCAATGCGGTTAAACCCCGCTGTGTTGCTCAGAGACAGTTAAAATGGCCTGCTATCGTAATAAATTCGTCTTTTTCATTAAGGAGGTGTAAAAATCATTTAAATCATAGGCCTAAGAACATGAAAAATGACCGTTTGTTCGTTTTTTGGCCGGAATCACGAGTTGCAGGCTTAAAAAATCCGGTTATATTGAAGAAATTAAGGAAAATTGACTGCCAAATGGCAAATTTCAAAAATTTTCACTAAATAATCTACGGTAGTATTTTTACGTATGCTTTTTGCACATACCTCGTGTTGTGTAGGCATAGCGGACACACACTTTTCGCCCACGAAAGAAAAAAGAGAGAATAACTATGATTCGCAAACTAGCACCGCTTGTATTCGCTTGTGCTGCGGTAACCCCCGTAAGCGCGACAGCCGATCAGCTGGACACCGTGATTCAACGTGGCACTTTGAACTGTGGCGTGGTTCTGGATTTCCCACCAATGGGATATTTTGACGAGAACAACGAGGCGGCTGGCTTCGACGTCGATTACTGTAACGACCTGGGCGAGGCGCTCGGCGTAGACGTCAACGTTCTCAACCTGACCTGGGGCGAGCGGATTCCCTCCCTGGTTTCCGGCAAGACCGATGTGGTTATCGGTTCTACCTCCGATACGCTGGAGCGCGCCAAGACCGTTGGCTTCACCTACCCGTACTTCGTATTCAAATTCCAGGTTATTGCCAACGAAGACAAGAACATTGATTCTTTCGATGACCTGAAGGATCTGAAAGTCGGTGCGGCACTCGGCACCACTTACGAAACCGAATACCTCGCCTATGCCGAGCAGCAGGGCTGGGGCAAGGACAACTACACCTCCTTCAAATCCGAGAACGATGCCTATCTGGGCCTGTATCAGGGCAAGGTAGACGCAATCATTTCAACCAACACCAACATCGCGACCAAACTGCGTAGCGAAGAGTTCGAAGATTTTGAAGCCGGCCCCTACGTTCCCAACTACGACGACGTTGTTGGCATCATTGCCAAGCGTGACGAGGTTGCCTGGATCAACTATCTGAACCTGTTCCTGGTACGTCAGATTCGCGACGGCAACATGAACGAAGCCTACAACAAGCACTTCGGTACCGATGCGCCTGCCGATCTGATTCAGTCCCTCCGGGACAACAAGTAAGCGCTGATTCGACGGCCGCCAAACAGGCGGCCGTCATTGCATTGGTTCCCGGGTCGGACACTCACCCTCGGGTGTCCTGACCTAAAATTCTGATCACTGCCCTGCTAACAGGGCAGCGGTTGAGTTTCCTACCATTCATAAAATGGCCAAGGTATGGACTACGAATTTCACTGGAACGTTGTGTTCCAGAACATGCCCCAGCTGCTTAACGGTGCCTTCGTAACCCTGCACGTCTCCGTTCTGGCTATGCTTCTGGGCGTTGTGATCGCAATACTTTTGGCGATCGCCAAGATGAACAACACAAAGTTTTTCAGCCAGGTTGCTACGGTCTGGGTGGAGATTGCCCGAAATACGCCAGCCCTGTTCCAGATCTATATGGCTTACTTCGGCCTTGGGGCGTTTGGCATACATCTCAGCCCCTATGTGGCGGTACTGAGCGCTCTGGTCTTCATCAATGCAGGCTACCTGACCGAGACCTTCCGGGGTGGGTTCCAGTCGATTCCGAGCACCCAGTACAGCGCCTCCAAATCTCTGGGCATGACCAGCATCCAGAGCTACCGGTACATCATCCTTCCGCAGATGCTGAGACGCATCTACCACCCGATGACCAACCAGTTTGTCTGGTCGATTCTGATGAGCTCTTTGGGCATTCTCGTGGGCATGAGTGAGCTGTCTGGCACGACTCAGCGTTTGCAGTCACTGTCGTTCAGAACGCTGGAGTTCTTCATTGTGGCGGCGGTTATGTACTTCATCATCACCAAACTGGTGTTGTTCGGGTCATCGTTGCTTGCTCGTAGACTCTTCAAGGGGGAAATCTGATGAATTCCTTATTCACACCCCTGTCCTGGAGCGATAGCGGTCTAATCCTGACCGGCGTCTGGAATACCATCATCATCTCCGTTGTCGCCATCGTAGTGGGCACTATTCTGGGTTTGATCGTCGGTTTTCTTCGCGCCGAGAGTAACCGGGCCGTCAACGTCCTTTTCGGTAGCGTGCTGGACGTTCTCAGAAGCGTTCCCCTGATTATCCAGCTCATCCTGTTCTCCACCTTTGTCGGTGCGATGGGTAATCCATTGGCTCCATTTGTTGCCGGCTCCATTGTGCTTTCCCTGTACACCATGGCCTTCATGAGCGAGGTATTCCGTAGCGGGTTTGAGAGTGTCAGCCCCTCAATGCAGACGGCAGCGCGCTCACTGGGTATGACCAAATGGCAAACCATCTACCACATTCGGTTGCCGATAGGTTTGCGTGCTGTGTTCCCCTCGTGGCTGGGTGTTGCACTGAGCGTAATCAAGGACTCGGCCCTGGTCTCGGTCATAGGTTACATGGAATTGCTTCGCACGTCGGAGCAACTGATTTCAAGAACCCAGCAACCGCTCGAGATCCTGATCGGTGTTGGTATCTTTTACTTCATTATTTCGTACCCGCTGTCCCACTACGGCCGGTATGTTGAGAGGAAAATGGCAATATGATCAGCGTACAGAATGTCCATAAATCCTTTGGCGATCTTGAAGTTCTGAAAGGCGTCAGTCTGGATGTCAAAAAAGGCGAAGTCGTGAGCGTTATCGGGGGCTCCGGCAGTGGCAAGTCGACTCTCCTGTATTGCATCAATGCCATTGAGCCTATCAACAAGGGCAAGATCCTGGTTGACGACGTGGATGTCCACGCCAAGGCGACCAACAAGGACAAGTTACGCCAGAAACTGGGCATGGTTTTTCAGCAGTGGAACTCCTTTCCGCACATGACTGTGCTGGAGAACGCCGCGCTCGCCCCCAGAATCGTCAAGAAAATGAGCAAGGAAGAGGCGATCGAGATCGCCAAGAAGGAGCTTGAACATGTTGGCCTGGGTGACAAGTTCGACGTCTACCCCACGAAAATGTCCGGCGGCCAGCAGCAGCGCCTGGCGATTGCCCGTGCTCTGGCCATGAAGCCTGACTACATGCTGCTTGACGAGGTGACCTCCGCGCTCGACCCGGAGCTGGTCGGCGAGGTTCTGGATACCCTGCGCCTGTTGGCAGAAGAGGGGATGACCATGATCTGTGTGACCCATGAAATGGGATTTGCACGGGATGTTTCTGATCGGGTGGCTTACTTCCATGAGGGTGTGATTGCAGAGATTGGTGAAGCACGGCAAGTGATTACCGATCCGCAAAACCCGCTCACCCAGAAGTTCCTTTCAAAAGTGCGCTAGAAAGTCGCCACAACCGTGGCGCTGGCTGGGGGAGTTCTTGGACCCGCTTCCCCAGCCATTTTTCATCCCCAAAAGGGTGGAGAATCCTCCTGGTCCAAAACCACAAGTGTCAATTCCGCCTCTTAAGAACCTCATAAATCCGTGATATAGCCCCGTCCTGCGGCTCTTTCTCTATCACGTCCTCAAGTAGCTCAAGAACCCGTTTCTCATCATTGCTGCGAAGACCCGGCCAGTAAACGTAGGGCACCAGATCCGGATTGCTGATGAAGAACAGGGCGGTTTCTTCCGGCTCGTTATCGATGTCGCCCCGCAGGCCTAGAGTAAAGTGGCGACCTTCGTGGCCCCGAAGGGTTATAAGAAGCGACTTGTCCTGCTTGATGAAACGCGTTTCTTTTACGGAGACGGGCTCTGCGAGGTCGGGCACCGACGTGATGTAGTACTGAAAGCCGAGAAACGCTATCAGCAAGACCAGCAGTGTTGCCAGGGCAAGGGACTTGATCATCGAAAAGGTTCCAAACTGGTTACATGGCTCTCGCGAAAATCCCGAAGGGCAGGGACTTCAACACGTAACTCAGCGGTGTCCAGGGCCACCAGGGCACATAGGCCCGGCGTTTTTCGGATTCGATGGCCTTAACCAGGGCTTTCACGCCGGTTTCGAGATCTACCCGGAAGGGCGCGTTTTTCGTGTCCCGGTTGATGTCGGTGAGAATATAGCCGGGCATGATGTTGCTGACGTTGATGGGTTTGCCCTTGGTATCCAGTTGCAGGCCTTCGGCCAGTGACGCGACAGCGGCCTTGGTGGCGGCATAGACATTCAGGGGCCCGCGAAAACCACGAACGCCACTGACTGACGACATCAGCACAAGGTGGCCACTGTTCTGCTCGCGGAAAATCTCCATGGCCGCCTCGCTCTGGGCAATGGCGGCTATGAAGTTGGTTTCGGCGGTATGGCGGTTGGCGGCAAAGTGCCCACGGCCGATGGGCTGTGAGCTGCCAATGCCCGCGTTCACGACCACGCGATCAAGACTGCCCAGCTCATCCCGGAAGCCCCGGAATACCTCGAACACCTGATCGTAATCGCAGACATCAAGGCCGCGAACCAGCACCCGGATACTCGGGTTGGCCTGCTGCAATTCCCGCTGGAGAGCCTCCAGCTTGTCAGCCCGCCGTGCGCAAAGCGCCAGATTACAGCCTTTGGCGGCCCATTCTCGGGCCATGCCTTCCCCGAGACCGGTGCTGGCACCGGTAATCAGAACGTTCTTTCGCATCAGTTATCCCCTGGATTCGCTCGAGTTATTTGCGCTCACAGTACCATGATCAAGCGCCCAGGGGATTGACTGAAATGCAACTCTGCACTGGCCATTCCGTTCAGGAGCAGCCTTACTCCACCATCACCGTGATCCTCTCAGAGACCACGGGCGGATTATGCGGCACGTGCATGTGGTCACCCACCAAAAGCTGCAGCGTGTGTTTACCCGGCGACAGTGTGATCTCGGTTTCGGTTTGCCCGCCGCCAAAATGCTTGACCTGATCGGTGGCCGGCAGAGGCTTGCTAAGATCGGACGGTACCTCGGTATCGATCAACAAGTGGTGGTGGCCGGTGCCAGATTTTTCAATTCCAGCAGGCGCCACCCCCATATTCCGCAGGCCAAAGACAACCTTGAAGGTTTGGTCGACGGTTGCGCCATCGGTCGGCTGAACGAAATACACGCCGGCGTTGGCCGGGGCCTCGGACATCATGCTCTCTGCTAACGCGGCAACTGGCGCGGTCAACAGAGCTAAAGATAGGGTAATTGCGATCCTGTTCATCTCATTTCCTCCCTGGTGTTTGCCACAGGTGAGTATAGTTGAGGAAATGAAGTTTTGATGGCCGGTTCAGTTCTCGAGGGCGGGAATTATGTGGTCTTCAATTAACTGGAACTGGCGGCGCAAAAAGGACGAACCCGGCGAGGGCGGTGCGGGATCAGATGTCATCACTACGGTCAGCTTTAGTGCGGGCAGCACATAGAGAACCTGGCCGCCATAGCCCCGCCCGTAGTACCCCATTTCGCCTGCGAGAGGTTGTTGGAACCAGCCGTAGCCATAGGGATCATCGGTGTAGGCGGATCTGGCCCGTTCCACCCACGATTCGCTAACCCAGTCCTCAGGAAACAGAAGCCGGTCGCCAACACGCCCCTCATTGCGATAAAGCTCGCCTATTTTTGCCAGGTCCCGGGGCGAGAGAAGCATATTGTTGCCACCGAAATAAATACCCTGCGGATCGCGGCCCCAGGCCGGGATGGCGATACCCAGCGGCTCACCAAGCCAATCGCGGGCCAGGGCAAGCGTACTCCTGCCGGCGCTTTCGGTAAGCGCTGCCGAGAGAAGGTGGCTGCTGCCAGTGGAATAGAGCATCCTCCCGCCCGGTTCATCGACGAAAGGGCGTGTGAGCACATGGCGCACCCAGTTGTCGCTGTTCACCCACGGCCCGTAGTAGCGACCTGATGTGCGCTGTAACCCGGCCTGCAAAGACAACAGGTGACCCAGAGTAATACGTTCCACGCCCTCGGTGGCGGAGGCTGGGACACGGTCACCGAGCGTTTCAATAACCGGTTGATTGGTTCCCTCGAACACGCCTTTTTCGATGCCGATACCCACCAGCGCAGCGAGCACTGTTTTGGAGAGAGATTTGATATTGGTTGGCGTGTCCAGGCCGGCATTCTCTAAATCCAATGCCAGAACTTCCTGACCCTCATGGACAACAATCAGGGTGTGAAGGCGCTCGAGCTTCGCAGCCTCTCTCGACACCTCTGTTCGCCATTCGGCGGTTTCAGCGTGGCTTAGCAGGGGCATCAGTAGCAGCGCCGCCCAACCCCAAATTGATAAACGTCGCATCGTATAAAGGGTCATCATCGTCTTTGTCTTGGAGGAGGCACTTCGAACGTATAATGACTGTACGTCATTACACAGCGAGGGGCTCACGCCCTAAGGTCTGAGATTTTTAATTTGATCGAATCGCCTCCGCGCTCACTATGCGCTTCGCGGCGCAAACATGATGATCGCCATGCCCAGCAACGCAACGCCGGAGCCCACCAGATCCCAGACGGTTGGCCGGATACCATCAATAGCCCAAAGCCAGAGAATGGCCATGAAGATATACACACCGCCGTAGGCAGCGTACACCCTGCCAGCGGCCGTAGGATGCAGGGAGAGTAACCAGGCAAACGCGGCCAGGCTCAGAGCGCCTGGCACCAGAAGCCAGATGCTCTTTCCCTCGCGAAGCCAAAGATAGGGTAGGTAGCAGCCAACGATTTCGGCCAGCGCGGTGACGAGAAACAGACCGACGGTTTTCAGTTCAGGCAAGTGGATTGTCCTTTTGAAAATTGCATGGTCATTTATGTTCCACCGATGCTACAAATAAAGTCTTCCAGACTGGGTGATTGGCAAGCCCCCGATTTCCTAGAGGCGCCACCGCAAAGGGTGAGTCTGTTGAAGCATACCGTCCTCGTCCCAGTCTTCCCAGCCAGTAAAAGGGATAGGTGTTTCATCGAATAGTCCGGGTAGACGCTCCGCCCATAGGGTTTTCTTTTGTTCCAGCTGCTCCCTGAAACTGGACTCGTCCTCATAACGAATACCGCCTCCCTGAATGCCATAACTGACCTGGGGCGGCAGAACATCAAAGCCCACGTAATAAAGCGAGGAATGCATCGGCCATAGCCATTCCACCATATTGCCAGCGCGGCCGAAGGGCATGAAAGCCTGCTCCGGAGACCCGGTGGTTACCGACAACATGGCTTTTTTGCCCCGGAAGTGTCCCCGGTTGTAACGTCGGCTCCCGGAATAGAGCCCTCCGTATACCAGAACCCGATCGAACCAACCCTTGAGGATTGCCGGTTGCGCGTGCCACCACAACGGAAACTGGAAGATCACGAGGTCGGCCCACTCCAGGCGGCTGATTTCCCTCTGAACCTCAGGAGCCAGCACGCCGCGTTCATAATGAGCCCGCTGCTCGGTCAACGGGGCGAAATAGGTGTCATCAACCCGCTCGCGGTAGTGGCCCGCACGTTCAACCGGATCAAACTCTTGCTGGTAAAGGTCATTGAGCTCCACCGTGTGTCCAACAGCCTGAAGGGACTCTATCGCTACATCGGCAAGCCCACCATTGAACGATTTGCGCTCGGGGTGAGCGAAGACAATCAATACGTTCATAGCCCATCACTCCTTTTGCATTCATCTGGGGATAGCCTAAGCTGTTCTTTGGTACACATAAATTCTCAATATGCGCGAACTTAATTTGCATGAATGAACAGAAAATACGGTGGGACGATCTGCAGATTGTATCGGCTATTGCCGACACGGGAACGCTCTCAGGAGCTGGCAGGCAGCTGGGAATCAGCCATGCGACAGTCTTCCGCCGGCTCACCAATCTGGAAAATCAGCTGGGCGTGGTGCTTTTTGAGCGATCGCGCACTGGATACACGCCAAGCGCTGCCGGAGAGGACCTTTTCGCCGTCGCGAGAAGGGCGCAAGAGGATATCATTGGCGTTGAGCGCCGGCTTGCAGGAAAAGACCTCAAGCTCTCCGGGACCATCCGGGTCACCACAACCGACACTTTGTTTGCGGGTTTGCTGGCCACATCGTTCGAAAAGTTTCGTGGGGACTACCCCGATATCAAGCTGGAAGTTGTCATTTCGAATCAAGTGCACAGCCTGAGCAAACGGGAAGCAGACGTCGCCATTCGCCCCACTGGAAATCCCCCAGAAACCCTGGTTGGGCGGAAGGTTGGAGTAATCCGGCAGAGCGTCTATGGGCAACGGAATCATTGGCAGAACCGGCGGGCTCCTCTGGACACCTTAACCGGGCACCAGTGGATTGGCCCGGACACGCATATGGGCAATCGTGCCCTGGAAATCTGGATGGCCCGGAATGGGTTGAACGAGTTCTGTCACTACCGTGTCGACTCCATGCTGGGCATGCAAACCGTCATTCGATCCAGTGCCGCAGTGGCAGTTCTTCCAGACTATCTAGGGAACCACGACCCTGAGCTCTGCCGCCTGACTGATCCTATCGCGGAACTGGACATTCCTCTGTGGATTCTCACCCATCCTGATCTGAAACGCGTAAAACGAATCCGCGAGTTCACTCATGTCATCGGTGAGGAGTTGAGGCAAGCGCTGGATTAGACCATAGGCCAGAATTGCCCCGGCGGTCTTCGGGATCACTCTATTCATCCCAGGCGGAATTGAACGCCTTGGGATATATCTCCCGGGCATGGGCCGGGCAAAAGGTTACAACTCGAGCACAAGATTCCTGCCGCCAAGAAAAAGAACCCAAACCGTTACCGCCGCCCAGTGAATGATCACTGGAACCCAGATAGACCGGGAAAGAACATAAGCGTAGCCACAGGTAACCCCCATAGCGCCCACGATAATAAGAAACCAAGGATTCAGGAAAAGAGGAATAGCGGTTGGGTTAAACGCCAACGCATTGAAGGGATGCCATACAACAAATATCAGCGTGCTGATTACGACACTCCAGGCAGCCTTTGCGTGCCCGGCCGCCAATACGTTTCGCGGTATCAGTATGCCCCTGAAAAAGGCTTCTTCGAGCAACGACGGGAACACAAACAATATGAGGGGCAGCAAGGGCGTTATTGGCGAATCCAGCCACGCGAATTGGAATAACCCGGTAACGAAACCGACGGACACCGCTACGATGACGAACGCTGGCACCAGTGCCCAGGACTTCAACGGGGCCTTAAGAGGGGAGGCCAGAAAACTCTGGCCGAGGTTGTTTCCGAGGTACTTACCAGGCTTTTCTGTAATCATAAGCTTGTCGAATCACAAATCAGATCAGATCCCGTAGTCCTTTCGTTCTTCCCGACATTCATAGGAACCCATTTCAAATTCCCGACAGATCCAGGGGCGATTTTCATAGATGGTACACATGAACGTTTCTCGGTCTAAAGCAGAGCACCAACCATCCTCCAGGCGCAACATGGTTTCCCCGCCCCACTTATCGAAAGCGATATGTTCTTCAGGGACGCCGGTGTCGGAAATAATCATGACTTCCAAACGACAGCAACATGCCTCGCAGTTCGAACAGGAAATCTCAGGGGTGGTTAGATCTTTAACAGGAATCGTCATAATCGTATAAAACTCAAGAGAATAGATCCGTCCCGGATGTCGAACACTGTTCTTCCTGAAACTCGTTGAACCAGAGGATACAGAAACCTGGGCAATCCCCCTAGCGCTTACCGGCTGGCCCGCGGATTTACCACACAGCAACCCGCAGTGACTGTGATAAAGTGAAACAACAACAGATGAATAAGGAAACGGTCATGAAGCGTCCCATATGCGGCGCCATCTCCGCCGAGGTTGGCGCATCGTGAGCTTTTCACATGAGCCGTCACCCGAGAAGGTCAGCATCCGCCAGGAAGAGGCTCGCGCCTTATCGTCGCATTTGCGAGGAGGCAGTCAGCTGGCCACGGAGGCGGTCGGTGGTGTGGTGGACATGGTTGAAGCCATGCATCGCAACATCTCTGGACTGGCCCCGATTGTCGGCGCCTCCCGTGAAGGTCCGACCCGGGGAATTACCGGCCTGGTCTATCGTAGCGTCCGGGGGATTACCCGGGCTGCAGGCGTCGGTATCGATGCGGTGCTGGCACAGTGCACGCCGCTGCTGGAATATCAGGGGGTTTCCGCCAAGCGCGAAAGCGCGCTGGCGATCCTCAATGGCGTGCTGGGTGATTACCTGGTCGCCACAGATAATCCGTTAGCCATTCCCATGGGCTTTCGCAAAGACGGCCACCCCCTGAAACTCTGCCGGGAGTCGCTCGAATGCGTCTTTCCCGAGGCCTCGACCCGCCTGCTGGTGATGGCCCATGGCCTGTGCATGAATGATCTGATGTGGCAGCGCGGTGACCACAACCACGGAGACGAGCTGGCTCGCTCCCTTGGCTACACTCCGTTGTACCTGCATTACAATAGCGGCCGGCACATATCCACCAACGGCCGGGAGTTTGCCGACCGTCTCGAACGGCTGGTCCGGGCATGGCCGGTACCAGTGGATGAGCTGGTCATTCTCGGCCACAGCATGGGCGGTCTGCTCACGCGCAGTGCATGCCATTACGGCAGGGCCGCAGGCCATACCTGGCCGGACCGCCTGAGCAAGCTGGTCTTTCTCGGCACTCCTCATCACGGATCACCCCTTGAGCGTGTGGGTAATCGGGTGGATACCCTTGCCGGCACCAGCCCATACATTGCCCCCATCGCCCGGCTGGGGACAATCCGTAGTGCCGGAGTAAAAGATCTGCGTTACGGCAATATTCTTGATGAAGATTGGCAAGCCGTTGAACCTGAGCACCCCCACGACTCACGGACAACTGTGACGCTCCCGGAGGGCACAGAATTTTTTGCAATCGCGGCCACTACGCAGCCCGAACCTCACGATACCGGTGTTTTTACTCGTGGAGACGGCCTGGTGCCTGTCATGAGCGCGTTGGGCCTGCACAAGGATGATGAGCGGGCATTGCCCATACCGGCCTCCCATCAAAGCGTGTTCTACGGGGTCAATCACTTTGATCTGCTTGATAGTCCAAAGGTTTATGAGCGGATCCACGGTTGGCTGGCCGACCACGGCTAACGCGGTTGCGGGTTCTCTTTCCCGGTGCCTGCGTCTGGAACGGTGAGCATCAGCAGGAAACCGACCGCAAAAAACACCAAGACCGTGCTCATACCCCAGCGCTGGCTGCCGGTTGCTGCAGTGACCGCTCCAACCAGCAGCGGCCCGGCAAACGCCGTGGCCTTGCCGGAGAAAGTGAACAGGCCAAACATCTGGTTGCGAAGATGCTCGGGTGCGGCCCGGGCAAGGTGAGACCGGCTGGCTGCCTGAAGCGGACCGACAAAGATGCCCAGGGTCACGCCGGAGATCCAGAACCAGAGCACGCCTTCCACCAGAAGTATGGCGGTGCCGCTGGCGCCGAGCCCCACCAGTGACAGAAAGATCGTATTCCGGCCACCTATGGCATCGTCAACCCAGGCGAAAAGCAGGGCACCAAGGCCGGC
>CAZFQI010000061.1:0-20877 GCA_964520755.1 uncultured Marinobacter sp. | reverse complement strand
TCAGGCCTTCTTCGGCCTCTTCCGGAGTCTGGAACTTCTGGATCAGGGCCATGGCAGCTTCGTTAGCGCCACCGTGCAGCGGGCCACGCAGGGTGCCGATCGCGCCGGTCACACAGCTGTGGATATCAGACAGCGTGGAGGCGCAAACGCGGGCGGTGAAGGTGGAGGCGTTGAATTCGTGCTCCGCATAGAGAATCAGGGAGACGTTCATCACCTTCTCATGCAGTTCGCTGGGCTTCTTGCCGTGGAGCAATTCCAGGAAGTGGCCGCCGATGGAATCCACGTCGCTGTCGGTCTCGATGCGAACGCCTTCGTGGGCGAAGCGGTACCAGTAGGTGATGATGGACGGGAACACCGCCAGCATGCGGTCGATCTTGTCGTCCTGCTCGCTGAAGTCCTGCTCGGTTTCCAGGTTGCCCAGCATGGAGCAGCCGGTACGCATCACATCCATCGGGTGCGCGTCTTTGGGAATATGCTCCAATACGGATTTCAGGGCATATGGCAGGCCACGGAGGCTCTGGAGCTTTTTCTTGTAATCGTCCAGTTCCTGGCGGTTCGGCAGTTTGCCGCGCAGCAGAAGGTAGGCGATTTCTTCAAACTGTGCCTTTTCGGCCAGATCAGCGATGTCGTAGCCGCGGTACGTCAGGCCTGCGCCGCTTTTGCCAACGGTACACAGGGCGGTTTCGCCAGCGACCTGGCCACGGAGGCCTGCGCCGCTCAGTTTTTTTGCTTCAGCCATTGTTGTCTCCCATCTTTATCTTGTTTGGGCTGTCGGATTACGCCTTTGGCTAATCCGACCTACGTAATTGTTGCTCGATTTCGGGTTTGAATGTCGGATTACGGCTTTGCCTAATCCGACCTACATTTCTAATGATTTGTTGTCGGATTTCGGGTCTTGTTGTCGGATTACGGCTTCGGCTAATCCGACCTACATTTGGCTCCCGGAATCTTTGTAGGTTGGATTAGGCGAAGCCGTAATCCAACGAACCTACTTAACCTTTGCTCTGCTGGAACAGCTGGTCCAGCTTCTGCTCGAAATCGTGGTAGTTCAGGAAATCATACAGCTCCATCCGGGTCTGCATCAGGTCAACCACGTCTTTCTGGTCGCCCTTCTCCAGGATGTTCTGGTAAACAGTCAGGGCGGCTTTGTTCATGGCGCGGAAGGCGCTGAGCGGGTACAGGACCATGTCGGCGCCGGCTTCGGCCAGTTCCTTGCGGTTGTACAACGGTGTGGCACCGAATTCAGTGATGTTGGCCAGGATGGGCACGTCCAGGGCTTCCGAGAAGGCTTTGTAGTGCTCAAGTTCGGTGACCGCTTCGGCGAAGATGCCGTCGGCGCCGGCTTCGATGCAGGCCTTGGCGCGCTCGATGGCGGCTTCGAGACCTTCTTTCTGGAAGGCGTCGGTGCGAGCCATGATGAAGAAATCTTCGTCTTCACGGGCATCCACGGCGGCCTTGATGCGGTCGACCATTTCTTCCTGGGACACGATTTCCTTGTTTGGACGGTGGCCACAGCGCTTCTGGGCAACCTGATCTTCAATATGGACAGCGGCGGCTCCGGCACGTTCCATCTCGCGGATGGTGCGGCCGATGTTGAAAGCGCCGCCCCAACCGGTGTCAATGTCCACCAGCAGCGGTACGTCGGTGGCTGCGGTAATGCGGCGAACGTCTTCAACCACGTCGTTCATGGTGGTCATGCCCAGATCCGGCAGGCCGTAGGAGGCGTTGGCGACACCGCCACCGGAGAGGTAGATGGCCTGGTGGCCGACTTTATCGGCCATCATGGCGGCGTAGGCGTTGATGGTGCCTACGATCTGCAGGGGCTGGTTTTCTTTGAGCGCCTTGCGGAAGCGGGCGCCGGGGCTGAGTTTGTTGGACATGGTGTTGGCCTCTTCTCTTTTGGATTCTTGTTGTCGGATTACGGCTTTGGCTAGTCCGACCTACGGGTTCTGAGTTTGCTTTGTCGGATTACGCCTGCGGCTAATCCGACCTACGTTAGATTGTCAGTTCGCCTTCCTGGATCTTGTGCTCGATGTTCTGCCTTGCGGCGTTGATATGGCGTTTCATCAGAAATTCGGCGAGTTCGCCGTCGCGCTGGGCGATGGCCTCGACGATACGGCGGTGTTCACCGAGAGCCCGCTGTGGGCGGCCGGTGGAGGTGCTGAGACGGTACCGGTACATCCGTACCATGTAATAAAGATCACCCAGCAGCATCTGGGCAAGTTTGGTGTTGCGGCTGCCAGTGGCGATTCTGTGGTGAAAGTCGTAGTCGCCTTCGGCCTGGTAATAGGCCTGGCCCTGGGCTTCGTCGATCATGCGTTCGTGGGTGTCGAGGGTGGCCTGGAGGTCGGCAATTTCCTGATCGGTCATGCGCTCGGCTGCCTGGCGTGCCGCCAGGCCTTCCATGACTTCGCGGATTCGGTAGAGCTCCATCAATTCTGATGCGCTGACTGATACTACTTTGACGCCGGCATGGGGGCGACGCACCAGCAGACCACGGGATTCAAGTCGACCCAATGCTTCACGAAGCGGACCGCGGGTGAGATCGAATCGGGAACACAATTCCAGTTCGCCGATCTTTTCGCCCGGCGCCAGTTCGCCTTTTACGATGGCCGTTTGCAGACAATCGAAGGCCTCATCGGCGCGGGTGTAGGTAGGAGACAGTAACTCAGACATAGTTTGTCAACAAAACCCAGGTGATTTTAAGTGAATCTACGCCTGGGTGGTCATATTGTCAACAATATTGGCTAAATTGACCTCTAGATTGTTTACAATAGATGCGATCAATCAGTACAGCTGGCGCTCGGCTACCGGGGGCGGCGTGTACTGGTAAAGCCAGGTTTCCGTCAGCGCCTCGCCGCCCAGCCTGAGGTACAGGCGGATATTGATCGGTTCAACGGAGTCATCCGGCACCAGGTCAAACATGGCCCGGTAGCCATCGATTGCAGACAATGGTCTGGCGGACGTGATTTCAACCTCTCCCCTACTCACACTGATAACCGGCTCTACATCCGCATCCTTGCTGAGCATCTCCAGCGCGCCGCCTGCAAAATCAACGGCAAAGCGCCGTGAAAAATAGGTTCGCTTCTGGCCCACGACACCGCCCAGTCCAGTCCGGGTTGCCTGTACCGTGGCCAACTCATAGGGCCTTAACGGCGCTTGCTCACCCCAGTGCAGGCGGTAGCTATAGAGGTACTCCCGGCCCGGCAACAGGGGTTTCTCCGGGTGCCAGAAAGCGACGATGTTATCGAAGGTTTCATCCACGGTGGGGATTTCCACCAGATCAACACTGCCCCGCCCCCAGTCTCCCCGGGGCTCCACCCAGAGGCTGGGGCGGCGATCGTAAAACACGCCGTCATCCTGGTAGTGGTCGAAATTCCTGTCCCGCTGCAACAGGCCAAAGCCCACGGGGTTGTTATCCTGGAAACTGTTGAACCGGAGATTGGCAGGATTCACCAACGGCCGCCACAACCACTCGCCGTTGCCGTTGCGTATGGCCAGGCCGTCGGAATCGTGTATTTCCGGCCGCCAGTCGTAGCCCATGCGATCGTCATTTTCACCCACCTGGTACATGCTGGTCAGCGGTGCGATGCCTGCCCGGGTGATTTCGGCTCTGGGATACAGCGCCACATCGACATCCATGACCATGTTGCGCCCGGGGTCGAGCACGAACGCGTAGGCGCCGGTGGTGCTGGGAGAGTCCAGCAACGCCCATACCCGGAGGAGCTGGCTGCCCGGCGCCGGTTTCTCCAGCCAGAACTCCGAGAAACGCGGGAATTCTTCCTCCCGATTCATGCCGGTATCAATCGCCAACCCCCTGGCCGACAGGCCGTATTGCATCTCGGAGCCCACCGCCCGGAAATAGCTGGCGCCAAGGAATGCGGCCAGATCCAGGGCAAAGTTGCTGTGGTAGTGAACACGAAATCCGGCGTAACCCAGATCTTCGGGTAGATCGCCCAGGGGCTGTTCTCCGCTGTATTGGAACAGACCCTGTCGATAGGCCAGTTCGCTGGCCTGGCCATCAATGACTTCGTGGATCTTGACGGGTTGCTGGAAATACAGCCCAAGGTGGAAGAGCTGAATCTGGAAAGCGGACTTATCGTTTCGCCAAAGCGCCTGATCTTGGCGAAAAGCAATGGCCTGGTAATCATCCCAGGAGAGGTCTTTCAGGGTTTGAGGCAACTCGCCTTTACGGGAAACATAAGCCTCGGCTGCCAACTTCCGGGCTCGCCCCTTGAGCCATGCATAATTGAATGCTCGAGACCTGCTGTCGGATACCGGCTGAATCCCGGTTGCATTCACTATGGCTGCCAAAGGCAGCCCACTCGTGCCCATGAGCGCAGCCAGAGTCTTGATCAGCGACCGCCTGTCCATCGTCTTTGCCTCTCCTTTGCCAGTTCAAGAGTGCCATATAGAGAACGTTTGGACTATGTACGCATGAGGAAAGGCAATCAGGGCAAATTGGCAGGGTCCGGAATCAAATCGCCATAGACATCGATAGCGAGACATCCGGTCTGGATGGTTTATCCATCGCAGGGCCGGACACATCCAGAATCCGACCAACGCTCATCCGGGCTTCGAAACCGGGCGTCTGAAGCTGCAACGCGATCTCTCCTGTACTCGCTTCGAAATCTTCTTCGTTAGTTCCTGATGACGGCGACCACCCTCTCAGAACCGAGACCATAACGTTGGAGACGGTGGCATCCATAAAGGGGATGGCGTAACCCGGGCTGCGCGCATCAAGGCGAACCCAGCCGCCTTCGGAGACCGACAGCGATTGGCCATTAAATCCGCGCATCATGGACGGACCCGCAATCTGCAGGTACTCAGACGACGCAAGATCCTCGGGGGCGAACTGGTAACGACCATTCACCTCCATGTCCCATCGATAAAACGCGCGGTACAGTGAGGCAGACACAGCCAGTTTGTGAAACCGGCTTTTTTCAGTGGAGTGGGCTGTTTGGCTGACCGATTCGTGGTGCTCAGTTCCACCAAGCGCGGTCAAACCTGTTCCCGCGACAAACCCGCCTGGAAGCTCCTGCTTGCCTGCGCACCGCAACCCGAAACTGGACAAGCTGTGGGATGAGTCTGAAACCCATTCCGAATCCTCAAAGGAGCGCTTCGTGCCCGTCGAATGACTGAAAACACTGTCTACTTTGATTCCCCGCCAGGACCAGAACGGCCGGCTGGCGGACAGTTTCAGGCCCTGGTATTCACGGCGCGAATCCTGTCGCAGACCGGCGTTGTGTGCCACCCCGGCATGCTCCGAATTGTTGACCAGTATTTTCACTGTGCTGCCCGCAAGCGGGAGCGAATATCGAAAGCGTAGAGACTGTGACTCTCCCCCGTCTCGCCGGGCCACGGAATCCCGGAAATCCAGCGCCAGATTGTGGCTCGACCATAAGATATCGCTGCCGGACAGACTGAGCCGACCCTTTGCCCGTTCCGTGTCATGGTTGGAACTGCCGGAGAATTGAAGGCGTGGCGCAAAATAGCTGGAAACAGATCGCAGGATTCTGTCCGAGTACTGATCTATGGTTGTTAAAGGCCTCGACACCACTTCTGGCAGTGAGGCAGCGCCAACAGGCATGCACCAGAACAGTGCTAATAGACACAGAGGTCGCAAACCGGATGCCTCGGAAGATGAAAATTCGTCACCCAGCACTTTAAAAAATTGTTAATCCTCAAACCATAGCCCTTTGCTAAAACTTACAATTTTCCACATCCCCCTGCATTTCGACATATAAGTTGGGTAAACTCGGCACACTTTGTGAAAGAACAACTGTGCATAGGCCAGCGCAGAGGCGTTGACCGGCCCTCAGGGCGTGAAACCGACCATTAAAGGACGAATGATATGATCAGAAAATGCCTGTTTCCCGTCGCCGGCTACGGCACTCGTTTTCTTCCGGCAACCAAGGCGATGCCCAAGGAAATCCTGCCGGTGGTGAACAAACCCCTGGTTCAATACGGTGTTGAGGAAGCCGCGGAAGCCGGTATTCATGAATTCGGCTTTGTGACTGGTCGGGGCAAGCGGGCCATTGAGGATCATTTCGACATCAGCTACGAGCTTGAGCACCAGATTGCCGGTTCCGGCAAGGAAGACCTGCTGAACTCCATCCGTGAACTGATTGATCACAACAGCTTTGCCTTTACCCGACAGAATGAAATGAAAGGCCTCGGCCACGCCATCCTGACCGGTCGAAACCTGGTCGGTGACAGCCCCTTTGCGGTGGTGCTGGCAGACGATTTCTGCATTGGCCCCGACGGTGAGGACGGCGTGCTGGCTCAGATGGTGAAGCTGTATAACCAGTTCCGCTGTTCCATCGTGGCCATTGAGGAAGTGCCGGCCGATGAAACCCACAAGTACGGCGTGATTGCCGGCGAATCCATGAAAGATGGTCTCTACCGGATCACCGATATGGTGGAAAAGCCCGCTCCGGAAGATGCCCCGAGCAACCTCGCCATTATTGGCCGCTACATTCTCACACCGGATATTTTCGACATTATCGAAAAGACGCCGGCGGGCAAGAACGGTGAAGTCCAGATTACCGATGCCCTTCTCGAACAGGCGAAGAACGGTTGCGTACTGGCTTACCAGTTCAAAGGGCGCCGATTCGATTGCGGCAGCATTGATGGCTTTGTGGAAGCCACCAACTACGTCTACGAGAATATCTACAAGAAAGGCAAGTAAGGGATCCGGGGCGGGTTCAGCTGCCCAGAATCTGAAGAATCATTCGCCGGTTTTCCGCGGTCGTCCTGCGGAACCGGCGAAGCAATTCAACCTCTTCTCCGGTCAGCTGCACCTGTTCAAGCGCTTCCTCAAGCTCAGCCAGCGACTCCAGCAGCTCATCACTCTTGTCCAGGGCAATACCGGGAAGTTCCAGTTGCCCGTGGTCCTCAGGCTTCTCTGGTTCCCAGTGCTGAATGGGTTGCGCATGTTGCATGGCCATTTACCTCGTCATCCAAATCGGGAGTCTTGTCCCGATAATGCCCTGCGAAGTGAATCAATCCGGAAATGTAACGTACATATAGCTTTGCACACAATCTGCCTATACTAAAGGAGTCTTGGCAGCTCCCGGGCAACAACCAAACAGGCTATTTATGGCGGCAAGAACCCTGGATATCGACTCGGCATGGGAGTTGGTGCTTAGCGCAGTTAACCGCAGCAATGTGACACTGCCATTGCCGGGAACCGATAAAGAAGCAGTAAAACTCAATGGCCACGGCGCCTGGCACCTGATGCAGCCGGCCACGGGCGAGGCGAAGGATCTGCTTTCGGTGTTCCTCCCCCTGTGTCGGCCGGTTCCTGAAGATGGCAGCCCCAAAGTCATCGGCCAACTGGGACAGAGCCTCGACGGGCGGATCGCAACGGTGACCGGCCGCTCCCGTTTCATCAACGGCGACGATGGCATTACCCATCTCCATCGGATACGCGCGGTGTCCGATGCGGTTATTGTGGGTGCCGGCACCGCCTCCACAGACAATCCCCGCCTCACCGTGCGTCGCACCAGCGGTCGCAACCCGGTACGAGTGGTTATTGATCGCCATCATCGCGTTCCGGACAGTCATCACCTGTTTACCGATGGCGAAGCCCCTACCCTGCGATTGGTGGCGGGCCGCTATGACAAAAGCAAGAATCCGTCTATTGGTTCCGGGGTTAGCGTGATTCCCTGTCTTGGAGATGCGGACGCCGAGGAGCCCGTGGATCCACGGTTTATCCTTCAGGTTCTGGCGGATTTGGGTTTGAAAAAGGTGTTCGTTGAGGGGGGCGGCGTCACCGTCTCCTCGTTCCTCAACGCCGGCCTGCTGGACCGGCTTCACGTCATGGTCGCCCCCATGATCATCGGCAGCGGCAGACCAGCCTTCTCCCTTCCGGAGATCGATTTTCTGGATGATGCTCTCCGGCCGAGGGCGCAGCTGGTGAACCTTGGAAGCGACATGCTCTTCGATCTCGATTTTTCCCGCGACACGAAGCTGGATTAGCGGCGAGAGTAATCCAGCTGGTTTTGTCGGATTACGCTTCGCTAATCCGACCTACGAACCCCGATTTTTCCCGCGGCGCCTATAAACGTAGGTCGGATTAGCCGCAGGCGTAATCCGACAAACAATCCCGGACTCACCCCTTCTCCGGCTGGCCGATGAACAAAAAAACCACCCCGGGCAAACTGGAAACCAGCACCAAGGCCCCATACCCCACACTGAGTGCCACCCCCTGCTCTGCCGGCAGACCAACCATTGGCCAGAGCACAGCCGCAGCACCTTCCCGAATCCCCCAGCCAGCCACGGTCAGTGGGATAACCATGCTCAGCAACAGAATACTGCCCAGCCCGGCAATCACGGCCACAGATTCCACACCATCAAGATAATCGGCTCCCCAAGCCAGGCAGAGAAACACCCCAAGGTAGCTCGCCAACACCAATAGCGAAGAGCCCAGCTGGACCGGCAATACCGTGCGTTTCAGCAGCGACTGATACAGATCATGCCGAAGACGCTGCAGGTAACTTGCCACTGCGGTTCTAAGCGCCAGCCAGCCCCCCAGAACAACGACGACAGCAAGAATAACGAGCCATTGCCCGGCGCCGTCCCAAGGGCCGATAGTGAGATGCCCGGAACCGACCAGCCAGCCGACGGAGAGGGCGACAACCAGACCCAGCACCAACTGGCCAGAGAGTCGCTCAATGGCCACCCCGTGAACCGCCGACAAACGCTCACCAGCGCTACTGCCATGGCGCCAGGCGCGGTTTACATCACCGAAGACGCCACCCGGCAGGACCTGATTCAGGAAAGTGGCCAGATAATACTCCCGAATCGCAACAGGGTACGACAGAGCCAGACCAAGCCGTTCCACGGTATAGCGCCAGCGCCAGGCAGAAAGCGCAACCTGGAAAACCGTAAGCGCCAATGCAGGCAACAACACATAGGAGGAAACACGGGCAAGCTCTTCGAATAGAGCACTGGCATCCACGGAGCGGATAACAAATCCGATGATAAGAACCGTGAACAGCCAGCGGGCCGCCAGTCGCAACCGTCTTTGGCGCAGTTCCGTCAAAGCAACTCCCCGGGTGGTAGCGCCAGCAGATCCAGATGCCGGACAACAACCGTCAGTTTGCCCTCGGACAACTGACGGTTCCGGGTTTCCAGCCATCGGTTCAGGCGATCACGGTCCGTGGGCGACTGTTCAATGGCGGCGTCGGTCCATCCCTGCATCAGCATCCGCGCCAATACCTGATCCCCACTATTCAGGGTCCAGGGGGACTCCATCAGCTTGACCCGGTAACCTTCCCCGGTGAGCAGGTCTTCAAGAACGAGGGGGGCTTCAGGCCCAAGGGCCGCACCGGTGCCCTTGTCGCCGTGCTGGTGCTGGTTCACCAGATCCCGAAGCAGCTCATCATCCGGATGACCTGGCAACAATTCGAAATCCCCCGCATAGCTCAGTACGATGAGCATCGCCGATTTTCGGCGCACCGCCGCCTTGCTGAGCGCTTTCAGCCAGGGTTCTGAAACAAGATCAATCAGTGCTGACGCCGTGATCAGGGCAACTTCGGCAGGCAGGTGTTGCTCCATGTTCTCGGGCGACAACTGAACGGTGCGGGTTTCAAATGGGACGTCCAGTACGTCCACTCTTTGCTCGGCGTCGCGCAGTAGCGCCGCATCCTGATCCAGGGCCAGCCAGGCTTGAGGTACCTGCAAGGGGGGCACCAGAAACAGAGCGTTGGAGCCACGGCCGGTGCCAATGTCGACAATCTGCATCGGGCAATGGCTTTCGGGCGGCAGGCTCTTGTAGTGGCTGAGCAGCCACTGGTTTAACTCATCGGTCAGTTCCCTCGAACGCGCCCGATGATCGGCTGCCTCCCGGGCCGCCAGCCACTCGCTCGCAAATTCGGAATGCTGGTGCAGGTGGGACGGCAAACCCTGAAAGAATCGCAATGCTTCGCTAACGTCTTTGGCGGTATCGGCCCATGATCGAATCCGCCTTGATTCCCTGGCAGCCAGTTTGCGGGAATGATCTAACTGATCCGGATGTTCCAGCCAGTTCCTGATCCGGGCCTCGAGGGCCCGAACATCACCGGCACAATACTGAACCACTCCCGGCCTCGCAGACGTTTTGGCAAGGGCACCGCCATCGGAGGAAATGACTGGCAGTCCTTCTGCCAGCGCCTCGTCGATCACCATGCCATAGCCCTCGTAGAGCGACGGCAGTACAAAGAAATCGGCCCGGCAGTAGAGATCAGCAAGCCCGGACTCTTCCACTTCCCCAACCAGTTCAATCCTGTCTTCAAGACCGGCATCGGCAATCGCCCGACGCACCTGTTGGCTGTATTCCGGAGCACGGCTGTCAGACCCCGCCAGCGTGCACTGCCATGGGATGGCCTTCATGTGTTGCAGCGCTTCCACCAGTTGGTGTTGGGCCTTTCTCGGTGACAGATGGGCGACGCACAGGATGTGGGGTCCATTTTTTTCAGAAGACTCAATCCGGGCTTTCGGGTTTTTGGTTCCGGCCACACCCGGCTCAGCGACTCGAATGGCCTCAGCCGGCACATCGTAATCCGCCAGACGGGCGGCGGTGTGTTGGCTGGTGGTGATAACACCTCGCACGAACCTCAACGCCCGTTTCTCGGACTCAAAAAACCACTGCCTGTCGGCTTCGCTGATGCCAGTCTCGTCAGCCAGGGGATGATGAACGAGTGCAAGCAGATTCAGGCGTTGGGAATGGTTTTCGACGATCTCCGGCAGGCCACCCATGGCAAGGCCATCGAGTACCACAGAAGTGCCATCGGGAAAGCTCGCAAGTTTCTCAGCCATCGCATTGCGGGCAACCTTGTCCGGGCGCGGGAACTGCCCGGGCAAACCGCTTACCCGGGCCCTACAACCATCCTCGCAAAGTGCCTCCACCAGCTTGCGGACATACCGGTAACCGCCAGTGTTCTGCTGCGGATCGCCCGGCACCAGAAACTCGACGAATGCCGGTGCGTCAGATTCCGGCATGGTAGCTGGCCCAGGCAATGTGGGATTCAGAGAGGGTGACTTTCAGGCTGACAATGCCTTTCCCCGTCTCGCCCAGGCGGCCCCCTTGGATGGCTGCCGCCATCCGGTCGAACACCATTTTGGCCATGAATTCCGTGGTGGTATTGCGGCCTCGCAGTTCCGGCAGCTCGTCCAGGTTCTGCATATTGAATTCGGAGAGGATGTTGTTGAGAAGCTCGGAGGCCAGACCAATATCCACGATCAGGTCGTCTTTATCCAGCTGATGACGCTCAAAGGTCACATCTACCACGTAAGTGGCGCCATGGACCTTTTGAGCAGGACCAAAGATTTCTCCGTTGAAGCTGTGGGCAATCATCATATGGTCCCGGACCGTCAAGCCGAACATAGTCTCTCCTTATCAGGTAGTTTGGATTATCAGTAAACAACTCGATGGCAGAGAGTGTCCCGGCCATCAATCAGAATTCGTGCCATGGATTTTGGCAGGTCATCGAACCGGCACTCGCCGGTAATCAGCGCATCCAATGCATCGTCCTGGAGCAGTTCGAGCGCCAGCGACAGGCGTTTTCGATAGTCCCACCGTGGGACGCGGGAGGGCACAATCTGGCCTACCTGGCTGGATTTCAGGGTCATACGCCGCGGATGGAATGCGGCACCCAGTGGTGCAGGTACCAGTTGATCCCCGTACCAGCTCATTTCAACAATGGTGGCCTCCTGCCCGGCCAGCCCCAGAGCCGTTTCCAGGCCCGATGGGTGGCCGCTGGCATGGATCACCAGGTCGTGATCATCGGCGCCGGCCCCGGGTTCGCTGCTGAAAGTAAGCCCCAGCTGTTCGGCGACGGCCTGCCTCTCTGGATTCGTATCAATCGCGGTAACACGGGTTCCCGGGATGCGACTGGCCAGCCACGCGACGAGCAAACCAACCACACCGAGACCAACCACGGCGATTCGGTCACCCACCGCGGGTGCGCCATCCCAGAGGCCGTTAACGGCGGTTTCCATATTGGCGGCAAGAATCGCCCGCTCGGCGGGCAGGTCTTTCGGTAAAGGCGTGACCGCCGACGCCGGCACCCGATAACGATTCTGGTGGGGGTAAAGGCAAAACACCGTTTGCCCCACCAGCTCCACAGGCCCTTCAATAACCTTACCGACGTTGGCATAGCCGTACTTCACCGGCCAGGGAAAATCCCCCGCCTGGAAGGGGGCCCGCATTGCGGAGTACTCACTTCTCGGGACCCTGCCATGGAAGACCAGTGATTCAGTGCCCCGACTAATCCCCGAATAGAGAGCCTGTACAGTGACCAGCTCTTCCTTCTGTTCGCCATCGAACTCTTTCAAAGGCGTTTCCTGAATCTCGCCTTTGCCGGCGCCGGTGACCCACCAGGCCCGGGCCATTGTCTCGGTGTTGGGAGTGTCAGGGTCACGGTGCACTTCAGGATTGCGATGCACTTCAGGATCGCGTTGCAATGGGAGCTCCTTTCTTGGCAGTGTTCTCAGCGGCTTTTGTCGTCGCCCTTCCCGGGCTGAACCTTCAGGTCTGAACGCGGTCAATGCTCGTAAGCACACTCAGACATATCAACTATAGTCAGTGTACAGTGCATCTGGAGCGTTTGATGCCTGCAAACCTATACGCTGGAGTTCAGTGATGGATTCTAACGGCCATTCAGCCTCACACAGGATTCCCCTGCAGCTGGACCTCGCCTGGGGTTTTGGTCTCGTTGTTCTGCTATGCCTGGCCACAGGCTGGCTCACCACTCCGCCCGATCTTTTCTATCTGCTGGCAGCCGCACTTTACCTGGGTCTCTGTGGCCTGATTATCCGGGCCTGGCCCGAAACCCGGGACTTCGGTTGGGCAAACCGGGCAACCCTTTTGAGGGGCTGCCTGGTGATTGTCCTGGTGGCCCTGGCCCCCTTCGCCGGACACCTGACCGACAGCCTCTGGTTGTATGGCTGGATGGCATTGCTGGCGCTGATCCTGGATGGAGTGGACGGCAAAGTCGCCAGAGCGACGGGCTCCGAGAGCAACTTCGGCGCCCGGTTCGACATGGAACTGGATGCCCTTTTCATCCTCGGGCTCTGTATCGCCGTTCTGGCACTGGGCAAGGCGGGCATCTGGGTGCTTGCCCTTGGCCTTGTTCGTTACGCCTTTGTTGCTGCCAGCCACTTCGCCGATTGGCTGAATGCGCCGCTGCCGGACAGTTTCAGACGTAAGACGGTTTGCGTGTGGCAGATCGTTACCCTGCTTGTGGCGGTATTGCCGCCAATCAATACGCTGTTTGCCAGCGCCACCCTTGCAACCGCCCTTGCGCTGCTTGTGTGGTCGTTTTTCGTGGATATTCACTGGCTTTATCAGAGGAGACATCACCATGATGTTGATTAACCGAAAAACCCTTACCCGCTCTGCCATTGCCCTGCCTGCGGCCCTCGCATTGAGCCCGGCAGCCATGGCCGAGCCGCAAAACTTTGTTGTCGACGACGAACACTTCTCGATGTTCTTCGAGATCATGCACATCGGGTACGCCCCGGTAATGGGTATGTTTCGGGAAGTCGAGGGACAGTTCGTTTACGACGAGGAAGCCAGGGAACTCAAATCCGGTAAACTGGTGTTCCAGAGTGACAGCGTGTTTACCAACCACAAAAAGCGCGACGAGCACGTTCGCAATGAAGACTTCCTCGACAGCGAAGCGCATCCGGAGATCACCTTCACCATTACCGACTTCGAAACCACCGGCGAGAACACCGGCAAGGTAACAGGGGATCTGGAGCTGCTTGGCCAGACCAAGCCCGTGGTACTGGACGTGACCCTCAACAAGGCTGATGTGTACCCCTTCGGCCATGAGGAATACACCCTTGGCATCAGTGCTTCCACCACGCTCAAGCGCAGTGAATGGGGCATGACCTACGGCCTGGATCAGGCCATGGTCGGCGATGAAGTGAAACTGCACTTCGGATTCGAAGCCATTCGGGAGTCCGGCTGGCTCTGATGTCTGCCTGGATGTTCCGGGCAACTGGAATGTGACCGAGCGCACAACACGGACACATTCCGTTACACAATCAGGCCGGAATTTTGGGCTGCGGCGTAAATCCCGTTATGTTTAAGGCTACAACAATAAACCAGGGACCTGCCGCATGCCCGGTAAGGCTATTTTACTGCTGACAATGGTAACCGCCGGTGTGGTTGGCACCGGATACCTGCTTTCCGCCAACAACCACGCCCAATTCAGTTGGCTCACTGAGCTGGCCAGCAAAAACGACTCTGCGTCCGTTCAGAACACAGTGCCGGCAAAGCAACCGCCCGACTCCCCCTCACAGCAACCTGAACCGCCAACCGACAACGCCCTTGGCTTCATGCTGGCCAGCGTTGCCGACCAATACGCCGAATCCACACGATACCCTGCCTGGTCGGTGCCTCTGAGCCCGGAACAGGCCAACGCCTACCGTGGCAATCACTACGAGCCGGTGAGCCTGCCACTGGAGGGTGACGGGCAGTTTACGGTCACGCTCGAGAAGTACCGGTTTACAGCGGGCGAACAGATCCTTGTTGTAGCGGCCATCCAGGGCCCTCAGGTGGTTGACCGTTCTCTTTCTGCAACCCTCGAGAGACCCGAGAGCCGGGACGCTGTCGCCAGTACCACACTGGAGGAAGCCGGTTCGCCGGGTTACTTCGAAGGCGCTCTGTCCGCCGACGAATCACCGGGTGAATACCGCCTGATCGTCGAAGCCAGGCTTGACGGCAAACCGGTTCGCCATGCTTCAACCCTGACCATTGAACCCCACCTGGGAGAGTTCGAGGGGCTGGGCGATGCCCGCATCAGCGGTAACAATCTGATCATCCCGGTTCGGTTCTCACCGGAAGATCCCGGCTTTTACGCGCTCTCGGCCCAGCTTTTCATCGGGCAGCGCCCGGTTGCCCAGTTGCAGATGGAGAAACGGCTGGACAGCACCTCGGACACCATCAACCTGAAGGCTCACGGCACGGTATTGGCCAACCGGACTGTGGACGGCCAACTGCAGCTGAAGAACCTGCAGATTCGCCAGCTTCCCGCCAAGCCAGGTGACAGAACCAATTACGCGTTCGGGCCCGACGAGGGCTACGCATTCACACCGCCGGATCTGGACAGTCTCACTGATACGCCGGCGGTGAACCCCGAATCGGAACAACGGGCGGCGCTGCTCCGGCAGCTTGCCGACAAGTTCTGATGGCAGGGCGAAAGCTCTGCGCCGGCTGACGCCGGGCCGTACCGCCCGAATTGGCGGAGAAACGTCTTGTGACAACAATAATTCAGCAAAGACGGAGCAACTATGAAAACAACAAAGATCGGAAGTGCCTGTAAGGCCGCCCTGGCGGTCGCCATCACCGGCAGCCTGTTTGCCGGCACCGCCCAGGCCCAGCTGGCCGGGCACAATGTAATCCTGGTTCACGGCTTCCAGCAGGAAGACCTGGCCAACCCTCCGGCCAACCTCCAGGATGTGAAGAGCGCCGGTGAGGACTACTGGCGCACCTTCTGGCTCTCCCGTGCCGAAGCCCGCATCGACTGGGGCAGTGACGGACGCGTTGAAGGTGGCATTGCCCAGCAGGCCTATGAACAGATGCGGCAGATCAGTCAACAAGGGCTGTGCAATGACTACTGCATCGTCGTCTCCCACTCCACGGGTGATCTGGTTACCCGCTATCTGCTGGAAAACCAGGCTCGGTGGCTTCAGTCTGAGGGCCTTCAACCGCTGAAAATCCTGGCAGCCCTGGATTACTCCGGCGCCGGGGGCGGCACGGAACTGGCCAACCTTGCCCTTAGCCTTGCCTACAACGACAGCTGGTACAACTGGCCCCTCAGGGCGGCAGTCGAAGCCTTCACGGGCATTGAACCCGAGCCCGGCAAACTGGGTGTCGTAAACGACCTGCAAACCAACGCAGCGCGCAACCTGGCGGTAAGCCCGAATTCAATCCCCAGGCTGCGCTTTGTGGCCGGTGGCTCGTCCTACGGCGGTATCACCAAGCCGTTTATCGCCGGCACCGACGATGGCGTGGTACCCACCCATTCGGCCTGTGGTGCAACCTCCGCTGCCGGGATTGATTCCTGCTCCTCCAGCATCAGCCTGGCGGGCAAGGTAACGAGCCAGAATGGCCCGGGTGCTCTGTACTTCAACCACTATCCGGTACTGATGAACGAGGACGTCACCCACAGCGGCGTGCTCGGCTCCGAGACCGGCAATATCTCCGTGCCGGTGGTCAACAACACCACCCTGAACGGTTTGCAGGTGGATTTCGCCAGCCGCACCTACAACAAGCGCGCCTGGTGGCAGTGGTGGGGCTCGGGCGACCGGTACATTGAAGTACCCGGCTCGGACCAGACGGACATGTCCAATCTGGTATACAGCACGCTCAACAACTGATCCCTTCCGGAACACAACATCAGGCTCAGGGAAGAGCCGCTTCCGACCTTGGTAGTTCTACCCATCTTTTCTTTTTAGTTCGCAAACTATACATTGGTCCGCTTTCCCGTTTGATTCACCCACTGCCGGCAAGCGATATACGATGTCTGACACCCACAAATCCGATCTTTTACTGGTTGTTGTCACCCTGTTTGCGGCCATCAGCTGGATGTTTTCCAAAGAAGCAGTTCTGCTGATGCCTCCGCTGATGTTCATGGCCGCCAGGTTTCTGATTGCCGGAACCGTACTCGCTTTTTTCGCCCGTCGCTCACTGATGAAACTCAGCGTGGATCAACTTCGTCGAAGTGTGGGTGTGGGCCTGGTGTTCGGCACGGCCATGACTTGCTGGGTGATGGGGCTGGTTCACATAACCAGCCTGGGCGAAGGAGCCTTCCTGACGAGCCTGGGCGTTGTGATTGTTCCCATTATTGCCCGGTTGGTGTTCAAGGAAGCCCAGCCTGCGAGTACCTGGCTGGCCATTCCCATTGCCGTTGCCGGGCTGGCGCTGCTGTCCCTTGAAAACGGCTTCCGACCCGAAGCGGGCCAGATTTTCTTTGTCATGGCAGCGACGATCTTCGCCCTGTATTTCAATCTCAATACCCGGGCGGCCAACCAGCGAACGGTGATTAACCGGGCGGGCAAGACCGTGGAAAAGCATCGGGTACCCGCCCTGCCCCTCACGGCCATTGCGCTGCTGACCGTTGGCGTGCTCACCCTTATTGAATCCATGATCATGGAACCCTGGCAGCCTACCCTGAACAACCTTTCGCCAATACTGGTCTGGTGGGTGGTAGCCAGTGCCGTCATTGGTACGGCCGGTCGTTTCCTGCTTCAGACTTTCGCCCAGAGCCTGTCTGCAAACAGCCATGGGGTGGTGATCCTGGTACTGGAGCCAGTCTGGGTTGCCCTGTTCGCCGCAGGATGGTTTGGCGAGACTATGACCAGCATTCAACTGGCCGGGTGTGGCCTCATCTTTGCTGCTCTGATCGTCAACCGCTGGGCAGTGCTCAGCAAAGCGATCAAGGAAAAACTCCGCAAGCGGAAAACCGCATAAAAGTGGTTGACCAGCCTCGGCCGAATCAGTATATTTCGTCCCCGTTGCAGGACACAGGACCATAGCTCAGTTGGTTAGAGCGCTACCTTGACATGGTAGAGGTCCCCAGTTCGAATCTGGGTGGTCCTACCACTCCTGCCAAGAAAGTCAGTTACTTACATCCACTGTAAGAACTGGCTTTTTTTGTGCCTGAAGAAAAGCCCTCCTGTTTTTCCGCACTCGCAGCTTGAAAAAAACGCGGCATTCCGGCCTGATAGCTCTTACCTGCAAAGGAAGGTCGGAATACAACGTTGCGCATTCTCCTGGTAGAAGATCACCCGCCTCTCGCCGAAGCCGTCAAAGCAGCCCTCTGCCGGGCGGGATTTTCCGTCGACCACGCAGGGTCCGCAAGGCAGGCAATGGCCTTTGCCCAGCAGGCACCCTATGCCCTGGTTCTCCTGGATCTGGGGTTGCCGGATAACGACGGCTTATCGGTGTTGCCCGCGTTGAGGAACGAAGGGCTGACCCCAGTCATCATCCTGACGGCCAGGGATCAGCTAGATGATCGCCTCGCCGGCCTCGATGGCGGTGCCGATGACTATATTGTAAAGCCCGTTGAAATGCCCGAGCTTGTTGCCCGATGCCGGGCGGTTCTGCGCAGGCCGGGGGAACGCTCGGACGCCCTGCTTTCATTCGGGCCTATCAGTCTGGACACTGTCTGCCGATCCGTAACGGTGGACGACAAGCCGGTGATACTTGGTCGCCGTGAGCTCAGCGTGCTGGAGCAACTGCTGCGCTCTGGTGGCCGGGTTTCGCCACGTCGAGTACTTGAGGATGCAATCTATGCGTTCGACGACGAAGTCACCCCCAATGCGCTCGAAGCTGCCGTCTCCCGCTTGAGGCGGGCACTCGCGTCTGCCGGGAGTGAGACTTCCATTGTGACAGTCCGCGGTGTCGGCTGGATGCTTGTGAAAGAGGATCGCGAATGAGTGAGCATCCGGTGCCGTTGGCAAATATCCTGACCCGGCGGCTGGTCTGGATTGCCGCTGCGGTTCTGATTTTTAATGCTGTGGCCGTCGGCATTTATTATGGATCGGACAGGCAGGCGCTGGAAGGTGAAGTGATCGAACGTATCATGGCGCAGCTTGAGGCTGACCTTGGCGAAGGCGCTGAACGTATCGGCACCCAGACAAGGGCGCTTTTTGAAACAAACCCGGGGGACTACGGTTTCGCGGTTATCCAGCCGGACAATCGGGTTCTGGATTCCGAAAACAGAGAACTGATCCCTCCGGAGGCTTTTGATACCGGCACCTTCGCCCAGGACTGGCTGACCAGGCAGGAAAGCTCACTAGGCAGTTTACTGGTGGCTTCCCATAAAGCCCGTGTGGATGGGGAAAATCTTCGGCTTGTGTTCGTGATGGCTGGCGATCCTGCCGGGCTGTTAACGCAAGCTCTGGTGGACGAGTTCGTCACTCACATCTGGCTTCCCATTCTGCCGACGGCCCTCATTCTGATAGCGGTGAACGCCCTGATGATCCGTCGCGGGATCAGACCTGTGGTTGACGCCGCCCGCTGGGCCCGCAGCATTACACCCGGCTCCCCTGCTCCGCCTCTACAGGACCGGGCTTTCCCCCGTGAAATTGTTGACCTCGTAACGGCAACCCACCGTTCTCTGGAACGCCTGAACGAGGCCCTGGCCTCGGAAAAACGGCGGACGGCGGAGGCAGCACATGCCCTCAGAACGCCCGTTTCGGTCCTGTTTGCCCGGCTGGATGGGCTTCCTGCCGGGCCGGGACGCGACCAGCTAAAGGCTGACCTTACCCACCTGTCGCGAACCGTCAACCAGTTGCTGGCCTGCGCCAGAGCCGATGAGCTAACGGTGCCGGATAGCTGCCGGGCCAACCTGGAAGAGATCGCCAGCAAAGTGACTGCAGCCCTGGCGCCTTTCGCCTACGAGCGTGGTGTTACCCTGTCACTGTCCACAACCGGCCTGCCTGTGATTGCCCGGGCCGACGCTGAAGCCGTTGAACTGGCACTCACCAACCTTGTCGAAAACGCGATTCTCCACGGCGGACCCGGCGAGGTGGAGATAGCCGTCAACGCCGACACCACCATCGCCGTCTACGACCAGGGGCCGGGATTGACGTCGAATGCCATGGCCAGGATGTTCGAACTGTTCTGGCGTGGAGAAGGCGCAGCCCCCGGAGGGGCGGGCCTTGGCCTGGCCATCGTCGCCCGGCTCCAGCGGGCACAAGGTGGCTCAGTCGAGGCGGCAAACCACGAGAACGGCGGTGCCCGGTTTACTCTCTCCTACATTTCAGCCTGAATATTCTGCTCCCGTCAGGTTGCCGTCAGGTTTGGGCGGTAATCTTGTTTTCAGACACAAACAGAGTGTCTGTCAGCAAAAGGAGCATTCTATGAAAGACGTCAGAAAACTGAATCTCAAGCAGACCGGCGACTGGTTGGCCGAAGAAATCGAAATCTGTGTCACCAAGAAGTGGCTGGTCATCAGTGGTGTGGTTTTTCTTGCTTTGTTGATCCTGGCGTTCGACTGATCCGCGTTCCCGCAAGGTCAAGCGAGAATCTTTATCCGGTTAGAAAACATAGAGGTGATCACATGAAAGTGTTTGCATTTGCAGTGATAGTGGCCCTGGTTTCTGTTTCTTCCGCCAATGCGGGCTCTTTGACACCGGTGGCTGACCTGAAACGTGGTTCCATGGTGTCGGTTGAGGGTGTGGTCGAAAGAATTCTCGACGAGGACGAGTTTCGGCTTGCTGATGATACCGGCTCAGTAAGGGTATACGTGGGCCCCAACTGGGTACCCGTTAACGCCGGAGAGCGCGTCCGCGTGCAGGGCTTCGTCGACGACGGTATCGGCCCCCGGGAAATCTATGCCCGAATGCTGACCCGGGAAGACGGCACCGACGTGGAGTTCTCCCACAGGTACTACTGAGCCAGGGTTTTGCCCCCTCAGTTCCAATTTGCTCTTGAATCACGATGCCCGCGCAAGCGGGCATCTATTTTTCCAGCCTGCTTTTATCCTGCGCCACGAGATCCTACTTTGCTCAGTGCGTTACTTTGACATGGTAGAGGTCCCCAGTTCGAATCTGGGTGGCCCTACCACTCCTGCCAAGAAAGTCAGTTACTTACATCCGCTGTAAGAAATGGCTTTTTTTGTGTCCGCAATTTCCCTTCTGCCTCCGTTACCTGCGATCTTCATCCGACACAGTGAGAAATGCCTCTGTCCGCTGATGAGCGTTTACGCTCATCCTCGCCCGTAATGGGCAATATTGCTCAGCGCCAGGGAAGAGCCTATACTTTTACTGAACTATTCAGTAATGGGCCTATAAATATTGAGGGCCCAGGAGAGGCAGCCATGCTTGGCTTGAAGCACCATCAGCCATTGGACATTACCCCACCCACGAATGCCG
>CAZFQI010000060.1:13381-21073 GCA_964520755.1 uncultured Marinobacter sp. | reverse complement strand
GTAACCGAAGACAGGCTCTCACCAACGGTTTTCGGCCCCAGTGTCGCGGTAACCACGATTGGATCCAGGGCATCGGATTCTGGGGCAGACTGGGCCGAAACGGCCAGAGGCAGGGCGGCCAGGGAAACGCCGGCCAGTACAACAGGGCATTGAATTCTGAACATGAAGCTTGCTCCGCACTCCGCGCGCACCCGCACGGGAATCTGGTTTTTGTTGCGGAACAGGAAAGCAGGGCAGGCGGTAGACTGGTGTCAGGAAAGCGGAACCGGCATATCACCCACCCAGGTCGCCCACCGCAACATCGGGTGTTTTTCCAGGCCGGTCTCCGGGCTGGCAGGCGGAACCCTGGGTTCCCGGGCAATCACCTTCCCATGTCTTGGCGACACAGTGGCGCACAGATTGCCGTTGTCCTGCTTACCGTTGCGGGGGCAGCATCGGACTTGCGCTGGCAATGCCAGGCTCACCGATTTCCCGTTTCACCCGTCGCGCTTTGCGACGGACACCTGAAAAAAGTGGAGCAAGGCTAGCAACACCGGGGGAAGCGGTCAATGAGATCCATCAAAGGTCGACATGGCCGCTGGCGTTCCCCGCTGCTATATTCCTTTACTGACAACTACTTTCCTTAAGCAACGCAGGGAGTTTTATGCAGGCCGAGCTCATCGACATCCGCAACCACATGGCACAGTACCCGCCGTTTGATGAGATGGCCGAGGAGCTGCTCGATAGAGTGGTGGGTGAAATAGAGGTTGTCTATTGCAAGGCTGGCAGCCAGATTCTGGAATTGGGCGATCCGAGCAGCTGGCTTTATTACGTGCGCAGTGGCGCCGTTGAAATCTATCGGCGAACCGGGGAGCTGTATAACCGGATCAGTGAAGGTGAGGTCTTCGGTCAGTTTGGCCTGCTGATGAACAGGAAAGTGCGTTTCCCCGCCAAAGCCCTGGAAGACACCCTGCTCTACAAGATCCCCTACGACACCTTCCAACACCTTTGGGAAAACGACGACAACTTCGCCGATTTTGTCGAGATTGAAGACCGAAGCCGCCTGCGGTCTGCCGTTTCCCGTCGGGAAAAATCCAACGAACTGATGACCTCCAAGGTCACCCGGCTGATATCCCGCGAACCGATTACGGCACCCCGCACGGTGCGGCTCCAGGAAGCCGCCCGGATCATGACTGAAAACGGTGTTTCTGCGCTGCTGTTGATGGACGAGGAAGGCGAAAAGCCTCGGCTCAAGGGCATCATTACCGACCGGGACCTGCGTACCCGGGCCCTCAGCGAAGCACTGGCCTCGGAAACCCCCATCAGTGAAATCATGTCCGAAGACCTGATTACCATCCGCTCGAATCTGTTCATATTCGAGGCCATGCTCACCATGCTGCACAACAACGTGCACCATCTTCCGGTGATGGACGGAGACGAGGTTCGTGGCGTGATTGCCCTCTCCGACATCGTGAAATACGAGAGCCAGAGCAGCCTGTATCTGGTCAGCAACATCTATCACCAGCATGATGTAAAAGGCCTCAAGAAAATCAGCCTGGAAGTACGCGACAGCTTCGTGCGTATGGTGAACGAGGATGCCAACTCCCACATGATCGGCAGCGCCATGGCCGGCATCGGGCGCAGCTTTACCCAGCGCCTGCTGGAACTGGGCGAAGAGAAATTTGGACCGCCGCCGGTTCCCTACTGTTTCATGGCCCTTGGTTCCATGGCCCGGGACGAGCAGCTGGTGGTCACCGACCAGGACAACGCGATGATCCTGGACGACAGCTTTGTGCCGGAGGCCCACGATGAGTACTTCCGGGTGCTGGCGAAATTCGTCAGCGATGGACTGGCCGAGTGTGGCTACTCCTATTGTACCGGCGACATCATGGCCACAAACCAGAAATGGCGGCAGCCTCTGAGCGTCTGGAAGGGCTATTTCACCGACTGGATCGAGAACCCTAAGGCCGAAGCGCTGCTTAACAGCAACATTTTCTTCGATCTGGACGGCATTTACGGCGAGACCGAGTTCGCCGAGCAACTGAAGGCCCTGGTGGCCGACAAAGCCAGTAACAGCCAGCGTTTCCTTGCCATGATGGCCCGCAACGCCCTGAATCGGACGCCGCCGATCGGCTTCTTCCGCACCTTTGTGCTCGAAGAAGACGGTAAGCAGCAGAAAACCTTCAACCTGAAACGCCGGGGAACAGCGCCCCTGTCTGATCTGATCCGGATCCATGCCCTGGCCTGTAAATCCCGGGCACAGAATTCCTTTGAACGCCTCAAGGCCATTGGCAACACCAAACTCCTGATGGAAGACGATCTTGGCAACCTGAGGGACGCCCTCGAGTTCATTTCCATTGTCCGGATCCGGCATCAGGCCCTGGCGATAGAAGCCGGCCGGGAGCCAGACAACAATGTTCGGCCTGAAGATCTCTCACCCTTCGAGAGAAGCCATCTCAAGGATGCGTTCCAGGTGGTCAACAATGCCCAGAAATTCCTGAGATTCCGTTACAACGCCCAGGTGGCCCGTAATGTCTGATGCCTCTTCTGGCGAGCCGTCCGTTCACAGCCTGCCTTGGCCAGAGCAATACCAGGCCCTGGCCAGACAGAGCAAATCACCGATCCTGAAAGCCTTCTATGAGAGCGGCTGTCCCTCACCCGACACGCCCATCTCAGAGGTCCGGATGCTGGCCATTGATTTCGAGACCACGGGGCTCGATGCCAGCCAGCACTCCATTGTCAGCATCGGTCTGGTGCCCTTCACGCTGGACGGTATTCAGCTGTCCCAGGCAAAACACTGGGTGGTACGCCCGAAACTGCCACTACACCAGACCTCAGTGACCATCCACGGCATCACCCACAGCGACATCGACAAGGCGCCTGATCTGGAGGAGATTCTGGGGGAATTGTTCAGCTATCTGAACGGCCGCATTCCCGTGGTGCATTACCGGAACATCGAACGACCGTTTCTGGATGTGGCCTTGCAATGGCGGCTTGGGGAGGGCATTCGGTTTCCGGTTCTCGATACCATGGCCATCGAAGCCCACCTACATCCGGATCGCAATCCTTCCCGGTGGCAAAAACTGTTGGGCAAGAAGCCGGTATCGATCCGCTTGGCTGACAGCCGGTTGCGTTATGGACTGCCCCATTACGCAGCCCACAACGCCCTGATTGATGCCATGGCAACGGCGGAGTTGTTGCAGGCGCAGGTGTTGCACCATTTCAGCCGGGAAACCCGGGTAGCGGATCTGTGGTTGTAGTGTGATCGTCGGATTACGCTTCGCTAATCCGACCTACTCGTTTATCCCGCGTGCGGAGGTAATGCTGTTACTGGCTGGCCATGTCGGTTTCCGGTTTGACCTCATCAATCCACTTGGCATAGCCGGCCTCCTCCATGTCCTCCAGAGGGATAAAATCCATCGCCGCGGAGTTCATGCAGTAGCGCAACCCGGTCGGCGCAGGACCATCATCGAAGACATGGCCAAGGTGGGAATCCGCGTGGGTACTGCGGATTTCCGTGCGGGTCATGAAGAACGAATTGTCCTCACGCTCCACCACTGCGTCTGGCGTGATGGGCCGGGTAAAGCTGGGCCAACCGGTGTTGGATTTGTACTTGTCCCGCGATGAGAACAGCGGCTCGCCCGAGACGATATCGACGTAAAGCCCGGGCTTCTTGTTATCCCAGTACTTGTTATTGTAAGCCGGCTCGGTGCCATCCTCCTGGGTCACCTCGTATTGCATATCGGTCAGGCGCTGCTTCAGAGTCTGCTGGTCTGGTTTTTCAAAGGCTTCAGAATCAAACCCCTCGCTCATCTGGCTTTGGCTGTTCATCGAAGCGCCATTCGACACCAGATCGTCGCTGCCATCCACCGTGGCATTTTCCTGGAACCGGGTGTAATCGAGCTCGTAGTCTTCGCCATAAACCTTCTCGATGAACTGGTAGCGCCCGGAGTTGAAGGTGTAAAAGTTATAGCGCACCGGATTCTTGTCGTAATAGTCCTGGTGGTATTCCTCGGCCGGGAAGAAATTCTCCAGCGGTACAATTTCGATCACCACCGGCTTTTCATAGACGCCAGAAGCCTCCAGCTCCGCAACGGCCTGCTCTGCCAGGCGTTTCTGTTCCGCGTTGTGGTAGAAAATGGCCGGCCGATACTGCTGGCCACGGTCCACGAACTGGCCCTGGTTATCGGTGGGATCCATCATCCGCCAGAGCCCGGCAAGCAGCCCTTCATAGGTCATCTTTTCAGGGTCGTAGTAGACCTGCACCGCTTCGGTATGGCCTGTCTGCCCCGAAGCAACCTGCTTGTACGAGGGGTTTGCCTCTTCCCCGCCGGCATAGCCGGAGACAGCTTCCACCACACCCGGCACCCGCTTCTCGTACCCGGCCTCCACACACCAGAAACAGCCGCCGGCAAAGGTCGCCACGGCGAGGCCGGGCTGATCCGGTGCGTATTTGCTCATCTGCGACTCCGACTTTTCGGCAACCGCGTAGGTAGTGAACAGACCAGCTGCAGAGACAAGTGCCACTGCGGAAAACAAACCCAAAATCTTGCGTTTCATCAGACTTCTCCTTCACGTGATTCCATACCTACAGCGTAGGGTCGTGGATTCACGAAAACGTTCACCAGGTGTTACGAATTCATAACGCTGTGGATTTTTCTCCGCCCGGCATGGAACTCTCGCTGGCCAAAGGAAGCCAGACCGTGAAAATGGCACCGTTGGCATTGCGGACAGAGAGTTCTCCCTGCTGCAGTGAAACCATTCTCTGGGCAATGGCCAGGCCAAGCCCGACATGCCCGGAGCGGGGAGCATCCGCGGCCTGGTAAAAGGGCTCGAAGACGTGTTCCAGGTCCTTGTCGTCAATACCGGGGCCGGCATCGGCGACGGTAATCTCGGCACCGCCTTCCCGCTCGGCAACGCCCAATGTTACCTGCGTGCCGGTTGGCGAATGGCTGATGGCGTTACTGATCAGGTTGTCCAGCACCCGCTCGGTCATCGCGATGTCCGCCAGCACCCTGACCGGAGCAACGGAAACAATCGATAGGGCAACGCCCGCGCGCTCCGCCTCTGGATGGTGTTTCTGCACCACATCGTGCAGAAGTTCGGCAACCACAAACGGCTCCGTCTTCGGCTGTTTTTCCCGGGCATCCAGTGCGGCCAGCTCAAACAATTCTTCCACCAGGCGACCAAGCCGGTGGCTCTCGGCAAGAACCACATCCAGAAAGCGGGCACGCTCTTCGGCGCCAAGCGTGTCCTGTTTCAGTCGCAACGCTTCAATGTAACCCTGTATGGATGCCAGTGGCGTTCTCAGGTCATGGGAGACCTGGGCAACCAGTTGGCGGCGCTGGGCATCCTTGTGTTTCAGAAGATCCAGCTGGGCGACAATCCGCTGTGCCATCTGATCAAAGCGGGCGGCCAGGTAATCAATGTCATCCCCTTTGCCGGCAACCGCTGTAGTGCTCTCCGAAGACATTCCCCGCTCGAAGGATTCCACCCGCTCGGTCAGTCGCGATAGCCGACGTGTCAGCAACCGGAAAAACACCAGCCCCGCCAGCAGACCAACAAACAGGCTCACCGCCAGTGCGCCTGCGCCCATCTGCAGGAGGCGGTTACTGTGCACCATGCTCTCGGCCAGATCGTATTCCTCACCCCTCAGAACAACGTACAGGTAGCCCGTTGGGTTGTCTGCCGATGGCACCGGCGTGACCGAGAAGACTTTTCGCCGGTCGTGGCTGCGTGGGTCGTCGCCGGGCAGCGGATAGGCTTCAGGGGTTTCGAGCAGGGTCCGGATGGGCCCCAGGGACACCCGGTTGCGTTTGATTTTGTTAGGGTCCGCCGAGTAGGAAAGGATGTTGCCATCGGTATCCAGAAGGTATATCTCAATGCTGGGATTGATGGTCATGTACAGCTCAAACAGCTGCTTCAGGGCGTCCCGATTAAGCTCGCCGTCGGTTACCAGGTTGCGGTCCGACACCAGATTCCGGGCAAGGTCCCGGTTCAGTTGCTGGTTTACCGCGGCCGAGTATTCCCTCACCGAAGCCAGACTCAAAAAGGTGAAAAGCCCTCCTACCACCAGCAGTAGCAGAAACAGACCAATGGCCAGCCGGGCATAGAGGGTTCGGAATACAGACAAGGCCATGATTAATCCATGAACCGATAGCCGACACCCCAGACTGTCTGGACGTATCGGGGCTCGGCGGGGTCGGTTTCAATTTTGTTACGCAGGCGGTTGATGTGGGTGTTCACTGTGTGCTCATAACCCTCATGGTTGTAGCCCCAGACAGCATCGAGCAACTGTGCCCGACTGAATACCCGGCCCCGATGGGACGCAAAGTGCCAGAGCAGGTCGAACTCGCGGGCGGTCAGATCCACTTCCCGATCGTCGACAAATACCCGCCGACGAACCGGATCAATTTTCAGCCCGTCCACCTGAATCTGTTCAACTTCCTTGCTTGCAGGCGAACCTTGAGAGAGGGCGTCCACCCGGCGAAAAAGGGCTTTGATGCGAGCTGCAAGTTCCGCCACGCTGAACGGCTTGGTCAGGTAATCGTCCGCCCCCATTTCCAGTCCCAGAACCCTATCCAGCTCTGTGCTCTTGGCCGTCAGCATCAAGACAGGCACATAGCCCGGGCAGGATCGTATCTCCCGGCACACCGCCAGGCCATCAAGACCGGGCAGCATCAGATCCAGAATCACCAGATCGATACCACCCTCGCGGAACCGCTCCAGACCGGTATCACCCCGATCCATAAGAACGGCATTCATATCCAGATCCGACACCTGCATACGGACCAGCTCGCCGATGCCGGGATTGTCTTCGATAATCAGTACCGTTCGTGTCATGGTCTCGGGGCTCGCTGCCGTCGCCGATGGCTTTTACTGTTTTCAGAGCAGAGTGTAGGCGGAAAAGTTCACAAAACCATCACAGGCCGGCCGAGCAGCGTGCATAGCGGCCTCCGGGTTTAGCCGTTAAAATGAATCGAAATTCGGGCATGAGGTTTCAGTGGCAGACAAGACCGTTACCAGGGCAACACCCGCCGACGCGTTCAAGCGGGCTCGTCGCATGTGGCTCAAGGGTGAGCGCATTCACCTGGCGCCTCTGGCGGATGAACTCGGAATTGGCCGGGCGACCCTGTTTCGCTGGGTGGGCAACAAGGATCTGCTGATTGGCGAGATTCTCTGGTCCCTTTACGAGCCCCTCTGGCGACAGGCCATGGCGGACACCCCCGGCGTGGGCGTGGACTACATCGTCGGCGTGTACCGACGCACCAACTCCGCGATCCTGCACTTCGAGCCGCTACGGCGATTCATCAACCAGGACCCGGAATACGCCCTGAAGATCCTCACATCTTCCCAGTCTATCCTGCATACCCGCACGGTGGAGACCAACACACGGATGCTGAAAGACCAGGTGGCGGCCGGGCACATCAAGCCACCGATGAACATCTTCAGCTTGTCTTACTTCATGATTCGGCTGGCGGAGTCCTGCCTGTACAGCGACATCATCGCCGGGCGTGAGCCAAGAGAAGCGGAGTTGGAGGATGCCTGTACGGCGGTGAGGATTTTGCTTGGGGGGAAGGCCTGAGGCTTATAGGCTTTGGTGGCTGGCCCCGGGGTGGGGTGTTTTAGGTCCAGCCCCGTGGCCGACCTCATATTCGGACATCTGTCGGATTACGGCTTCGCCTAATCCGACCTACATACTGCATGCAACAT
>CAZFQI010000060.1:0-13281 GCA_964520755.1 uncultured Marinobacter sp. | reverse complement strand
GTAGGTCGGATTAGCCAAAGGCGTAATCCGACACCAGGCTCCGGTCATTACAGCTGGAGCGAGCGAACTTCCAGAAACTCCTCCATTCCCCACTTGCCGAATTCGCGGCCGATACCGGAGTGACCGAAGCCGCCGAACGGTGCCATCGGGTTAAACGCACCACCATTCACGAATACCTGGCCGGTGCGCAGCTTGCTGGCGATTTTCTTCGCCTTGGCATCATCTCCCGACCAGACCGCCCCGGAAAGGCCATACTCGGTGCCGTTGGCGATTTTCACAGCCTCAGCTTCATCGTTGTAGGGAATCACGCACAGCACCGGCCCGAAGATCTCCTCTTGGGCGATGCGGCTATCCGGTTTGACGTTGCCGAAGACAGTGGCCTTGACGAAGTAGCCCTTGTCACAACCCTCGGGTGCTTCCGGCCCGCCAGCGATGAGCTTGGCACCTTCCTCGATACCCAGCTTGATGTAGTCGATCACCTTGTCACGCTGCTGGGCAGAAGACAGCGGGCCTAACCGCGTGGTTTCTTCCAGCGGGTTGCCCGGGGTCATTTTTGCCACGGCAGCGGCGGCCAGTTCACAGGCTTCATCGTGCTTGTCGGCCGGAACCAGCATGCGGGTGAGAGCGGTGCAGGTCTGGCCGGAGTTCAGCAGGCAGTTGTTGATCGTGCCTTTCACGGCAGCCGCCAGGTCGGCGTCCGGAAGGATCACCGAGGCGGATTTGCCGCCCATCTCCAGGGCAAAGCGCTTGAAGTCATCGGCCGCGGCGTGGGCGATCAGGTTGCCAGTGCGGGTGGAGCCCGTGAAGGACACCATGCGCACATCCGGATGCTTGATCAGCGTATCCCCGACGGTATGGCCATAACCGCATACCATGTTAAACACGCCCTTGGGCAGGTCGGTGCCATCCAGAATCTCGGCAAGAATAAACGCCGTCTGGGGAGCGATTTCGGAAGGCTTGAGCACCACGGTGCAACCGGCTGCTATCGCCGGAACGATCTTCAGGATCACCTGGTGCAGCGGGTAGTTCCAGGGGGTAATGCAGCCAACCACACCTACCGGGGCGTATTGCACCTCGGAGTTTCCGGACTGTTCGGTAAACTGGAACTCGGGCAGCAGTTTCAGATAGCTTTTGGTCACCGCGGCCGGCATACCGGCCTGGATCGGCGTGGCCAGTTTGATGGGCATGCCCACTTCCCGGCAGACGGTCTCGGCGATTTCTGGCGCGCGCTCTTTCAGGCCCGCGTGCAGCTGTTCCAGCACCTTGATCCGATCTTCCAGAGTGCTTTCAGACCAGCTTTCAAACGCTGCGTCGGCGGCAGCAATGGCCTGTTCCATTTCATCCGCGCCAGCGGCGGGCACCCGGGCAATCACATCACCGGTGCCAGCTTCGTGAACGTCGATCATGTCACCGGCCCAGCTGACCCATTGGCCGTTGATGTAGTTCCTGTTCAGTTCGTTCATGCGTTTCACCTCAATCAAATACAATTACGCCCCGGGCATTCTTGCCCGCCACCATATCGTCGAACGCCTGCGCGGCTTCTTCTATGGGGTAGGTCCGGGTAACCAGTTCGTCCAGCTTGAGTTTACCAGCCTTGTAAAGACCCAGGATTCTGGGGAAATCGTGCTGCGGCCTGGCGGAGCCCAGCCAGCTGCCTTTGAGCGTGCGCTCATCGGCCGGCAAGGTCAGAGTGGTCAGTGAGGTCTTGTCCTTCGGATCCGCCACACCCACCACCACGGCAGTGCCGCCACGACCCAGACTCTTGTAGGCCTGCTCGACAACCGGCCCGGCGCCGACGCATTCGAAGGCATAGTCTACGCCGCCGGTCATTTTCTTTATCGCTTTGGCTGCGTCTTCCACCTCGTTAATATTCACGGTATGGGTGGCGCCGAATTCTTTCGCCATCGCCAGCTTCGTCGGGTTGCTGTCCACCGCCACGATCATCTCGGCGCCGGCGGTGACACAGCCCTGAATGGCGTTGAGGCCAACGCCGCCGATACCAAACACGGCGGCCCGGGAGCCGGGCTCCAGCTTTGCGGTGTTGAACACGGCGCCCACACCGGTCATCACGGCACAGCTGACCAGCGCTGCGTTCTGCATGGGCACGGTTTCATCCACCTTGACACAATTGTCCACGTGCATGGTGGCAAACTCGGCCATCACGCCGCAGGCGCCAAAGACGTTCAGGGGCTCGCCGTCTGCACCCTTGGTTCTGACGGTGCCATCCGGCAGGTTGAACATGGCCTTGCGGGCGTTCTCGCACAGCACCGGACGGCCACGGACACACTGGCTGCATTTGCCGCACATGGAGATAAACGTGCTCACTACATGGTCGCCTTCCTTGAAGGCAGTGACGCCCTCACCGACTTCGACAACCACGCCGGCGGCTTCATGCCCCAAGACCAGGGGAGGCGGATAGGGAATCTTGCCCGTGGTGGCGGACAGATCGCTGTGGCAGACGCCGCAGGCCGCGATCTTAACGGTAATTTCATCCCGCTTGGGGCCTTCCACCGTGATGGTTTCCACCTGAACCGGCTGTCCCCATTCCCGGCAGACCACTGCTTTGGCTTGTCTGTCCATGTTTCCCCCTGTCGATTAAGTGGGGGCCAGAAGCACGCTTTCCTCTGACCCCGGGTTTATTCCGACTTCATACTACTTCGAACAAGCCGGCAGCACCCTGGCCGCCACCGATGCACATGGTGATCACCACGTATTTCGCACCACGGCGTTTGCCTTCAATCAGGGCATGGCCTGTCTGGCGAGAGCCAGTGACACCAAAGGGGTGGCCGATGGAAATGGAACCACCGTTTACGTTCAGCTTCTCCATAGGAATGCCGAGACGGTCACGGCAGTAAACCACCTGGGACGCAAAAGCCTCGTTAAGCTCCCACAGATCAATGTCGTCCATGGTCAAACCCGCTCGCTCCAGCAGCCGAGGGACAGCGAAGACCGGGCCGATGCCCATCTCGTCCGGCTCGCAACCGGCCACGGCGAAGCCGCGGAAAATCCCCATGGGTTCGATGTTGTGCTTCTCGGCGTAGGTGCTGTTCATCACCGTGCACACGGAAGCGCCATCCGACAGCTGGCTGGCATTACCCGCCGTGATAAACTGCTCGGGCCCACGCACCGGCTCCAGACCGGCCAGGCCCTCGAGGGTGGTGTTCGGGCGGTTACATTCATCGCTGGTCAGGGTTACCTGTTTCTCACTGACCTGCCCGGTCTCCTTGTCCTTGACCAGCATGGTGGCGTCGAAAGGCACAATCTCATCGTCAAACTTGCCCGCCTGCTGGGCTGCCGCCGTGCGTTGCTGGGAAATCAGTGAATACTCATCCTGGGCCTCACGGCTGACGTTATAGCGCTTGGCCACGACATCCGCCGTCTCGATCATCGAAAGATACAGCTCAGGCTTGTGCTTCATCAGCCACTCGTTGGTGGCGTGAAAGCTGTTGATCTTTTCGTTCTGCACCAGGGAAATGGACTCGACCCCACCAGCCACCATGGCCGGCACCTTCTCGGACACAACCCGCTGGGCAGCCAGGGCAATGGACTGCAGACCCGAGCTGCAGAACCGGTTGATGGAAAAACCTGCGGTCGTCACCGGGAGCCCCGCGCGGATAGCCGCCAGACGGGCAATATTCCGGCCCTGGGCGCCTTCCTGGAAGGCTGCACCCATGATCACATCTTCAACGATAGCCGGATCAATACCGGCGCGATCGACGGCATGTTTGATCACGTGCCCCGCCAGATCGACACTGTGGGTATTATTCAAAGAGCCCCGGTAGGATTTACCCAGGCCAGTACGGGCTGTGGAAACGATGACTGCATCAGACATAACAATGCCCTCATTTTTAAAAGATGTAGGTCGGGTTAGGCGAAGCCGTAACCCGACAACCTGAGGTTAACGGTCAACTCGATGTCGGATTACGGCTTCGCCTAATCCGACCTACGAGCTTAGAGATCGCCGAATTTCCTGCCTTCACTCACCAGCTTCTCAAGCAAAGCCGCCGGCTCCCACTGCTCACCACCAACGGTATCCTGATACTTCTTCACGGCCGAAAGAATGGTGTCCAGACCTTCCTGATCGGCCCAGAACATGGGGCCACCGCGATAGGCCGGGAAGCCGTAGCCGTAGATCCAGACAATGTCGATATCCAGCGGACGATCGGCAATGCCCTCTTCGAGGATCTTGGCACCCTCGTTGATCATCACGTACATGCAGCGCTCGAGGATTTCCTGGTCGGTAATCTCCCGGGGCGTGATCCCCTGCTCTTTGCGGAACTGCTCGATCAGCTGTTCCACTTCCGGATCCGGAATCGGCTTGCGGCTGCCTTCCTCATACTTGTATACACCTGCCTGGGTCTTCTGACCAAGACGACCCTGCTCCGCAAGCTTGTCCATCCAGCTGGCGGGGATGTCTTCACCCGACTTGCGGCGCTCTTCCCGGATACGGTAACCCACATCAATACCGGCCAGATCGGACATCGCGAACTGGCCCATGGGGAAACCAAGATCGGTCAGCACCTTGTCGACCTGCTGTGGGGTCGCACCCTCGTCCACCAGAGACATGGCTTCGGTGCCGCGCTTGTGAAGCATCCGGTTACCAACAAAGCCATAGCAGTTGCCCACCATGACGCCAACTTTCTTGATCTTCTTGGCGACCGCCATCACGGACGCTTTCACCTCATCGGAGGTCTTGCTGCCGCGCACGTTTTCCAGCAGCTTCATCACGTTGGCCGGGCTGAAGAAGTGCATACCCACCACGTCTTCCGGGCGTTTGGTGGCAGAGGCAATCTCGTCGATATCCAGGGTTGAGGTGTTGGAAGCCAGAATCGCACCCGGCTTGCAGACCTCATCGAGCTTGGCAAAGATTTCTTTCTTGACGGCCATGTTCTCGAACACCGCCTCGATCACCAGGTCAACGTCCCGGAAATCATCATAGGTGAGGCTCGGCGTAATCAGCGCCATTCGCTGCTCCACCTCGTCCTGGGTCAGCTTGCCTTTCTTCGCTGAGTTCTCGTAGTTGCGGCGGATGATGGCCAGGCCCTTGTCCAGAGCGTCCTGTTTTACTTCAACGATGGTGACCGGAATGCCCACATTGACAAAGTTCATGGCAATACCGCCACCCATGGTGCCGGCGCCGATGATGCCAACGCTCTTCACGTCACGAACCGGCGTATCCTTCGGCAGACCCTTGACCTTGGAGACTTCACGCTCGCCAAAGAACGAATGGATCAGACCGGCGCGCTGGGGTGATTCCATGCATTCCATGAACAGTTCCCGCTCGCGCTTCATGCCCTCGTCAAACGGCAGGTTGAAGGCGGCTTCCACGGCATCGACACACTTGAACGGGGAGAACAGACCCTTGGCCCGCTTCTTCAGCTCGTCACGGAACTGCTCAAAAACATCGCTGCCCTTGTCCGCCTCGATTTTGTCGGTGATATCGCGAACACGACGTACCGGCTTGCCTTCATCGACCACTTTCTGCGCATAGGCCATGCCCACTGCGCGGATATCGTCACCTTGTTCCACGGCATCGAGAATACCCAGGGCCAGGGCATCGTTGGCCCCGACAAACTCACCGGTGGTGATCATTTCCAGTGCTTTCTGGGCACCGGTCAGGCGCGGAAGCCGCTGTGTGCCGCCAGCGCCAGGCAGAAGGCCCAGTTTCACTTCCGGCAGACCCACCTTGGCACTGCTCACCGCAACCCGGTAGTGACAGCTCAGTGCGGTTTCCAGTCCACCGCCCAGGGCGGTGCCATGGATCGCGGCAACCAGCGGCTTCTCGCTGCTTTCAAAGGTATTCACGAGTGTCGGCAGTGTGGGCTCCTGCATGGGTTTGCCGAACTCACGGATATCGGCACCGGCGATAAAGGTGCGCCCTTCGCAAACCAGCAGCAGTGCCTTGGCCTCTGTATCTTTCTGGCCCTGCTCAAGCGCTGCGAGCAGACCGGAACGAACAGCCTGGCCGAGGGCATTTACCGGCGGGTAGTTCACGGTAATAACGCCGATGTTGCCTTCCCGGTTATAGCTAACGACCTCAGACATGATTTCTCCTCGCATTCTTTCTGAAATGTGGTTTTAACTAGCGAAACATGCGTACGATTTAATACAAGTTCGTTGGTGGTTTCAACCACCCATTAAACTACAGGCACAAAAAAACCGCAGCGGTTCTTCTGCGGTTTCCTGGTTTGGAGTTTGTCGGGAGGTGGCTTTTAAACGCCCAAGGATTCGATATCGCCTGCCAGCATCGCCAACTGGTGGGCAATGGAGCCCCGAAGCTTTTCAGCGGGCACCAGGTAGGACGGAGCGGCCGACGTAAGCGCCATAATGGTGCCATCCTGCAAGTGGATGGGTACACCGGCGGAGTTGATGTTCCGGTCCCACTCACCAATGGACAGACAGAAGCCATGTTCCTTGTAGTCTTTCATGGCCTGCTCCAGGCCCGCTTTCTTTTCCGGCCAGGCATCACCGTATTTTGCTTCCATGGCGTCGTCTATGACCAGACGGGCCTTGTCGCTGACGGCGCAGTAGTAGGCGCGGCCGGCAGAGGTGGTGGCCATGGGCAGCTTCAGGCCGATGTCCATGCGCAGCAGGGAGGCTTCCGGTGGCAGCCGGTTCTCCACGTAGATCATGTGCAACCGGTCCCGGCAGGTGAGGCCAACCGACATGTTGGTCTGGCGGGCGAACTCGTCCATGTAGGGCTTGGCCAGCTGGCGCACCTTGAGGTTGGACACGTAGGCATAACCCAGTGCAAGCACCCCGGAACTGAGCTGGTATTTCTCCAGCTGGGTGTTGTAGCTGAGGTAACCCAGCTTGGTAAGGGTGTAGGTCATCCGCGACACGGTCGGCTTGGGCAGCCCGGTGATGCGGGCGATGTCCTGGTTCCCCAGGATGACAGGACCCTGGCTGAAGGCGCGGAGCACGTCCAGGCCGCGGGACAGGGCCTCGACAAACTTGCGGTCTTTTTCCGGCTTCACGGGCTCACCGTCAGTGGATGCCACTTTCAGTTCGGGTGAGATCTGCTTTTTTCCTGCCATAATGGGACGTCCTCCAACCGCGTCGCCCGCCCGTAAATCAGGCATATCGTCAAAAGTGCGCTATTTTAATCGCTGCAGAAATCAAGTACCAGAAAGTCTTTTCAAAACCCGTACCAAATATGAAACACTCATCAACAATGTTTCAAATATCGAATCGCATGGCGGTATCTGGTACCAGCTTTAAACTGATTCACCGACGTCTTATTCTGCATTGCAAAACAAATTAACAGCCAACGCCCCCTGTGGCGACCCCCGGAGGCAAAATGAAGATTCTTTTTGTGGCAGGCGACCCGAAACCGGAACGCTGGACAGTGCCTATCCAGGAGCAGTTACCGGATGCAGAGATTTTCGTCTGGGATCCGGAGGGGCCTGCTGTTGATGCGGATTACGCCATCGTGTGGCAGCCACCTGAGGCGCTGTTCGAGCGGGAAACGCACCTGAAGGCGGTGTTCAACCTGGGTGCCGGCATTGACGGCCTGCTCAAGGTTGCCAATCTGCCGCAAAACCTCACGATTGTGCGACTGGAAGACGCGGGCATGTCGGTGCAGATGGCGGAGTACGTGCTGCACCAGCTGCTGGAAGCCAGCCGCGGCATGGAAACCTATCGGGAGCAGCAGCGCCAGGGCGTCTGGAAGATCCATCGCCCGATCAAGCGCAGCGAATGGCCGGTGGGTGTCATGGGACTGGGTCATATTGGCAAACGGGTCGCCCGCACTCTGGCCGATCTGGATTATCAGGTGAGCGGCTGGGCCCGCGGAGAACACAGCGTGGAGGGCGTCAGCACCTACGCCGGCCAGGACCAGCTGGGCAACTTTCTGCAATCCACCCGTGTTCTGGTCAACACACTGCCCCTGACCGACGAAACCCGGGACATCATCAACTATGATCTGCTGAGCCAGCTCAAGCCGGGTGCCGTGCTGATCAACGTTGGCCGGGGTGAACACCTGGTTGAGGACGACCTGCTTCGGGCCCTGGACGACGGTACCTTGCTGCGAGCATCCCTCGATGTATTCCGGAAGGAGCCCCTTCCGGAGGGACACCCGTTCTGGCAGCGGAAAGAAATCACCATTACCCCGCACATCTCGGCCCGAACCCTTCGGGATGCCACCATTGAGCAGATCACCGGCAAGATCCGCGATCATGCCGCCGGGCGCGCTATTTCAGGGATCGTGGATACTGACCGGGGCTATTGACCCGGTGCCAGCCAGGCCACCAGTGCTGTCAGCACCAGAAGCACTGGCAGCGCTATCAACGCAAACAGACCATTCCATCGAAACGCCACAACCCATCGGGAGATCTGCCCGAATCGGGACAACAACATGACCGAGGGGCCAAAAGGCGACAGCATCATGGCCAGGGAAAAGCCAATCACCAGAGCCACAGCAACCGGCAGCAGTTCCATTCCCTCGGCCACCAGCTGGGGCAGCAAACCAGCCTGGACACTCAGAACCGTGATGGGAATGATGCCGACCATGGAGAACATGGGCAGCATCAGCATGCCAACAACGGCGACCAGGAAAACGCCGCCGCCAGTGGCGACCAGGCCCGCAAGCGCATCTGCCGGAATGACGGCAGACAGGGCAACACCGAGGATCGCCGAGGCGGCAAAGATGGCCATCTCATTCTGCATACCCCATACCTGGCCAGCACCTTCCTTAAGAACCGGCATCAGCCCCCGTTCCTGCCACAGCATGTAAACCAGTGTCACGGTCGGCACCGACAGCATGGCTGCCACCGACACCTTGAAGCCGGTCGTCGCCACCAGGCCCGCCATCACCGTGAATACCAGCAGAATAAGGAACAGAAGACGCCCGGTGCCCGGGAGCCAGCCTTCAACGGCAATGCGTTCACTGCTGACCTTGCGGAACCGACGCTGTTCCAGGACCCAGCCAATCAGCACCATCAGAATCGCTGCAACCACTCCAAATGGCAGCAGCTGAGACCAGCTCAACTGGGGGAGTTCCCGGGTAAGGATCGCCACAGCCACACTGGTGGGCGCCACCAGAGGCACCAGGGCAAAACCTCTCAGTGCACTGATCAGAACACTGCGCAACCACTGGAGACGGGACTCGCCGGTAATTCCGCGCTCACGCAAGGTTTCAGAGAGACTTCCACATAGAAGGTTCATCATGCCAAAGCTCAGAACCGTGGCAACGCCACAACTGACCAGGGCGTACTTGGGATAGAGCAGAATGGGCTTGCCCCCAAGCAGCACATCGTGAATCCGCCGCAAGACTTCGAACCGCCGCACCAGGCACTGCATCATGCCCAGGCTACCCAGAAACGCGGAATAGAAGGCCGCGTCAGACGCCGCCTTCAGCAGCTGCCCGGCATTCAGAGACCCGCGCCAGGCGAGGCCACCCAGTACCAAAAGGGCGATAACCAGAAGCATTCGGGCGTACCCCTGCAGGCGCCCGGCCCCGGCCAGAAAGGCGGTGACAAACAGCACGCCCGCCAGGGCACTCAGCTCCCGGTTCTCGAGGCAAATGGCCACCAACTCCGTGACCACTGCAAGGGACACCAGCCACTGCAGCATAGCGCTCATAACAAGGACACCTGGTCAGGCTTGAACACTGCTTGCATTTCCATAACACCCGGATTAGTCTTTCAGGAGCAAATTACAAAACTGTGTTTCGCTTAATGAAACACCGTTAACACAAAGATAGCACAGATTGGTCCGGCGGCCCTAGAACCGGACTTTCGATATTCGCTTTCAGGAGAGTACAAAATGGCTTCCGCACCCTGGAATGATCTGCTCGATTTTGATTCCCAACTGGACGAAACCGAGCGTCAGGTTCGTGACAGCATCCGCAGCTTCTGCGATCAGCAACTGATGCCCGGCATCACCGAGGCTAACCGACATGAGAAGTTCGATCGCACCCTCTTCAACCAGATGGGTGAACTCGGCATGCTGGGCGCTACCCTGCCTGAAGAGTACGGTGGCCCGGGTCTGAACCATGTCTGCTACGGCCTGATTGCCCGGGAAGTGGAGCGGGTAGACTCGGCCTACCGCTCGGCCCTCAGTGTTCAGTCTTCCCTGGTTATGTACCCGATCTATTCCTACGGCAAGGAAGCAATGAAAAAGCGCATCCTGCCCAAGCTGGCTTCCGGCGAATACGTTGGCTGTTTCGGCCTGACCGAACCCGACCACGGTTCTGATCCCGGTGGCATGGAAACCCGCGCAAAGAAGGTCGACGGCGGTTATCTGCTGAGCGGTTCCAAAACCTGGATCACCAACTCCCCGATTGCCGACGTCTGCGTGGTCTGGGCCAAACTGGACGGCAAGGTGAACGGCTTTGTGATTGAGCGTGAAGGCGCCAAGGGTTTGGACACTCCGAAGATCCAGGGCAAATTCTCCCTGCGCGCGTCGGAAACCGGCTCCATCTTTATGGATGAGGTGTTTGTTCCGGAAGAAAACCATCTGGAAGTGGAAGGCCTGAAAGGTCCCTTCAGCTGCCTCAACAAGGCCCGCTTCGGCATCAGCTGGGGCTCACTGGGTGCCGCCGAGTTCTGCTGGCACGCAGCGCGCAACTACACCCTGGAGCGGAAGCAGTTCGGCAAGCCCCTGGCTGCCAACCAGCTGATCCAGAAAAAGCTGGTGGACATGCAGACCGAGATCACCATCGGCCTGCAGTCCGTTCTGCAACTGGGACGCATGATGGATGCCGGCACGGTCACTCCGGATGCCATTTCACTGCTCAAGCGCAACAACTGCGGCAAGGCCCTGGACATCGCCCGGGTTGCCCGGGACATGCATGGCGGTAACGGCATTTCCGACGAGTACCATGTGATTCGCCACGTGATGAACCTTGAAGCCGTGAACACCTATGAGGGTACCCACGATGTCCACGCCCTGATTCTGGGTCGCGGACAGACCGGCATCCAGGCTTTCAGCTGATAGACAGATCAACGCGAACGAGGTTTTCCCATGAACTTGAACTACACCGCCGAGGAACTCGCTTTCCGTGACGAAGTCCGCGCGTTCCTGGATGAGAAACTGCCTGCGGATATCGCCGCCAAGGTAAAGGGGTTCCGCCGGCTATCCAAAGAGGACCATCAGCGCTGGCAGAAAATCCTCAACGAGCAGGGCTGGTACGCCACCCACTGGCCGGAAGAATACGGCGGCGTGAACTGGAGCCCGGTGCAGAAGCACATCTGGGACGAAGAGTCCTCCCGCTATGGGGCACCCCGTTCCGTGCCTTTCGGCGTCAACATGGTGGCGCCGGTCATTATCAAATTTGGCACCGAGGATCAGAAGCAGCGATACCTGCCACGCATTCTCAGTGGCGAGGACTGGTGGTGCCAGGGCTATTCCGAGCCGGGCGCCGGCTCGGACCTGGCCTCTCTCAAGACCCGGGCGGTTCGCGACGGCGACCATTACATCGTGAATGGCCAGAAAACCTGGACCACCCTGGGCCAGCACGCCAACATGATTTTCTGCCTGGTTCGCACCAATACCGAGGTGAAGGCGCAGGAAGGCATTTCCTTCCTGCTGATGGACATGGACACCCCAGGCATTACCGTGCGCCCGATAATCACTCTTGATGGCGAGCACGAAGTCAACGAAGTGTTCTTCGAGGATGTGAAAGTCCCCGTGGAGAATCTGGTGGGCGAGGAAGACAAGGGCTGGACCTACGCCAAGTACCTGCTGACTTACGAACGCACCGGTCTGGCCGGCATCGGCATTTCCAAGGCCGCCCTGCAGCACCTGAAAGAGCTGGCCACCCGCCGGATCAAGAACGGTCGCCCGCTGATTGAGGATGCTTCATTCAGCCAGCGCATAGCCCGGGTGGAAATTGACTTGATGGCGGCTGGAATCAGTAACCTGCGCATTATCGCGTCCGTGGAAGGCGGCGGCATGCCGGGTGCGGAAAGCTCCATGCTGAAAGTACGCGGTACCGAAATCCGTCAGACCATCAACGACCTGGCTCGCCGAGCTATCGGGCCCTATGCCATTCCGTTTGTGGAAGAGGAAATGGACATGGATTACGACGGCGATTTCCTCTCGGACGAGAACGCCGCACCGGTGACTCCCCAGTACTTCAACAACCGCAAGCTGTCGATTTTCGGCGGATCCAACGAGATCCAGAAAAACATCGTGTCGAAAATGATTCTCGGGCTTTAAGGAGGCGACCATGGATTTCCGACTCAACGAAGAGCAGCAGATGCTGCAGGACACCGTGGCCCGCCTGGTGCGCGGTGAATACAGTTTTGAAAAACGCCTGGAATACAGCGAATCCGAGCTGGGCTTCAGTGCTGATTTCTGGAAACATCTGGGCGAGCTGGGCCTTACCGCCGTCCCCTTTCCGGAGGAACTCGGTGGTTTTGGCGGTACTGGCGTCGAAGTACAGAGCGTAATGACCGAACTGGGTCGCGGCCTGTGTATTGAGCCCTACCTGCAATCCGTTGTTCTGGGCGGCGGGCTGATCAGCCAGGCCGGCAACAGCGAGCAGCAGGAACAGTGGCTGGGCGGTATCGCCAGCGGCGAGGTACGGGCAGCCGTGGGTCTGCAGGAACCCCAGAGCTTTTACGACCTGAATGACGTGGAAACCCGTGCCGAGAAATCCGGAGACGGCTACGTGCTGAACGGTCGCAAGGCCGTGGTCATTGGCGGCCATTGTGCCGACGTCCTGGTCGTCTCTGCCCGTACTTCCGGCGACAGCCGCGATGCCAAAGGCATCAGCCTGTTCCTGGTACCCGCAGACGCAGAAGGCGTGGAACGCCGGACATACCCGACCATGGATGGGTCCAAGGGCTGTGACCTGTTCCTGAACAACCTTCAACTGGGCGGCGACGCCCTGCTCGGCGAGGAAGGCAAGGCTGCAGAAATCATTGAATACCAGACCGGACGCGCTATCTCCGCACTGTGCGGTGAGGCGGTAGGCGCCATGGAAGTGGCCTGTGACCTGACTCTGGAATACCTGAAACAGCGCAAGCAGTTCGGCGTGCCCATCGGCAAATTCCAGGTGCTACAGCACCGGATGGTAGACATGATGTCCGAGCTGGAACAGGCCCGCTCCATGGCCATCCTGGCCGCGAGCGTTGCCGACGAGCCCCAGAGCGACGAACGCCGTCGGATTCTGGCAGCCGCCAAGAACGTGATCGGCCGCAGCGGCCAGTTCATCTCAGAACAGGGTATCCAGTCCCATGGCGGTATCGGCATGACCTGGGAGTACAACTTCGCTCACTATGCCAAGCGCCTGGTGATGATCAATCATCAGCTCGGCGATGACGACTTTCATCT
>CAZFQI010000059.1:0-21219 GCA_964520755.1 uncultured Marinobacter sp. | reverse complement strand
CCTCCGGTATCGGCCGCGAGGGTGGTCTGGAAGGTCTGTTCGAGTTTGTGGAAGCGCAGACTGTACCAAGAGGTTTTTAACAGAGAAGCCATCTCCGAAGCGAGATAAGCGCGGGGGCGGGGCTCTGTTCAGGACTGTCTGTGGCCAGGGATGGCCACAGCCAAGCGCACATGGATGTGCTTGTAGCGTGTCCTGAACAGAGCCCCGCCCTCGAGCTTTCCTACCCAGAAAAGGGCTAACCCAAGCCCAAAAGAAATCCCGCTTTTCTCCTGTTATACTCGTAAACCTGTTTATTTAACCAGTAGCGAACCGATTCTTTATGGACGTCTCCCACATCATCGATCCGTTGAACGATGCCCAGCGTGAAGCTGTGACCGCGCAGAACGATCACCTTTTGGTTTTGGCCGGTGCAGGAAGTGGCAAAACCCGTGTTCTGGTGCACCGGATCGCCTGGTTGATGACCGTGGATCGGGTTCCCCCAACAGGCATCCTGGCGGTGACCTTCACCAACAAGGCCGCCAAGGAGATGCGCTACCGCATCGAGCAGATGATGGACATTCCTGCCCGTGGGCTCTGGTTTGGCACCTTTCATGGCATCGCCCACCGCCTGCTGCGCTCACACTGGAAAGACGCCGGCCTGCCGGAGAACTTCCAGGTGCTGGACAGTGACGATCAGCTGCGGCTGATCAAGCGGGTGATGCGGGAAAACCAGATCGACGAGAGCAAGTGGCCGCCGAAGCAGGCCCAGTGGTTTATCAGCAGCCAGAAGGACGAGGGGCTGCGGGCGGACCATATTCAGGAGAATCCGGGGGATCATTTCCTGTCGACCATGCTGAAAATCTACCGCCAGTACGAAAAACTCTGCCAACAGGGCGGTCTGGTGGATTTTGGCGAACTATTGTTGCGCTCCCACGAGCTGTGGTTGCATCGGCCCGAGCTTCTGGCCCATTACCAGAGCCGGTTCCAGCACATCCTCGTGGACGAGTTCCAGGACACCAACACCATTCAATACGCCTGGTTGCAGGTGCTGGCAAGCAATCGCGTGCCAATGACGGTGGTGGGGGACGACGATCAGTCTATCTATGGCTGGCGGGGTGCCAAGGTCGAAAACATTCAGCAGTACCAGCGGGATTTCCCCAATGCCCGGTTGGTGCGCCTGGAGCAGAACTACCGCTCCACCCAGTTGATTCTGAAAGCGGCCAACGCCGTAATCGCCAACAATCAGGGCCGGCTTGGCAAAGAGCTTTGGACTGATGGCCCGGACGGCGAACCGATAAGCCTCTACGCCGCCTTCAACGAACAGGACGAAGCCAATTACATTGCCGACAGCATTTCCGCCTGGGTGCAGGACGGCAACTTGCGCAGTGAGTCCGCGATTCTCTACCGTTCCAACGCTCAATCCCGGGTGCTGGAAGAATCCCTGATGCGCCAGGGCATTCCTTACCGGGTCTACGGCGGCCTGCGTTTCTATGACCGCCAGGAAATCCGCAACGCCCTGGCGTACCTGCGTTTGGTTCAATATCGCCGTGACGATGCCGCTTTCGAACGTGTGGTTAACGTGCCGCCCCGTGGTATTGGTGCCAAAAGCCTCGCGGAGCTTCGGGAATACGCTACCGAGCAGAGTATATCGCTGTGGGAATCCGCCGAGCGGCTGCTGGAAGCCGGGCAGGTGAAAGGTCGGGCCAAAACCGGGCTGCAGTCGTTTATCGCCATTATTGAAGGCCTGTCTGACATGGTGGGCGATGCCTCCCTTCAGGGCCTGATGAAACAGACCATCGAAAACAGCGGCCTGAAGGACTACCACGCCAGCGAAAAAGGCGAGAAGGGGCAGGCCCGGGTGGAAAACCTGGAGGAACTGGTCAACGCCCTGTCGGATTATGAAGTGGAAGACGGCGTCGATCCGCTGTCGGAATTCATTGCCCAGGCGGCCCTGGATGCCGGCGAATCCCAGGCCGAGGACCATGAGGACAGCGTTCAGTTGATGACTCTGCACTCTGCCAAGGGCCTGGAGTTTCCGCTGGTGTTCCTGGCCGGCGTGGAAGAGGGTCTGTTCCCCCACGGCATGTCTCTGGAAGAGCCCGGCCGTATGGAAGAGGAGCGCCGCCTGGCTTATGTTGGCATAACCCGGGCCATGAAAAAGCTGGTGCTCACTTACGCTGAATCCCGCCGTTTGTACGGTCAGGAAAAGTTCAACGCGTTGTCCCGATTTGTGCGGGAGATTCCGGGCGACTGTCTGCAGGAAGTGCGCCTGCGCAACACAGTAACCCGGCCTGCTATGGTTGGGCGCCCTAACGAAAGCATGTTCAGCCAGGATTCGGCGCAGCAATCCGGCTTCAGTCTCGGGCAGCGGGTACGCCATCCCAAGTTTGGCGAGGGGATCGTGATGAATTCGGAGGGCACCGGGCACCATACGCGCGTGCAGGTGAACTTTGATGAGGGCGCCAAGTGGCTCGTTCTGGCTTACGCGCCTCTCGAGGCCTGCTAATTGTAAGCAGGCTTACATCAGAACTGCGTAAATCACACCCGCCAGAACAATCCGATAGATAACGTACGGCCACATGCCTACCTTGTTCAGCCACTTCAGGAAGAAGTGGATCGCGGTAATGGCCATAAGGAACGAAGTTACCCCGCCAATCAGGAAGCCACTCCAATCGACGATCACGTCCGAAGTCGCCACTTCGAGAAGCTTCACTGCAGATGCCAGCACGATAATGGGAATTGCCAGCAGAAATGAGAACCGGGAGGCGGTTTCGCGGGTCATGCCGAGGAACAGGCCGGCGGTGATGGTAACGCCGGAGCGGGAGGTGCCGGGGACCAGGGCCATGGCCTGGGCGATGCCGACCAGAACGGCGTCTTTCCAGTTCAGTTTGTCGAGGGTGCGCTGACGTTTGGGCAGCCAGTCTGCAAGGCCAAGGAGCAGGCCGAAGAAGAGAGTGGTGAAGAAGATGACTTCCACCGCCCGCAGTTCGTTGTCGATCATGTCCAGCAACGCCAGGCCGGCCAGGCCTGCAGGGATGGTGCCGATTACCAGGTACCAGGCCAGTGCGCCCTGGCCGACGATTTTGCGCTGGCCAATAGAGATCAGTCCATCCCGGGCAATGCCGAAAACATCCCTCCGGAAATAGAGTACAACCGCCAGCAAGGTCCCGACGTGCACCGACAGGTCGAAGCCTACGCCCTGATCGGTCCAGCCGAACAATGCCGGGGTCAGAATCAGGTGGGCGGAGCTGGAGATGGGCAGGAATTCGGTCAGTCCCTGGAGAAGGCCAAGGAAAAGGGCCTGGAAAACGTCCATTGCGTGGATTCCGTCAGATTCGGTGCGTCAGAAATGTGGCCGCGATATTAGCAGGGTGTGGGTGGGCTGAACAGGTAATGCGAGTGATGCCAGCGCCGTGACCAAAAGCCTGGCGCTGGCCGCCGCGATTTATGCCGGGAACCGATCCCGGGTCTTGTTGGCGATGCGAACAAGCACCAGCATCAGTGGCACCTCCACCAGCACCCCGACCACGGTGGCCAGGGCTGCCCCCGATTGCAGGCCGAACAGGGCGATGGCCGCAGCCACGGCCAGTTCGAAGAAGTTGCTGGCACCAATCATGGCCCCCGGCGCTGCGATGCAATGGCGTACTTTCCAGAGCCTCGCCCAGCCGTAGGCCAGGAAGAAAATCAGGAAGGTCTGAACGATCAATGGCACGGCGATCAGCACGATGTGCAGGGGGTTGTTCAGGATCACTTCGCCCTGGAAGGCAAACAGCAGCACCAGAGTGACGATCAGCGCCGCCGGGGTGACCGGGCTGAGGCGCTTCATGAAAACGTCGTCGTACCATTGCTGACCGTGGCGTGAGATCAGGGCGCGGCGGGTCAGGTAGCCGGCCGTTAGCGGAATGACGATGTACAGGAGTACGGACAGCAGCACGGTATCCCAGGGCACCTGTATGTCGGAAATGCCCAGCAGGAAAACAACAATGGGGGCGAAGGCAAACAGCATGATGATGTCGTTCAGGGAAACCTGAACCAGGGTGTAGGCGGCATCACCTTTGGTCAGGTAACTCCACACGAACACCATGGCGGTGCAGGGCGCAGCACCCAAGAGGATCGCGCCAGCCAGATATTCACTGGCCAATCCTGGCGCAATCCATGGCTCGAACACCACCATCAGAAAGAACCAGGCGATGGCAAACATGGTGAAGGGTTTGATCAGCCAGTTGACGATGGTGGTGACCGCCAGGCCTTTCGGTTCTTTTCTGACGCCGACAACCGCACTGAAATCAATCTGCGCCATCATCGGGAAAATCATCGCCCAGATCAGAATGGCGATAGGGATGGAGACCTGCGCGTATTCGAAACGGGACAGGGTCTCTGGCACCACAGGTGCGAGCTGACCGAGGGCCACGCCCGCGATGATAGCAAGGGCCACCCAGACGGACAGGTACCTGCCGAACAAATCCATGCCGCCGTTGGCGTCTTCAGCCTGGGTTATTTCTGTGTTGGTGCTCATTGTACTGGAGGGTTCCTTTACTCATGGCCATGCTGGCTCTATTATGCAGAATAATAGATATGCATAAAAGCGAATATATGGAATTTCAGATATGAAGCGCCGCATTTTATTTGTCTGTACCGCCAACAGTGCCCGTTCCCTGATGGCAGAGGCATTGCTTCGGGACATGGCCGGAGATCGGTTCGAAGTGGCCAGCGCCGGCACCGAGCCAGCCAGGCCTCACCCCATGGCAATGCAGGTGCTGGAAGAAGCCGGCATATCCACCGAAGGCTTACACAGCAAGCAACTGGCCGATGTGCAGGGGCAATACTGGGATTACGTGATCACCCTGTGCGAGAAAGCCGCCAATGAATGCGGCACAGTCTGCCAGCCCGCTCAGCAGATTGCCTGGGATTTTGCCGATCCGGTACCGGCGAACCGCCACTCCACTTTTGCCCTTACTCTCAAGGAAATCAAAGAGCGCATTGCGCTGTTCGCACTGGTACATCAGAAAGAAACCGGACCGAAACCCGCCAGCTATGACCCGGTCGCCGTGTTCAAGGCAATGGCCGACGATTTCCGCCTGGCAGCCCTGCTGCTGATTCGAAGCCAGGAACAACTCTGCGTTTGCGAGCTTACGGAAGCCTTTGAAGCGCCCCAGCCGAAAGTCAGTCGGCATCTGGCAACATTGAGAGATGCCGGTCTGCTGGCCACGGAGCGTCGGGGCCAGTGGATCTATTATTCCCTGAACCCGGGAATTCCGCAGTGGCTGGCCCGTGTGCTGGATGAAACCGCCAGCCATAATGGCCGCTTGATAGAGAACCCGCTTTCACGGTTACAGGCCATGGCAGGCCGCCCGTCTGTCCAATGCCTGTGATCCTAACGTTGTCTAATGTACGAACAGTTTCATCAGGAGCACACCATGAGCAAGATCAAAGTAGGCATTAATGGATTCGGCCGAATCGGTCGTCTGGCCTTGCGGGCCGCCTGGGGCTGGCCAGATATGGAGTTTGTGGCCATCAACGATCCGGGTGCCGATGCCGGCACACTGGCCCATCTGCTCAACTTTGACAGCATCCATGGCCGCTGGAGCCAGGAGGCGACTGCGGATGGAACGGATATCGTCATTGAGGGCCAGCGCATTCGCGTGACTCACAACCGCACCATAGGTGAAACCGACTGGTCCGGCTGCGATCTGGTGATCGAGGCCAGTGGTGTGAACAAAAAAGTCAGTGCCTTGCAGGCCTACCTGGACCAGGGCGTGAAACGGGTAGTGGTCACGGCACCGGTGAAGGAAGCGGGTGCCAAAAACATCGTCCTCGGTGTGAACGACGATATTTTCGATCCGGCCAACGACCGAATCGTTACCGCCGCTTCCTGCACCACCAACTGCCTGGCGCCGGTGGTGAAGGTGATTCACGAGAGGCTTGGCATCAAGCACGGCTCCATCACCACCATTCACAGTCTGACCAACACCCAGACCATTATTGATGCGCCCCACAAGGACCTGCGCCGGGCGCGGGCCTGCGGGAGTTCACTGATTCCCACCAGCACCGGTTCCGCAACGGCGATTATCGAGATCTTCCCGGAGCTGAAAGGGCGCCTGGATGGCCACGCCGTGCGCGTGCCGCTGACCAATGCGTCGCTCACCGATTGCGTGTTTGAAGTTGAAACGGCCACGGACAGGGATACCGTAAACCAGCTGTTGAAAGAAGCCGCCGAAGGCGAACTCAAAGGCATCCTGGGTTACGAAGAGCGACCGCTGGTGTCCATCGATTACAAGACCGACCCGCGTTCCTCCATAATCGATGCCCTTTCCACCATGGTGGTCAACGGCACCCAGGTGAAGATCTACGCCTGGTACGACAACGAATGGGGCTACGCAAACCGCACCGCGGAACTGGCACGCAGGGTGGGCGCTGCCTGATATGACCGCGGCCATCCGACAGTACCTGGTGATTACCGGCAACTACTGGGCCTTCACCCTCACCGATGGCGCCCTGCGGATGCTGGTGGTGCTGCATTTTCACCAGCTGGGTTACTCGCCCCTGGCAATCGCGCTGCTGTTCATCTTCTACGAATTCTTCGGGGTGGTGACCAATCTGGTCGGCGGTTACCTTGGCGCCCGCATGGGGCTGAACCGCACCATGAACATCGGGTTGTTTGTGCAGATTGTGGCGCTGGCTATGCTGGCAGTTCCGGCGGCGATGCTCACTGTACCCTGGGTAATGGCGGCGCAGGCGCTCTCCGGGATTGCCAAGGACCTGAACAAGATGTCCGCCAAGAGCGGCATCAAGCTGCTGGTGCCGGATGAGCAGCAGGGCACCCTGTACAAGTGGGTGGCCATTCTGACGGGCTCCAAGAATACCCTCAAAGGTGTGGGCTTTTTTCTCGGTGGGGTCCTGCTGATGGCTGCCGGCTTCAAGGGTGCCGTGATTATCATGGCGGTGGCTTTAGGACTGGTCTGGCTGGCCAGCCTGTTTCTGCTGGGACAGGATCTGGGGAAGAGCAAGGCCAAGCCGAAATTTAGCGAGATACTCTCCAAAAGTCGGGCCATCAATGTTTTGTCTGCAGCCCGGATGTTTCTGTTCGGTGCCCGGGATGTCTGGTTTGTGGTGGCCTTGCCGGTATACCTGCACACGGTCTTTGGCTGGGATTTCTGGAAAGTCGGCGGCTTTATGGCCAGCTGGATTATCGGCTATGGCTTTATCCAGACCATTGCCCCGCGCATCACCGGCAACATGGAGGGCAAGCAGCCTGCGGTGCTCTGGGCGGCAGCGCTGGCGATGATTCCGGCAGCGATTGCCATTGGCCTGACAGCGGGTTGGTCACCCCAGTACGTGATTGTTGGTGGCCTGCTGTTGTTTGGCGTGCTGTTTGCCGTCAACTCGTCGCTGCACAGCTATCTCATCGTTAGCTATGCCCGGGGTGATGGCGTGTCGCTGGATGTGGGTTTCTATTACATGTCCAATGCTGCTGGTCGGCTGCTGGGAACGATTCTCTCCGGCTGGGTCTACCAGGCCTGGGGGCTGGAAGCCTGCCTGTGGATATCGTCGGGACTGGTGGGTATGGCCGCGTTGCTGTCGGTTTTGTTGCCCGAGCGGCGGCCAGTGACAGCCTGACTCGGCCTCAGAACCGAATGGCCAGCCCTGCGGCGGCTTCCACCTGCAGGTAGCCGCTGCTGTCGAATCTGAGTTCGCAGCCACCTGAGCAGAACGCGGAGCCGCCCGAATTCAGGGCGGTGTACACACCGCGCAGATCCAGCCGCAGGCGCAGTTGTTCCGTCAGAAAAAACTGATAGCCACCACCCAGAGACAGGGCGGCCCGGTGGTGGGTTTCATATCTCGAATCGTCCGGTTCCAGCCGGGTAACCCCGAACACACCAGAGACAAACCCGCCGTGATTCTGGCCGCCCGGGAAATACAGCCCGCCGAACTGGAGCTGGTAGATCGTCAGGTCGATGGACTCCACGCCCGGTGCGAACAGACCGTTGTTCAGTCTGGCCGAAGTGCTCTGCCGCCCGAAATAGAGTTCTCCCTGTTTGCCAGGGTCCGGCAGATCAAAATTGAACACCAGTCCCTGGCTGGCGGAATCCCGGAAGTCGATCTGGTCTGAGGTGCTGGCGCCAGCGGTCTCGATATCCACCGAACTGCTCATGCGAAAACCTGCAAACGGCGCAAGGCTCACGTCCGCTAATGCCGGAGTCGGTGTCAGGCTCAATGCGAAGAGGACAGCTATTGGAGTTCGGAGGTTCATACAGTTTCTCCGGTGCTGGGTGTCTGGAGGTTGTTTGGATTCCGTGTAACGATATTACCACTTCAGAACACCTGGCCTTGCCAACCATTTACCAGGCACCTTTACCAAGCACCAAAGTAGCATGGGCGAAACAACCCCCGTGAAGCTAGGCTTGGTCCATCGCTCGCATAAAAGACAACAACAATGATCGACCTGCTAAGACGTTACCCTCTCCCTGTCATTGTGCTGGCCCAGCTGTTCGGCACCTCGCTCTGGTTCAGTATCAATGGCGTCTGGTTGTCGCTGTCCGCGGAACTGGGCCTGACGGAAACCGATCTTGGCCGGCTGACGCTGGCGGTTCAGGCCGGGTTTATCGCCGGTACCCTGACCATCGCCATGACCGGTCTGGCGGACCGCTTTGGCGCCAGCCGTATCTTTGCACTCTCGAGCCTGCTGGGTGCGCTGGTCAATGGAGGGTTTGTTTTCGCCGCAGGTCTGCCACCACTCGATTTCCTCCTGCGATTCGCCACAGGTCTCTGCCTGGCTGGTATCTATCCCCTTGGCATGAAAATGGTGATTGCCTGGACGCCAAAATACGCCGGGGCCGCCCTGGCCTGGCTGGTGGGCATGCTCACCCTCGGCACGGCATTACCACACCTGATGCGGGGAGCAACGCTCGGCATGCCCTGGGAGTGGCCGCTGATGGCGGCATCCTGCCTCGCCCTGGCCGGAGGGCTGATGGTGTTCCTGCTGGGCGACGGGCCGCACCTGCCGAAAAGCAGCGGCCGGCTACCACTCAGTCAGGGCATGGCGGCCCTTCGGATACCAAGGTTCCGGGCGGTGGCCGGTGGCTACTTCGGTCATATGTGGGAGCTTTACGCCTTCTGGACATTGACGCCCCTGCTGATCGGCCGGGAACTTCAGCGTCTGGGGCAGGGTGAAGCCTTGGTTCCCTGGCTGTCGTTCGCAGTGATCGGCATTGGCGCCGCCGGCTGCGTTGGTGGCGGCCGGCTTAGTCGAACCCTTGGCAGCGAGTGGGTGGCCCGGCGGGCGCTGATGGTGTCCGGGGCGTTCTGCCTGCTGTATCCGTGGCTGAGTGGATGGTCCCCGGCCTTACTGATCGCACTGCTGTTTGTGTGGGGGGTTGCGGTGATCGCGGATTCGCCACAGTTTTCGGCGCTTGCTGCGGCAACAGCACCCAAGGAATCGGTAGGCTCTTCCCTGGCGGTGATGAATGCGGTCGGGTTCGGGCTGACCCTGCCGGCTATCTGGCTTACCAGCGGGTTATGGGGGCAATTGGATGTCTGGGTGGTTCTGTTGCTGGTACCAGGGCCTTTGCTCGGTCTGTGGTCGCTTTCCAGGGCCAGGTCTGAGGCGGCCAGTTAGCTCGCGCAGTCAATGCAATGCAGAGTTGTGGGGTCAATCTCCAGGCGCTTTGGATTGATCGGCTCGCCACACTCCATACACTCGCCATACTCATCGTTGTCGATGCGCATCAAGGCGGCTTCGATCATTTTCAGTTGTCGTTCCGCCCGCTCCTTGCCAGCCTTGGCCAGGGCCTGGCCCTGCAGGGCATCCATTCGCGAGAGCCGGCCAACGCTTTGCTGGTCCAGGTGCACGGTGTCACTGGCCTGATCCCGCACTTCGCTGGTTGAGAGCAGGTCTGCGCGGAGTTGCAGCAGGAGCTGACGAAACTTTCCACCTTGTTCCGGCGTCATAGATTTCCCTCTATCAATGCTCGTCTGGTCGCTTTTTGATCTGCTTTCGGGCGTTTGCTAGGATCTTGCGCTTCCCTGGCACCTGGGGCAAGTCGATCAATGATGACGTTTCTGCCTCCTTGGAACCAATCCTGATATGGCTGAATCCACATTGCATAACCCGCCTGACGACGCACCGAGAATTCTCCTTCTGTCCGGCTACGATGCAGCCAGCCACAAACGATGGCGGGACCAGATCACCGGAATGTTCGGTGATTACCACTGGAAGACCCTGGTATTGCCACCCCGGTTTTTCCGCTGGCGTATTCGGGGTAATCCCCTGAGCTGGCTCAACGAGCCGGCCCTGCAAGAGCACTGGGACCTGGTGATCGCCACTTCCATGGTGGACCTGGCCTCGCTGCGAAGCTTTCACCCGAATCTGGCCCAGACGCCGTGTGTGCTGTACATGCACGAGAATCAGTTTGCCTTCCCGGTGTCGAAAAAGCAGAGGTCCAGTGCCGAGCCGCAGATGGTGAATCTCTACAGTGCCATCTCGGCGGACGTGGTGGTATTCAACAGCGCCTGGAACCGGGATAGCTTTCTTAAAGGTGCCTGGGCATTTCTCGACCAGATGCCTGATGGCGTCCCCGACGGCCTGATTGGGCGTCTGCGGGAAAAATCCCGGGTAATCCCGGTACCGATTGAAGACAGGTTGTATACCGAGCGAGTGACTTCGTTCAACCGGGACTGCCCGCACCTGCTCTGGAACCACCGCTGGGAATACGACAAGGGGCCGGACCGTCTGCTGAAGCTTTTACAGGTCCTGGACCAGCGGGCACTCCCGTTCCGGTTGAGTGTGGTGGGCGAGCGGTTCCGCAACCACCCGAAGGCGTTCGACCAGATCCATGAGGCGTTCTGCCACCGGATTGAACAGTGGGGTTTTCTGGAGAGTCGGCGAGAGTACGACCAGCTGTTGGCCCGGGCAGATGTTGTTGTTTCCACGGCCCTGCACGATTTCCAGGGTCTGTCCATGCTTGAAGCCATGGCTTCCGGCTGCGTGCCCCTGGCTCCGGACCGACTTGCTTATCGAGAGTACGTGCCAGACCGGTGTCGGTATGAGAGTCACGAAAGGGATGCCCAACGGGAGGCAGAAGCCGCCGCCGACAGCCTTGAGCAACTGCTGAAGAAGCAGTCTTTGGCCTCTTTGCCGGAAGGTTGGCGAGCGTCCAGGCTGGCGGCTGATTACCAGTCCCTGTTCAACGGTCTGATCAATAGCGGCGCAGGCAAATCCTGATCCTGTTTCTGCCCTGAACCTGTCTCAGATCAAGCCCGCTCACTTGCGGTTGTCCCGGTCGATACTAGACTCAGAAAAGTCTGCCGGCCTCACCACAAGGAGTCGTGGCCATGGAGTTCCATACCCTCGACGGCAATGAAGCTGTGTCCTCGGTGGCTTACCGCCTGAGCGAAACCATTGCCATCTATCCGATTACCCCCGCTTCGGTGATGGGCGAACACGCCGATGACTGGGCCGCTCTGGGCAAACCCAATCTCTGGGGGCAGGTGCCCAGTGTCGTTGAAATGCAATCCGAGGCCGGTGCTGCCGGTGCCATGCACGGGGCACTGCAGGCCGGCTCACTGGTGACCACCTTTACCGCGTCCCAGGGACTGCTGTTGATGCTTCCCAATCTGTACAAGATTGCCGGCGAGCTATCACCGTTCTGCATGCACATTGCCGCCCGCAGTATTGCCACCCACGCCCTGTCGATCTTCTGCGACCATTCCGATGTGATGAGTGCCCGCGGTACCGGATTTGCCCTGCTGGCGTCGGGCTCGGTTCAGGAAGCCCAGGATATGGCCGCGATCGGCCATGCCGTCACCCTGGAAAGCCGGGTGCCGGTGATGCATTTCTTCGATGGGTTCCGGACCTCCCATGAAATTTCCAAGATTGCAGCGCTCAGTGACGAGGATTTGCAGGCGCTAGTATCGCACGAAGGTGTGGAAGCACATCGTAGCCGTCGGATGACGCCGGACCGGCCGGTGGTTCGGGGCACCTCCCAGAACCCGGACGCCTTCTTCCAGGCCCGGGAGGCCATCAACCCTTTCTATCAGGTGTTCCCGGAAAAGCTTGAAGCCGTGATGGACAAGTTTGCCGGCATTACCGGCCGCCAGTACCGGCTGTTTGATTATGTTGGTCACCCCGAGGCCGACCGGGTCGTTATCCTGATGGGCTCCGGCGCCGAATGCGCCCACGAGACGGTGGAGTGGTTGCTCGAGCAAGGCGAAAAGGTCGGGGTCCTCAAGGTGCGCCTGTTCCGGCCCTTTGCCACGGAGCGTTTTCTGGATGCCTTGCCCGATACCGTCGAACATCTGGCGGTGCTCGACCGCACCAAGGAACCGGGAGCCCAGGGTGAACCCTTGCTGCTGGAAGTCAGCGGTGCCCTGATGGAAGCTTACAGCCGGGGCGATCGGAAGGTGTTGCCCCGGGTGATCGGCGGCCGCTATGGGCTGTCTTCCCGTGAGTTTACGCCGGCCATGGTCTGCGCCATTTTCGACGAACTGAAAGCCGAAGCGCCGAAAACCCGCTTTACCGTTGGCGTGCGGGACGATGTCAGCCATCTCTCGCTGGAGGTGGATAGCGAGCTGGATATTGAATCCCCGAAAACCCGCCGGGCGCTGTTCTTTGGTCTCGGCGCCGATGGCACCGTCAGCAGCAACAAGGCCAGTATCAAGATTCTGGGCGAGGGCACCGACCTGTTTGCCCAGGGCCATTTCGTCTACGACTCCAAGAAATCCGGCGCCACCACCGTATCCCATCTCCGGTTCGGGCCGCTGCCCATCCGCTCCAGCTACCAGATCAACAGGGCGCAGTTTGTCGCCATTCATGCGCCCCAGTTCCTGGAGCGGTTTGATGTGCTGGAACATGCCGCCGAGGGCGCGACGGTGCTGCTCAATGTGCCCTGGTCAGAGGATGAGGTCTGGGACCGGCTGTCGGAAGAGGTCCAACGGGTATTGGTGGAGCGCAAGGCCCGGCTTTTTGTGATTGATGCCGCCGAAGTGGCAGAAAAAGCGGGGCTGGAACGGCGCATCAACACGGTAATGCAGGTCTGCTTCTTCGCCCTGGCGGATATCCTGCCCCGGGATGAGGCCATTGCCCACATCAAGGAATCCATCCGCAAGACCTGGGGCCGCCGGGGGCCGGAAGTGGTGCGCCGCAACGTGGAGGCGGTGGACTCGGCCCTGGACAATCTGCACGAGGTGCCGGTACCGGACAAGGTAACGGCAACCCGCACCCGACCACCGAGGGTGCCTGAGGATGCGCCGGACTTTGTCCAGAAAGTCACTCGCCTCTTACTGGAGGGGCAGGGGGACAAACTGCCTGTCAGCGCTTTTCCGCCAGACGGTACCTGGCCAACGGGAACCAGCCAGTATGAAAAACGCACCATCGCCCTGGAGATCCCGATCTGGGAATCCGACCTCTGTGTGCAGTGCAACTTCTGCGCAATGATCTGCCCGCACACCGCGATCACCAGCAAGGTGTTTGAGCCGGAGTCGGCGAAGGGAGCGCCGGACGCGTTCGAGGTGGTGCCGGAAACCCACACTTCGGAGCTGGAGGGCCTCGACTACCGAATTCAGGTGGCCCCCGACGACTGCACCGGCTGTGGGTTGTGTGTGGAGGTCTGTCCGGCAAAGGATCGGACCCAGCCCAAGCGCAAGGCCATCAACATGCGACCTATCGAGCAGCACCGCGAAGTGGAGGCGGATAATCTGGCGTTTTTCCGCAGTATTCCGGATGTGCCCAGGGACCGCATTCCCCGTGACTTCAAATCCCTGCCGCTGCTGATTCCCCTGTTCGAGTATTCCGGTGCCTGTGCCGGCTGTGGTGAAACGCCCTATATCCGACTGCTGACCCAGCTGGTGGGCGACCGGCTACTGATTGCCAATGCCACCGGCTGTTCCTCGATCTACGGTGGCAATCTGCCGACCACACCCTACACGGTCAACGCCGATGGCCGGGGGCCCACCTGGAACAATTCGCTGTTTGAAGATGCGGCGGAACTGGGGCTGGGTATGCGTCTGGGGCTGGACAAACTTGTGGGTCGGGTCCGGCAATTACTGGACGGGTTCCAGGGACAACTGCCTGACGCGCTCTACTCTGAGCTGACCAGCGCCTGCGCCACCGTTGATGAATCGGCTATGGCATCCCGGCGCACAGCGATTGAGCAGCTTCGCAGCTGGCTGGCGGACCAACAGGGGCCAGAGGCCCGGGAACTCGACAGCCTGGCCGACGAGCTCTGCCCGAAGAGTGTCTGGGTGATTGGTGGCGATGGCTGGGCCTACGATATCGGTTATGGCGGCCTGGACCACGCTCTGGCGTCGGGCCAGAACTTGAAACTTCTGGTGCTGGATACGGAAGTCTATTCCAACACTGGCGGCCAGCAATCCAAGGCCACGCCTATGGGTGCCATCGCCAAGTTTGCCTCCGCCGGCAAGGCCACCCGCAAAAAAGACCTGGGTCTGCTCGCCATGAGCTATGGCCATGTCTACGTGGCCCAGATCGCCATGCAGTCCCACAGCAATCACACCACCAAGGCCCTGCAGGAAGCCGAGAGCTTCGATGGCCCGGCACTGATCATTGCCCACAGCCCCTGCATTGCCCATGGCTACGATCTGGTGCATTCACCGGAGCAACAGAAGCGCGCCGTGGACAGCTGGGCCTGGCCGCTGTACCGGTTTGATCCCCGCCGCATCCACGAAGGGCTGCCGCCCCTGCAACTGGACTCCCTGCGACAGAAAGTCACCATGAAAGCCTACATGCAGGAGGAAGCCCGCTTCCGGATGCTGGAGCTGAGGGATCCCCGACGCTACGAACAGCTGGTGGCTGCGGCTTCGGAGGCGGCGACTGAACAGCGGGAGCTCTACAAGCAGCTGGCGGGGATCCACTTTGAGCCCCACGAATCTTCTGAAGCAGGTAACGAGAAGGGTGAACGTCATGACTGAGCTGGCAACCCGTTGGCTGGGGCTGGAACTCCGCTCACCCCTGGTGGTCGGTGCCAGTCCGTTGACCGATGACCTGGACGCCCTGAAGGCCTGTGTTGAGGCAGGGGCCGGTGCCGTGGTCATGCATTCGCTGTTTGAGGAGCAGCTGGTGGAGGAGCAGATGGCGGCCCACCGGTTTATTGATTCCCGGATCAATATGGACGCCGAGGCTCGATCGTTTTTTCCGGAATCCGAGCTGTTCGAGATGGGATCGGACAGCTACCTGCAGCGCTTGGAGCTGCTGCGCCACTCGCTGGGTGTGCCGGTGATTGCCTCGCTCAACGGCATCTCGACTGGAGGCTGGACCAGGCATGCACGCGAGCTGGAAGCGGCGGGCGCCCATGCCATCGAACTGAATCTCTATGACCTGGCCTCGGATCCGGAGGAAACAGCTGAAGCATTGGAACAGCGGCAACTTGCGGTTGTGAGGTCAGTGGCCGAGCAGGTGAGCATTCCGGTCAGCGTCAAGTTATCGCCTTTCTACTCGGCGTTGCCGGCTTTTGTGGCAGGCATTGAAGCGGCTGGCGCCCATGGGCTGGTTCTGTTCAACCGGTTTTACCAGCCCGATATGGACCTGGACGAGCTGGAGTTGAGCCGGGAAGTGGTGCTCTCATCCAGCGCCGAGCTGCCCTTGCGCTTGCACGCGGCGGCCATGCTGTATGGCCAGACATCACTGGAAATGGCCGTCTCGGGTGGCGTTCACAGTGGTGATGATGCGGCAAAAGCGATTCTTTCGGGCGCTTCCGCAGTGCAGGTCGTCTCCGCATTGCTATCGGAGGGTGCCGGCGCCCTGTCGAGGATTACCCGGGAAATGAATGCTCGGCTCTCCGGAATGGGATACCGCTCGCTGGCAGAAGCACAGGGCGTTCTGTCTATGGCGAACGCCCCCAATGCCCGAACCTGGGAGCGCCTTAATTACGCCCGCCTTCTGCACGGCTGGAAATAGAGCGGTGCAGGTTCAGAGAACTTGCTCTGGCACTTCTCTTATTCGACCGTGCTCATCGATGGCAACGTAGACGAACAGGCCCTCGGTTACCTTGCGTGGATTCTTGGCAGTACGGTCAAGGGTCCACACTTCCACGCTGATTTTCATGGAACTGCGACCGATATCCACCAGCTCGCAGTAGCAACCCACCTGGGATCCTATGCGCAAAGGTGACAGGAACTCCATCCGGTCCATGGCCACGGTGGCATTGCGGCCCTGGGAAATGCGCCCGGCCATGGTGGCAGCGGCGAGATCCATCTGTTTTACCAGCCAGCCGGCGAAGACATCGCCATTGGCATTGGTATCAGCGGGCAGAGGAATTACCTGAAGGGTGAGGTCACCACGGGGCATGGGTTTATCATCGTCTAACGCGGTCATAGTACTGCCTTCTTGCGAGCCTGGAATTGTTTTAACACGCATGGTAACGGGCTGAAGCGCCGCTGCAAGCAAATTTGAATATTCCTGACTATATTTCAAAACCTGTAACAAAGTTGTCACAGAGGGGCATTAGTCTGCACTCATCGGTAAAGCACATCCGACACAACGTCCAAACCGAATAATGGAGACTTGACGTGATGAAACTGAAGTCCGCTCTGACAACTGTTGCTCTTGCCGGCAGCATTGCCGTTGTATCCAGCCCGGCCATGGCCCGCGACACCATCAACATTGTAGGGTCTTCCACCGTGTATCCGTTCGCAACTGTCGTTGCAGAGCGTTTTGGCCGTAACACCGATTTTCCGACTCCCAAGCTTGAATCGACCGGTTCCGGCGGTGGTCTGAAGCTTTTCTGCGAAGGTATTGGCACCCAGCACCCGGACATCACCAACGCTTCCCGCCGCATGAAGCCGAGCGAGTTTGAGCTGTGCCAGTCCAACGGCGTCAAGGACATTACTGAAGTTCGCATCGGCGCGGACGGCATTGTCATTGCCAATTCCAAGGATGCAGCCAAGGCTGACTTTACCCTGGAGCAAATCTTCCTGGCGCTGGCCAAAGAAGTGCCGGACCCCGACGGCGGCAACAAGCTGGTTCCCAACCCTTATCAGAACTGGAGTGACATCGACGCCAGCTTGCCGAACAAGGCGATCAGTGTAATGGGGCCGCCCCCGACCTCCGGTACCCGTGACGCGTTTGTTGAACTGGCGATGGAAGGCGGATGCAAGCAGTTCGATATGATTGCGCAGATGGAAGACGAGAACGAAGACCAGTTCAAGACAGTCTGTCACAGCATGCGCGAAGACGGTCCGTTTATTGAGGCCGGTGAGAACGACAACCTGATCGTCCAGCGTCTGGCACAGGACTCGGGCACCTACGGCATCTTCGGTTACAGCTTCCTGATGGAGAACACTGGCCAGATTCATGCAGCGAGCATTAACGGCGTTGAGCCGACTCCGGAAGCCATCTCCAGTGAAGACTACCCGGTTGCCCGTTCACTCTGGTTCTACATCAAGAAAGCACACGTGGGCGTTGTGCCGGGTATCCAGGAATACGTGGCCGAATTCACCAGCGAGAGCACCTGGGGTGACAATGGCTACCTGGTTGACGTAGGCCTGATTCCGAGCCCACGGAACGAGCGTATGGCAATTGCCAAGCGCGTAAAGGAGCTGCAATCGATGACCGGTGAAGAGCTGTAAGGCTCGTCCAGAAAACGTCAGGGATGACGAACAAGGAACGCGGGCCTGAAGGTCCGCGTTCCTTTGTTACATTCGTGCGGATATTTTTGTGCGACAAACTGGCAAACTAAACGCCCAGTTCACTTAAAGCCATTAATACAGAGACTGATATGCAGACGGCTAATCTTCTGCCCCTGGTTCTGGTTCTCGCCGTGATTGCCTATGGCCTCGCATACATGCGATCCCGGGCGGTTGCAGCGCCCCTCGGCGGCATTCGGAATCTAAAATCTCTTCCCTTTTACTATGCGGCGCGGGCCGCACTCTGGTCCGGCATTCCGGCCCTGATTGTTCTGGCAGCCTGGGCCGGCTTTGAAGGTAAAGTCATCCAGAGCATTGTCATTGGCTCATTACCCCAGGACACTTTGCCCTCTTCGCCCGGTGAAGCCAGCCTGGTTCTGTCCCAGATCAGTAATGTCGCGGCTGGCAAGCTGAATGCGGATTTCGTGCCTGAGCATATTGCCGGCGCAGCCGGGTTGCTGGAAACCTTGAGAGACCAGAGTGCCAATTTCAAGGCCATGCTGGTTGTGCTGATTGCGGTTCTCGGGGCGAGCTTTGCGTGGACTCGCGTGGCACCGCACGTTAACGCCAGAAAAAATGTAGAGGCCACTCTTCGCCGCATTTTCTTTGTCTGCGCCGCGCTGGCGGTGCTGACCACTGCGGGAATCGTGTTTTCGGTCATTATCGAGACGGTGCGTTTTTTCGGCAGAGTGCCAATCACTGATTTCCTGTTCAGCACCAGTTGGAGCCCCCAGACTGCCTTACGGGCCGATCAGGTAGGCTCTGAGGGGGCGTTCGGTGTCATCCCGCTGTTTACTGGCACCTTGCTGATTTCCGCAATCGCGCTTCTGGTTGCGGTGCCCGTTGGCCTGCTTTCTGCCATCTACCTGTCCGAGTACGCCAGCAAGCGGATGCGTGCTACCGCGAAACCGGTATTGGAAATGCTGGCGGGTATTCCGACCGTTGTTTACGGGTTTTTCGCCGCATTGACCGTTGCTCCATTTATTCGTGACCTTGCCGAGATGGTGGGCCTGGAGGCGTCTTCCCAAAGCGCGCTGGCCGCCGGCCTGGTTATGGGCATCATGATCGTCCCGTTTGTTTCATCCCTGTCAGACGACGTGATCAATGCGGTCCCGCAGTCCATGCGGGACGGCTCTCTGGCGCTGGGCGCTACACAGTCCGAAACCATGAAGAAGGTGATTTTTCCGGCAGCGCTACCGGGCATTATTGGCGGTATTCTGCTGGCGGCCTCCCGTGCGATTGGTGAAACCATGATCGTGGTGATGGCGGCGGGTCTGGCCGCAAACCTGACAGCCAACCCTCTGGAATCGGTAACGACCGTGACGGTGCAGATTGCAACGCTGCTGGTGGGTGATCAGGAGTTCGATAGCGCCAAGACCTTGTCTGCATTCGCGCTGGGGATGCTGTTGTTCCTCGTCACGCTGCTGCTCAACGTCATTGCACTCAAGATTGTTCGCAAATATAGGGAACAGTATGACTGACCAACGTTCTCAGGCGGAGATCGTCCGCCAGTCGCTCAAACGACGTTACCGGAAGGAACGCCGATTCCGCATGTACGGCATGTTGGCGATATTTATTGCGCTCGCCTCTCTGGCTATTCTGTTTGCCGATATCATCAGCAAGGGCCATACAGGGTTCGTCAAGACCACGATCACGCTGGATGTGGCTCTTGATTCTGAAATGATGTACCTGGAAGACCCCACTGACGAGGATCAGCTGTCTATGGCTGACTTCGTCGCGCCCATCATTGCAGCCCTGCAGGAGCATGTTCCGGAAGCTGAAAGCGCCGCCGAGAAGCGGGAGCTGGGGCGTTTGATCGGTACTTATGGGGCCAACCAGATCCGGGATCTGTTGAAGAGCAGCCCCGATCTTCTGAATACCACGCAGACGATGGAGTTCCTCGCCCATGACCGGGTTTCGGTCTACGTCAAGCACGCCGACAACCCCAGTTACACCATCAAATTGTCGGAACAGCAACAGCGCTGGGTGGATGAGCTGTTGGAAAAAGGCGTGATCGACACTAGCTTCAACGATGTGCTTTTCAGTCGCGGGGACTCCAGGGAACCATCCAATGCGGGTATTCTCGGAGCCATTGTAGGTTCTCTGCTGACGATGCTGGTCACGTTGGCGATTGCCTTTCCCGTTGGTATCGCAGCAGCGGTTTACCTGGAGGAATTTGCGCCCCAGAACAGGATTACCGATTTTATCGAGGTCAATATCAACAACCTGGCCGCCGTTCCGTCGATTATCTTCGGCCTGTTGGGCCTCGCTGTATTTATCGGGCTCTTCGGCATGCCCCGTTCCGTTCCGGTGGTCGGTGGTTTGGTGCTGGCGCTGATGACACTGCCAACCATCATCATTTCCAGCCGGGCGGCGATCAAGAGTGTGCCACCGTCCATCCGAGAGGCTGCTGAAGGAGTGGGAGCCTCCAAGATGCAGGTTGTGCTCCATCACGTGATCCCTCTGGCAATGCCGGGCATGCTGACCGGTTCCATCATCGGTATGGCCCAGGCCCTGGGTGAAACGGCACCGTTGCTGCTGATCGGCATGGTGGCCTTTATCGTCGATGTGCCCGGTGGCTTTCTCGACTCGGCCACCGTACTGCCGGTACAGATCTATCTCTGGGCCAGCAGCTCTGAACAGGGCTTTGTCGAGCTGGCGTCCGCCGGCATCATGGTGCTGCTCACCTTCATGATTACTATGAACGCACTGGCCATCTGGCTCCGTAAACGTCTTGAGCGTCGGTGGTAAGGAGATTATTTATGAATACTGTTAACCCAACCGTAACCAGCGAAGCGGATATGCCTGAAGAAATGATTGCTCCAGTGCAGGAAGAGAAACCGGCGGAAACCATCATTGAAGAAGGGAAGACTGTTGGTCGACCGTTTTCGGCGGATCCGAAGTTCAAACTCCGCAACGTGGAAGTGTTCTACGGTGAAGACCGGGCCATCAAGAATATCAGTCTGGATATTGGCCGCAACGAGGTCATTGCGTTCATCGGTCCGTCTGGTTGCGGCAAGTCTACGTTTCTTCGGTGCCTGAACCGGATGAACGACAGCATCGATATCTGTCGGGTCAAGGGTCAGCTAACCATCGATGACTACGATATCTATGACTCAAAACGCGATGTTGTAGAACTGCGGGCCAGGGTTGGAATGGTGTTCCAGAAGCCGAACCCCTTCCCCAAGTCCATCTATGACAACGTGGCTTACGGCCCCCGTATTCATGGGTTGGCCAATCGGAAGTCCGATCTGGATGAGATTGTCGAAAACAGTCTGCGTAAGGCCGGTCTCTGGGACGAAGTGAAAGATCGTCTTGACGCCATTGCCACGGGCATGTCCGGTGGTCAGCAACAGCGTCTGTGTATCGCCCGTGCGATCGCCGTCAGCCCGGAAGTGATCCTGATGGACGAGCCCTGCTCGGCACTGGATCCGATCGCCACCGCAAAGGTGGAGGAACTGATTGCGGAAATGTCCAAGAGCTACACCATCGTTATCGTGACCCACTCGATGCAGCAGGCGGCACGGGTATCGAACCGCACGGCCTATTTCCACCTGGGACACCTGGTGGAAGTGAACGAGACCAACAAGGTATTTACCTCGC
>CAZFQI010000058.1:0-21499 GCA_964520755.1 uncultured Marinobacter sp. | reverse complement strand
GGCGTTTGATTTGATGCATGAGGGTAAGAGTATTCGGACGGTTATTCATTTCTGATTCTAAGGGGCTTCCCGGTCACGCCCAAGTGATCGGGGAGCAACTGAGTTCAAGCGCTGACGGAAGCTAATCCCAGAGTGGTCGATCAGACAGCTTATTCTGAAGGAACGAGATAAAGGCTTTCACCTTCCCCGGCAACTGTTTCCTGTTGGGATAAAGGGCATGGATTTGCTGTTGATCTTTTTCGTAATTTTCCAGTAGCGCGATGAGTTTTCCGTCTTCGAGCAATCTACCCACCATGAAAGACGACAATCGGGCAATGCCCCCTCCCTGCATGGCGTAGTCGCACAGTGCATTTACATCGTTGGTAAGGAAGCCGCCCCTGGCTTCGATAAGCTGTTCCCCATCGGGGGTCTGGAATCGCCATAGGTTGAATGATCGGCTGGTTGAAAGGCGCAGGCAGCTGTGGCTTTTCAGATCAGAGGGAACGCGGGGCTTTCCGTGGAGCTTCAGATATTCCGGGCTGGCGCAGACGATCCGCCGGCTTTCGCCAAGGTGCCTCGCTACCAGACTGGTATCTTCCAAAACGCCCAATCTGATAGCCACATCAACCTGCTCTGCAACCAGATCGACGGGAATGCCGGAGAGCTGAAGTTCCAGCTCCAGCTGTGGGTATTCTTCCTGGAATTCCATCAGAATGGGAAGTAGCTGGTGGCGTGCAAAACCAGCGGTGCTATTAATCCGAAGTTTGCCTTTGGCGATCTGACCGTAATTGCTTAATGTGTTTTCGGCGTCCTCGACCGCAGACAGTATGTCCAGGCACCTTTGATAGAACTGCTGGCCGGCTTCAGTCGTGCTCAGCCTCCTTGTGGTTCGATTCAGTAGCCGCACACCTAAGCGGTTTTCCAGTCTCTTGATGAGTTTGCTTACAGCGGAGGGCGTAAGTTCAAGTTCGCGCGCCGCAGCAGACAACCCCCCGCGTTGTATCACCGCTGCATAGACTTCCATTTCCGTCAGTTTGTCCATTCGTGATGATTATCCTTGAATTCGATTCACAAATGCTTGGACAACACTCGTCTTTTTCCCGCGACAACGCAAGCCTAAAGTCGTTAAACCCGGTCACCGAAATGGAGCGTTAATATGTTGGAACTTTATACCCATCCTATGTCGCCCTGTGCGCAGAAAGTCCGCATTGTGCTCGCCGAAAAAGGCCTGCAATGGACGAAACGTCATGTTGATCTCGCTCAGAAAGAGAATCTTCACCCCGACTATTTAAAGCTTAATCCGTTGGGCGTCGTGCCAACTCTGGTCCATGAAAGTAAGGCCGTTATCGAGTCCAGTATCATTTGTGAATATCTGGAAGATCGCTGGCCAGGGGCAAGCTTGCGGCCTGAGAACCCCTACGCAATAGCCCAGATGCGTTTCTGGATGAAACAGGTTGATAACAAACTTCATCCGTCCTGCGGTGCACTTCAGTGGCCGTTAGTAATGAGACCGGAGTTGATGAAAAAATCGCAAACGGAACGTCAGGCGTTGCTTGATCAAATTCCGGAGAAACCTCGGCGTGAGCGCCAAAAACGGCTGACTGAATTCGGCCTTGAAGCGCCAGATGTGGTCGATGCCGTTCACGTATACCGTAAGACGATTCTGGCAATGGAAAATGCGCTCAAGGAGCATCATTGGGTAGTCGCCGATAACTTCAGTCTGGCTGATATCTGCCTGGCACCATACTTCCAAACGATCATGCAATTCGGCTGGACAGATATCTATGAGGATTGCCCGCGTGTGACAGATTGGTTCGAGCGCTGCCGCAAGAGAGCGTCGTATGAACAAGCGGTGGCAGCTGACTTTTCAGCGGACGTCAAGGCTGACCTGCTGGAAAAAGGCAAACCTGCATGGAATCTGATCCAGGGGCATTTAGAGAAATTCCCGTCTCCGATGTGATTTGAAAATGGGCGTCAATCATGTTCGATGCATCCGATCATCGAGAAATTCTGGCTGTTTTCGGAAACAGCCAGAACGCAAACCAACGAGTCATTCGGGGCATCAATACGTAGCTCATCAATAGCATCACGACAACCGTGACCAGCAATGTACGTAAAAGCAGTGGCACCTGTGCCAGCACATCCCCGAAAAGCATGAACACCAGGGTTACCGCAGGATACAGCGCCAACCAGCTGACAATGGTCATCTTCCATTTGGGTGGTGGCGCAACTGGATTCTGACCCGGCAAAGTGAACCAGGTAACGATTCCCGAAGTCACTTCCCGTTCACTGGGCTGAACCAGGAGGCTCTCAATCTGCCCAAGTAGTTCCGCTCTCTCTTCAGAGCTCTCCCATTGCTCCAGGGATTCCCGGTCTCGGAACTTGAACACGATGCGGTATTCGGGATCGTCGGGTGACGCCGGCCGGAACATGGCGGTGCCCAGGTAACCGGGAAAGCGCGAGGCCCGCTCGGTCATCTGGCTGCTTAATGCTTCAAATGCGTCTTGCTGGCCCTTCCTGACCCGCCGCGAGACAACCACTGTGAGGGGTGATGTTGAGCCCTGTTGGCCAACGCCAGACTGGTTGTCGGTCATGTTCATTGTCCTCAATGGTCCAAAAAAGGGGCCCGCAGAAGCGGGCCCAATGGAGAAGCAACAATGGGTCGTGGATCAGCTGCCAGTTGCGCGAAGATGCTGAACGTTGAACATCTGTGGCGGTGACAGTTCGGGATCCACCTGTCCCTTGAACTGACCGGTGGTGCAATGACTGGCCTGAACGTCGATCATGCTGAAGCTGTCATCGATGGAGACACCGCTGCCCTTGTTCTTCGGTAGGTGGTGGTCCGGATGCGCCTGGCCAATGGTGAAGGTCTTCCACAGACTGCCCTTGCGGTCATAAGACACGGTTCTCGGAATGGTGAAGGTCTGAGCATCCATGTAGTGAACACGCTTCGACAGCGGGTGGCTTTCATCCACTGGAACCGATTCAACTTCGTGAACCTTGCGCAGCTGCCAGGTGATGTCGGGGAAGCAACCGCCCTGGCCACTGAAGGACACAACCTGGTACCCATCACTGTCGCTGTGGGTTTCGGAATCGAGCGTCAGGTCGTTGTGGTTGTAGAAGGGCATCAGCATGTTACGGGTGCCTTTGTAGGTCCAGTTCATGTCTGAAATTCGGCCGTTATAGCCTTCAAAGTCTTCGATCATCAGGTCAGAGCCGAGAAACGCGTCGGTGACCTGGCCAGTTGCCAAACGACGGACCCGGCGTTGAAAGCCCAGGTACAGCCAGGAGTTATCCCGCTTGAGGTCGTCGGCAGCTCGGTGGATCAGCAACTGGGTGTTGCGAACGTCTGCAGGGTCGAGCACCTGCACATAGATCGCCCTGAAAAGATCAGACGGGTTCGGCGTGATTTCCGGCGTCGGTTCCTGGATCACCCGGCCCTTGTAGTTCAGGAAGTGGAAGTTGAATTTGATGGTTCGCTCCACTTTGCCCGAGTCCATGTCGCGATACTTCCAATAGAACGGGTAGATGGCCGCGCTATCGCCCCAGTTGTAGCCATACTTGTAGTTCCAGGCCAGTTTCTCGCCCGCTCTGGGGTCGTTGACGTCAGGTTCTTCGGGGAAGGGGCGGCCAGCGTTCCAGCCGCTGATTTCACCCACGTTGTCACCGAGCGCAACCTGACCAAGTGAAGCCCTTGTGGCTTCAACATAGTTCGGATGCAGATCAAAGGAGGTGGTCTCGCCTACGGTGATGGTGGTCATGCCCTGCTCGATAAAACCGTAGAATGCGGGATCAATGGCGTCCTTGAACTGGGCAACGTTGCTCTGGTCAATGACCATTCCGGCGTTCAGCCCATCAAAGCTCGGTGTCTCTGTGTTGTAGGGATAGAAGGAGTTGGTAATAACTGCTTCATCGGCCATTAGCGCTGTCGACATCAGGCCTGCTGTGCAGCCAGCCATCAGCCATCTAAAAACGGATTTGTTCTTTGTCGTAGTCATTTTGGTTCCTCGTTATCAGAAGCTGTAACGTGCGGTCAGCTGGATTTCGTCTTCTTTCTGGGCCATACCGATCGGTCCTGACTGGAAACGGCCAAGGGGTTCGTATCCGGAGAGGCCGGCAGATTCACCCGCGGGCTGGCCAGGATAGGCGGCGGTGAACGGGTCCCAGGGGTTACAGGTGCGGCAGTCGTCAAACTTCCGGGCACCATCGCCGACCTTGAAGTTGGCGCCGGCTGTGAGCTTGAAGTTGTCGTTGACCAGCCATTCCACTGACGGTGCAACTGCAGTTGCCTGGGCGCGGACGTCGTGGGCGGTAATGATTTGTGGGCTCAGGCGGCCATTCATGTAGAACCCCTTGATCAGGAGGGTCGCAATCCAGTTCTGTTCCCAGTCTGGAATGCCGGCTTCGCCCAGCAGACGCTGTTCGCGCTCGTGGTCAAGAATGTGTTGGCCAAAGATCTGACCGGAGAACAGGAACGCCTGGGATTCGTTCAGGGCCGGTATGAAGATGTTCTTGTCGGCACCCACCACGTAGCGGACGACATCAGACTCGGAATACAGCTTCTCGCGCAGGGTGTTGGCAAACTCTTCACCGGAGGTATATGCAGTCTCAACCCGGAACACGGTATCGATACCCTGCGAGTAGTAGTCCAGAGAGCCACCCACCAGATTGACCCTTGGGAAGTGGATATCGAACGCGATCAGGCTCGGCCATACCGCGGTGTCACCCGTGAACGCGTTTTCAGCCGGAATGCCACCTCGCAGTGACGGCAGTTGGGAGCGGTATGTCAGTGCATTCAGCGAGAAGCCGAGATCGCCGTACACGCCCTCCAGTTTCAGACCCAACTGGGTGTTGGAAAGGCTCCAGCTTGGCAGATGCGCCTCGCGGATACCGATCTGTCCGGGGCCAAAGTCTGTTGCGATGCTGCCGTTGGCAAAGTTGGCAACGGTGCCCCCGTTTTCCCACAGATTATTCATGCCGCGAAAGAAACAGCCTGCATCCAGGATGACGTTCGGCTGGCCGCACTGGCCAATGTCATGGGGCCGGAACTGATCGAAGTTCCAGACCACCTGGAAGTTCAGATCGTCGAAGGCCAGGCCATCGAATACCTCGGTTGGTCCCATGCGATAGTCTGACTTCAGGATCCACATGGGTATCCGGATGTCTTCAAGCTCGTCGTAGATATTATTGCGTGAGAAATCCACGGGGTTGATAACATCCAGAACCCGGAACAGATCCGTCCGGCCCCAGATAACCTGCTGTTTGCCCAGGCGGGTGCTCAGCACGTTGCCGCTGTCGAAGTTCAGGTCAAAATCGACATAAAGCTCGCGGATGAAATCTGCCCGGTCGTTGAACTCCTGGAAGCGAAGCTCATTCAGGTCCTTGTCCAGGTAATCATCAATACAGCCCCGGCTATCGACATCGCAGGGGCGCACGGGAACACCAAACCCGACACCACCATCCTGGGGATGCAGGTTTTCACCCAGAACGATCATGCCGTCGTTGGGGTTCTGATTGATATCAAAACCGAAGTTGGGGGTGGGAGCTATACCGCCGCCGTGTGGTACAAATTCGGCCGGATTCGGAACTGGTGCGGTGTCTTCAAGCAGAATGGAGCCACCAGCGGTGCGTCCGTATTCATCCTTGTTCAGGTCGTAGACGCCGTCATAAGTGCCTCGCAACGTGCCGTTGACGGAAACATTGCTGAAAATACCCACGTCTCCAATTCGTTTTTCACCTTCCAGTTGCAGCGTATTGCGGAACTTGGATAGACCGACGCCTTCTCGCCCGTAGGTTGCGTTTTCGTAGAAACCGTTGACGCGGGCATCTTCCGCAGCAACTGTTGCAGTCATTGGAACCAGCGCCAGGGTGGCACTACCCGCAAGGGTGCAGCACCAGAACCTCAGGCCTTTTATTGTTGTTTGCATGGCATGTCCTCGTTACAGGTTTTAGTGGGGCTTGGTACCGGGTTCAGGCCCGATACGGCGCTCCCGTCACAAACCCATCGTCCTGTCTTGAATCCAACACAGGGGATGGAGCTGATTTCGTTTCCTTGTGATCTGAATGCAGGATTCCGTCTTCATCCGCGTAAACGTCGGTGATGAATCGGGGTTTAAAGGCCAGTACCCAGGAAGGGACCAGCAGCATGGCGGCCATGCCGTTGATGACGATCATCACGCACAGCAGCAGGGCAGCATCTGACTGGAATCTCAGGTTCGAGAAGATGACCCACATGATGATCCCGGCCATCAGGGTCAGGGCGGTGAAGCTGATGGCCATACCAGTGGTGGAAATGGCGCGCCTTACGGATTCCCGCAGGTCCCCGCACTTGGCCATTTCTTCCCGGATACGGTCCATCATGTAGATGGAGTAATCGATGCCTACCCCGATCCCCACGGCGATGACCGGAACGGTATTGATATCAATGCTCAGGCCGTTCAGGCCCATGTAGGCGTAGGTCAGGGTGGTGGCGAACAGCATGGCCAGGAGCATCATCAGCCCGGCGTGCCAGGAGGTGTAGAACAGCATCACGAAGGCGAAGATGAGCAGGAAGACCAGCGGTAGAACGATCACGTTGGTTTCAAATGCCGATTCGTTCATGGCAGCTGCCACACCAAGCGTGCCGCCCGCCAGACGTATAGTCAGGCCTTCAACGCTGTCTCCGTTTTCAGCGATCCATTCCTTGGCCATGTGAATCGCTCGACGGATGGTTTCTCCCTGGCGGTCTTTGTAATAGAACACCAGGTTGGCGACGCGATCGTCCGTGTCATTGAATTCATCCAGAGCCCCGGGGACCGGGCTGGATGCCATGTAAGTAAACATCAGTCCGCCCACGTAGCCGGCATCGTGGGGGATCTGGTACCAGCGGGGGTCATCGTTGTGCATCAGCCGATTCACCTGCTTGACCAGGTCGGGTAAACCTTTGCTACCACCCACTTCCGGGTCCAGCAGCATGTGGGCCTGCAGATTCGACAGGGCTTCCAGCACCTCGGGGCGCTTGAGCCCGCCTTTCTCACTGGTTTCCGCGACAATGTAGAGCTCCTCCGAACCCGGGAACCGGTCATTCACTACCCGCGAGGAGATGTTGTAGTCGTGGTCGGGGTACAGGATCGGCGAGCCGGGTTCAGAGTCCCCGATTTGCACATTGGATGCGGCCAGCAAACCACCCAGCATGGAGATGGCTGCTACGGCGAGAATGATGCGGGCGGCGCCGGGCCGTGTGACGGTTCGAGAACAACTGGCACCGATGTGGCGCAAGGCTGTTTCGCGAATTTCCGGGTTCTTCGGCGTGGGCAGTATGGAGAGTAATAGTGGGACGCCGATCAGGACGGTAAAGACAACCGTGATTGCCCAGAGTGAGGCGTAGATACCCAGATGGGTGTTCAAGGGGATGGAGCCGATGGCGATCAGCGACAGGCCAATAGCGTCGGAGACCACTCCCAGAGAGCCCGGCCGAAACAGGCTGTCGAAGGTTGCCTTCGCAGCCTTTGGGCCGCTCCCCAGTACCAGGGTTTCTGCGTAATAGCGCTCGACCAGTTGGACGCCATGACTCATGGCGCGCGCCGCAATCAAAAAGGGGATTACCAGACCTAAGGGGTCCAGGTTGTAGCCAAGTACACTGATAATCCCAAGGCCCCACACAGTGGAGATGAGAACGCCTCCAAGGGGGATGAGCACACCGTATGCTTTGCGGAAGTGGAAGATGAGCAGTGCCAGCATGGTGAGCACTGTGAAGATAAAAATTTGCAGGATCTGGTCCATGTAAGTGTAGGCCCAGCCAACAAGCACGGGCTGCCCCGTGGCGTAGATGGTTACTCCTTCGGCAGCTTCATTGGCCCGGAGCTCCTGAAGCTGGGCAAAGGTCGCTTCATAATCCAGCTTGCCTTCAATGAGCTGCGCCTTGACCAGCGCCATCTTGAGATCGGGGGAAACCAGCGGGCCGTAGACCCGCGGATTCGCGGCTACGTCTGCGCGCATGGCGCCCAGCGCCTGCTGTGAGTAATCCCCGCTTGTGGAGTCGTAATAGGGTTCGGAGTTGATGCTACCGACTTCCGTGAGCCAGATTTTCCGGGAGTTGCGATGGGTGACGCTGGAAACAAGGTTGTGGTTGACTCCCGGCAGGCTGTCTACCGCCTGGGTGATTCGATCGATTCTGGCCAGGTTGTCATTGGTGAAGATGTCACCGTCGGAAAACTCGACCCCAACGACAAGAACATTGGCACCACCGAAACTGTCTTTAATGCTGTTGTGCAGCTGGATGTAAGGGTGTTGCTGTGGCAAAAGATCCGCGAAATCCGTGTAGATTTTCAGGCCTGGGATACGCAGGGCGAAGATCAATGTCAGTATCGCGATCACTGAAAGCACTTTGCGGGGGTTGTCGAATATCCACACTTCCAGCAGATGCAGCAGATGTGTGAAACGATGCAATCCGGGCATGGTTGATATCCTCAGTCTTTGCTGGCGGCGATAGCCGCAGGAAGTTCAAGGTCGAAAAGCAGGCCACGACCACCGGCGACAAGCAGCCTATGCTCTGGCATGAGTAGGCCGGTTCGCAGATACAGGGGCTGGTCGGATTCCGAGATCTTTTTCCAGGCGGAGCCCTGCAGCTGGAGAACGGTGGCGTTGTCGGCTACCGCGTAGAGGTTTGATTCACCGGGGATGAAGCCGAATACCGGTGCATTGGTTTCGGTCGGCATTTGTTTCCAGGTTTGACCGCCATCGATGGTCTGGTAGACGAATCCGTTCAGACCGCCCACCCAGCCTTCATCCATTGAACGGAAATAGCTTGTGTGGGCGTAGAACTCGTCCGGCAGGTAACCGGCGTAATCCCAGTTGAGACCGCCATCGTCGGTGCGCAGCACCATGCCGTATTCCCCGGTGGCGATAGCCTGATCGGCGTTGATGAACTGCAGGTTGTTGATGATGGCGTCTTCGTAGAGGGAGGTCTCATCCCATTTCTCGCCCAGATCAGAGCTGTACTGGATGGTGGTAAAGCTGCCCGCTGTCCACCAACTGCCGTCAGGGGCACAGGCCACGGTCATCATTTGTTCCTGGCTTGGTAACGGGTGCCTGGTCCAAACGCTTCCCTGGTCATCGCCCTGCCATATCTGGTTGTCGAACGTCAGCGCAATAAAGGAGTTGTCTGGGCAGACATCCAGGGCCAAAAAGCTTGCGGTAGAATTCAGTGCCTGTCGTTTCCAGGTTTCGCCGTTATCCCGGCTGGTAAGAAGTACACCGTCGTTGCCAGTTACCACAATCACCTGGTCGTTCCGGGCCATGGCCTGGTAAAAGTCTGTGCGCTTGGATGATTGCTCTGAAACCTGGCGTACCGCCTCGAGGTTGAGGGGCGCTTCGCAGCCGGTCAGCAGCAGCGATGTTCCGGCTGCTATGGCGATCGCTGTACCGGTAGTGCGCCGTGAGCGCAGAGGGGGGTTTTGCATTTTCTGTCACCGTCTTTGTTTTTGTGAAAAAGCGACTGACGGTAAGACAGCAACCGGTATGCCATGTCCGGCTGGTCATTCTCAAGCAATTGAAAAATAGGGTTTTATCTGAAGATTTTCTGGTTGGGAGATGGTTTTAGAGGCGTTATCGTGTTGGTTGATTTTTATCAAATGATCAAACCTGCAAGCAGGTTGCTTATTTCGTGAGGTGAGGAGGAGAAGGCAACATCCATGTCGCGTCGTGGTCTTGGTATTCAGCCCTCGGCAAGAATGCCTGACTTTTTCAGCCGGTAGGCCAGGGCCGGTCGGGTAAGGCCGAGAATCCGGGCCGCGCCGGATACATTCTGCTTGGCCTGGTCCATGGCTCTGCGCATCAGAGTCTCTTCCACTTCGTCGAGACTGATCGAGTTCCCGAGGATCTGGTCTGCCCAGCCTCCCGCCGCGTTCGACATGCCCCCATGCACCACATGGCCTTCGCCATCAACGAATTCATGGGGCTTTTCCGAATGGTTGTCGGGGAAAACTGCGAATAACGAGTCCTGACTGATGGATTCGTTGTTCTCCGTGAGTATCACGCCTCGTTCAATGACGTTTTCGAGCTCTCGAATGTTGCCAGGCCATTGGTAATTCATGCACAGAGCGAGAGCCTTGTCAGAAAGACCCAGGGTTCTTTTGTTGTATTCTGAGTGGAATTTTTTGAGAAAGTGTTCCACAAGCAGGGGCAGATCCTCCAGCCGTTCCCGCAGGGGCGGGATTTTTACAGGGAACACATTCAGCCGGTAGTAAAGGTCCGCGCGGAATTTTCCGGCTTCAACGGCCTCTGCCAAGCTCTCATTGGTAGCCGCAATCACTCGAACGTTGACCGAGCGGGTACGATTGTCGCCGACCCGTTCCAGCTCGCCTTCCTGAAGCACCCTCAGCAACGTAGCTTGTGCCCGCGACGTGAGTTCCACCACTTCATCCAAAAAAATAGTGCCGCCATTGGCGCGTTCAAAGCGCCCAGGCCGGGACTGGTTTGCCCCTGTATAGGCGCCCTTTTCGACACCGAAGAGCTCGGCTTCAATCAGGTCGGGAGGTATAGCTGCACAGTTCACGGCGACAAATGGCTGCTCGGCCCGCTCGCTGCGAAGGTGGACGCTTCTGGCGATGACCTCCTTGCCGACACCGGTTTCGCCCAGAAGGAGGACGGAGACCTTGCCCATGGCGGCCTTGTCGATCATCTTGCAGACCTTGTTGTAAGAAGCGGACTGGCCAATGCCATAGTACTGCCCCTGTTGATTCTCAAGGCTACTGCGAAGTGAGCTCACCTGAGACTGCAAGTCGTAGAGCTCTTCGATCATGGGGTCTGCTTTGAAGTATTTGATGAACTCCTCTGAGTCCTCCCACTCTTCGGCCGGTTTCCCGACGATGTGGCATTTCTCGTCACCGCAGCCCCGGCAAGAAACTTCCCTGAAAATGATCTGGCGTCCCATAAACGAGGAGGTATATGCGCAGGCATAGCCGAGCAGCGACCAGCAGGCAGGCTCGTCCATCTGGCCAAGTTCGGTCTGGCAGATCTCCACTTCGAAAGAGTCAATCCAGTCAAGTTCGCCGTAAAACCCCCCCGTCTCCTGATCAATATCAATTTCAATCGGGATGACTTTTACCATGCCCTTCAGAGAATGAAGCTGGGGCCCGGCCAGGAAGATGTCCAGTTCGTCACAGTGTGGGCGAAGCTTGCGGGCAAGCTCTGCGTCCCGGAGCCCGGACTGATAGCCAAGACGCAGGAAAAACCCTTTGGCTCTTTCAATGCCAATGGTATTGACCATTTCCCGGCGGAATGCGGCCATGGCGGAGACCTGCATCAGTAGCATCCGCTGTTCGCCGAACCAGATTTTGCCTTCCGTGCTTTGAAACCGGATCTGTTCCGTAAGATCCTGAAAGTCCACGTATTGCAGCTGTGGCTTATAGCTGATTGCCATGTCAGGAGCCCCGTTTGTTGTTGTGTGGGGTTGGGGTGCGCCCGAAATGAGAGTCAGAGTGCGGGCACGAAATTGCTGCTCTATCTAACACCTGATGAAAGTCAAAAATCAATCAAATGATAAAAATATGGCCATTGGTCTGATGATTTTTCTGCATCTGAGCATTTGCTGAGATGGCTTTACGAAGTTGATCAAATAGTAAAAAACCGCCTGTTTCGAACCTTGCCTTATTCTCCGCATCCTCACCATTTGTGCTTCTGGATTAGAAAATAACTGTTTATGAAACAACGGCCTGAAATCTTTAATTGTCGCCTGTTCATGGTTTGGCACACCCGTTGCTCCCATCTCTTCAGCCAACAACAAAGACAATGGGGCAAACAATGACGACCCAGAACGACATCAAATCTTTCGACGAGCTGACGCGATACATCCGGGTGAGGAGTGAGCCGGGCGACAAATTCGTGGAATTCGACTTCGCCATTGGTTACCCGGAGCTGTTCGTTGAACTCGTTCTTCCCCGCGAGGCCTTCGAAATCTTCTGCAGGCACAACAAGGTGGTCCACATGGACTCCGAGATGATCCGCGAGATCGATGAAGACATGGTTAAGTGGCGCTTTGGAGAGCGTGGGCAACGTTACTGAGCGAAGTGCATCAACATCCAGTTTCACAACAACAAAACGGTAAGGTTGATATGAGTATCGAAATCAAGACCAACTCGGTGGAACCCATCCGCCATACCTATGGCCACATCGCCCGTCGCTTTGGCGACAAACCGGCAACCCGGTATCAGGAAGCCAGTTACGACATTGAGGCCAAGACCAATTTTCATTATCGGCCGCAGTGGGATTCCGAGCATACCCTGAACGATCCGATGCGCACCGCGATCCGCATGGAAGACTGGTATGCGGTAACCGATCCCCGTCAGTTCTATTACGGCGCCTATGTCGGTAATCGCGCCAAGATGCAGGAGGCGGCTGAGACCAGCTTTGGTTTCTGCGAGAAGCGCAATCTGCTTACCCGCCTTCCAGAGGAAACCCAGAAACAGCTGCTCCGCCTGTTGGTACCCCTGCGTCATGTCGAGCTTGGCGCCAACATGAACAACAGCAAGATTGCAGGCGATGCCACCGCTACGACGGTGTCCCAGATGCACATATACACAGGTATGGATCGTCTGGGGATTGGCCAGTATCTCTCCCGGATTGCCCTGATGATTGATGGCAGCACCGGCGCGGGCCTCGATGAATCCAAAGGCTACTGGATGGATGACGACCTCTGGCAGCCCATGCGCAAGCTGGTTGAAGACACCCTTGTGGTTGAGGACTGGTTCGAACTGACACTGGCCCAGAACGTTCTTATGGACGGCCTGATGTACCCGCTGGTCTACGACAAGATGGACGCGTGGTTCGAAAGCCAGGGCGCGGAGGACGTCTCCATGCTCACCGAATTCATGCGCGACTGGTACAAGGAGTCGCTGCGCTGGACCAACGCCATGCTGAAAGTTGTTGCTGGCGAAAGCGATGCCAACCGTGAACTGCTTCAGAAGTGGATTGACTGCTGGGAACCCCAGGCCTACGCCGCCCTGAAACCATTGGCGCAAGCCTCCGCAGGCGTTGAGTCGCTGGACGAAGCCCGCGCCGAACTCGCCACCCGTCTCAAGAAATGTGGGCTGCAAAGCCAGGGAGTATCTGCATGAGCCAGCTCGTATTTATTGCCTTTCAGGACAACGACAACGCCCGCTATCTGGCCGAAGCCATCATGGAGGACAACCCGGAAGCCGAACTGCAGCACCAGCCGGCCATGATCCGGATCCAGGCGGAGAAGCGCCTGGTGATCAACCGGGAAACGATGGAAGAAAAGCTCGGTCGAGAGTGGGACGTTCAGGAAATGCTCATCGATGTGATCAGTATCGGCGGCAACGTCGATGAAGATGATGACCACTTCATTCTTCAGTGGAACTAATCGGGAGACCTATCATGGTTGTTAAAAACAAGAAATTGAATCTTAAAGACAAGTATCAGTATCTGACCCGGGACATGTCCTGGGAGCCGACTTACCAGAAGAAAGAAGACATTTACCCGGACGAACGTTTCGAGGGCATCAAGATCACTGACTGGTCCCAGTGGGAAGACCCGTTCCGACTGACCATGGATGCCTATTGGAAGTACCAGGCCGAGAAAGAGAAAAAGCTGTACGCGATTTTCGATGCCTTCGCCCAGAACAACGGCCACCAGAACATTTCAGACGCCCGCTATGTCAATGCGCTGAAACTGTTCCTGAGCGGCGTGTCGCCACTCGAGCATGCCGCCTTCCAGGGCTATGCCAAGGTTGGCCGTCAGTTCAGCGGTGCCGGAGCGCGGGTGGCGTGCCAGATGCAGGCGATTGATGAACTGCGTCATTCCCAGACCCAGCAGCACGCCATGAGCCACTACAACAAGCACTTTAATGGCCTGCATGATGCCGCGCACATGCACGACCGGGTGTGGTTTCTGTCGGTGCCCAAGTCGTTCTTCGACGATGCCCGGTCCGCCGGCCCGTTCGAATTCCTGACGGCCATCTCGTTCTCGTTCGAGTATGTGCTGACCAACCTGTTGTTCGTTCCGTTTATGTCCGGCGCTGCCTACAACGGTGATATGGCAACCGTCACTTTCGGATTTTCAGCCCAGTCGGACGAAGCCCGACACATGACTCTTGGTCTTGAGGTGATCAAGTTCATTCTGGAGCAGCACGAAGACAACGTGCCCATCGTCCAGCAGTGGATCGACAAATGGTTCTGGCGTGGGTTCCGCCTGCTGAGCCTGGTAGGAATGATGATGGACTACATGTTGCCGAACAAGGTCATGTCCTGGGCGGAAGCCTGGGAGGTGTACTACGAACAGAACGGGGGCGCGCTGTTCAAGGACCTGGAGCGCTATGGCATTCGTCCGCCCAAGTACCAGGACATTGCCAATGACGCCAAGAACCATGTAAGCCACCAGGCCTGGGCCACCTTCTACCAGTACGGTCATGCCACCAATTTCCACACCTGGATGCCTGAAAAGGAAGAGCTTGACTGGCTGTCCCAGAAGTACCCGGACACCTTCGACAAGTACTATCGTCCACGCTTCGAGCACTGGGCGAAAGAGCACGCTGAAGGCCGCCGCTTCTACAACAACACGCTGCCCCAGCTGTGTCAGGTGTGCCAAATCCCGACGATTTTCACCGAGAAAGACGATCCGACCATGCTAAGTCATCGCCAGATTGAGCATGAGGGCGAACGCTATCACTTCTGCTCGGACGGATGCTGCGACATCTTCAAGAACGAGCCCGAGAAATACGTCCAGGCATGGCTGCCCGTGCATCAGATCTACCAGGGCAACTGTGAAGGTGGCGACGTCGAGACTGTGGTTTCGAAGTACTACCACATCAATATCGGCGAAGACAATTTCGACTATGTGGGGTCCCCGGACCAGAAACGCTGGCTCGCCATAAAGGGCAAGTCATCCGAGGAGAAGACCGAGAGCGCCAAGCAAGACGCAGCCTGATCCGGGATGCGCCCGGTGTTATCGGCACCGGGCGTTTCACGCAAAAAAAACAACAAGGTGACCATCATGAGTGTGAACGCTTTATACGATTACAAGTTTGAACCACGGGACAAGGTGGAGAATTTTCATGGCATGCAATTGCTGTATCTCTACTGGCCCCACCATCTGATGTTCTGCTCACCGTTTGCCTTTCTGGTGCAGCCTGACATGACCTTCGGAGCCTTCATTGAGGAGGTGCTGAAGCCGGCAGTCGAGGCCCATCCGGAATCGGCCAGAGCCCGGTTCCTGGAAGCCCGGTGGCAATTGAACGGTGAGTCTTTCACGCCGGATCCATCGGCGACTCTGAAGAGCAGTGGCATTGACCACAAGAGCATGCTGACTGTGATCACTCCAGAACTGAACGGCATTGCCGGCTCTGCATCCTGAGGTACGCGCCATGAGTCACACCGTAACGATCGAGCCCATTGGCGAGCAGATTGAAGTGGAGGAAGGGCAGACCATTCTGCAGGCAGCTCTGCGCCAGGGTGTCTGGTTGCCGTTTGCGTGCGGGCATGGCACCTGTGCCACCTGCAAGGTCCAGGTCCTGGAAGGTGATGTCGAAATTGGTGACGCCTCGCCCTTCGCCCTGATGGATATCGAACGTGACGAGGGCAAGGTATTGGCCTGCTGTGCCACTGTTGAGAGCGATGTCACCATCGAAGCGGATATCGATGTGGACCCTGATTTCGAGGGCTACCCGGTTGAGGACTATACCGCCACTGTGACGGACATCGTGGAGCTCTCTCCAACCATCAGAGGCGTGCATCTGAAGCTGGATCGTCCCATGACCTTCCAGGCGGGCCAATACATCAACATTGAGTTGCCCGGTGTCGATGGCGCGCGGGCATTCTCTATGGCTAACCCGCCCGGCAAAGCGGACGAAGTGGAACTGCATGTTCGTCTCGTTGAGGGCGGTGCTGCCACTACTTACATCCACGAACAACTGAAAACCAGTGAAGCGCTGAATCTTTCAGGTCCCTATGGCCAGTTCTTTGTGCGCAGCTCCCAGCCGGGCGACCTGATCTTCATCGCTGGCGGTTCAGGGCTGTCCAGCCCCCAATCGATGATTCTGGATCTTCTTGAGCAGAGCGATGAGCGCAAGATCGTTCTGTTCCAGGGCGCTCGCAACCTTGCGGAACTCTATAACCGGGAGTTGTTCGAGGCTTTGGATCGCGATCACGACAATTTCACCTATGTACCGGCGCTTAGCCAGGCCGACGAGGACTCTGAATGGCAGGGCTTTCGTGGCTATGTCCATGACGCAGCCAAAGCCCATTTCGATGGCCGGTTCGCGGGCAACAAGGCCTACCTGTGCGGCCCCCCTCCGATGATTGATGCTGCCATTACGGCGCTTATGCAGGGGCGATTGTTCGAGCGTGACATCTTTATGGAGAAATTCCTGACAGCGGCAGACGGTGCTGAAGACACCCAGCGTTCGGCCCTGTTCAAGAAGATATAGCCGGAGGTGAACCATGGGGATCGGCTTCCAGGTCACTAACCGGACAACCGGGGATTGCTTCACGTGCAGTGAGGGCCAGAGCGTTCTCAAAGCCATGGAGCAACGGGGCATGAAATGTGTGCCCGTTGGCTGCCGGGGCGGTGGCTGCGGCTACTGCAAAATCAGGGTGGTTGAGGGTGAGTTCGAGTGCGGAAAAATGAGTAAGGCTCACGCACCGCCGGAAGCCATTGAGCAAGGGAAGGTTCTGGCGTGCCGGATCTATCCCCTCACCGATCTGATTATAGAGTGCCTGCCGCCATCGGCCCCAGGCAATACGAGTGAGCAAACAACAACAAAAGCGTTGAGGTAACTGTCATGAAAAAAGGTGTAATGCGTCCCGGCCACGTTCAGATCCGCGTTCTCGATATGGATGAAGCCGTCAAACACTACACGGACCTGATGGGTCTGATCGAAACCGACCGTGATGATCTGGGCCGGGTATACCTGAAAGCCTGGACAGAAGTAGACAAGTTCTCTGTGGTTCTGCGTGAGGCCGATGAGCCAGGCTGTGATTTTATGGGCTTCAAGGTGGTTAACGAGGAAGCCCTGGTCCAGCTGGAGAAAGACCTTGTGGCTCATGGCGTGGTTGTTGAGCAGGTCCCGGAGGGCGAATTGAAGGACTGCGGACGCCGGATTCGTTTCACTGTTGCTTCGGGGCATGCGTTCGAACTGTACGCCGACAAACTCTACACCGGTAAATGGGGCGTAACCGAGGTTAACCCGGAGGCCTGGCCGCGCGGTCTTTCCGGAATGAAGGCCGTGCGCTTTGACCACTGCCTGTTCTACGGTCCGGAACTCGCTGCCGTCTACGATGTTTTCGTCAATGTGCTTGGCTTTCACTTGGCAGAACAGGTTCTGGACCCGGAAGGCACCCGAATTGCACAGTTCCTGACGGTCTCCATGAAGGAGCACGACATCGCCTTCATCCACCATGAGGAGCCAGGCAAATTCCACCACGCCTCCTTCTACCTGGAAACCTGGGAAGACGTTCTGCGTGCGGCGGACCTGATCACCATGACTGATACCTCCATTGATATCGGCCCGACCCGCCACGGCCTGACCCATGGCAAAACCATCTATTTCTTTGACCCATCTGGCAACCGTAACGAGGTGTTCTGCGGTGGTGACTACACCTACCCGGATCACAAACCGGTCACCTGGCAGGCGGAGCAGCTTGGCAAGGCCATCTTCTACCACGATCGGGTACTGAACGAACGGTTCCTGACGGTACTGACCTGAAAACCGACACTGGCGCAACAGGATCTAGCAGCAATGAAAGACATCAAGCACTACATCAATGGGCAGTATGTTGGTTCGGCCAGTGGCAAGCTGTTCGACAACGTCAATCCCGCAAACGGCAAAATAATCAGCAAGGTGCACGAAGCCGGTCGGGAAGAGGTGGACGCCGCAGTGAAGGCCGCAAGAGCCGCACTGCGGGGCCCCTGGGGCAGGATGACCCTGGAGCAGCGCACTGCCATCCTGCACAAGGTGGCGGATGGTATCAACGCCCGTTTTGATGAGTTCCTGGAGGCGGAATGTCTCGATACCGGCAAGCCGAAATCCCTGGCAAGCCATATCGACATTCCCCGGGGCGCCGCGAACTTCAAGGTGTTCGCGGACATGATCAAGAACGTGCCCACTGAGTCCTTTGAAATGCCCACCCCGGATGGTACCGGCGCGTTGAACTACGCTGTTCGCCGACCGAAGGGCGTTATTGGCGTGATCAGCCCTTGGAACCTGCCTCTGCTGCTGATGACCTGGAAGGTCGGGCCAGCCCTCGCCTGCGGCAATACGGTGGTGGTCAAACCCTCGGAAGAGACACCGACCACCACAGCCCTCCTGGGCGAGGTAATGAAAGACGCCGGTGTGCCAGATGGTGTCTACAACGTGGTGCATGGCTTTGGCGGTGATTCCGCTGGCGCTTACCTGACCGAGCATCCAGAGGTCGACGGTTTCACCTTCACGGGGGAGACCGGAACCGGCGAAGTCATCATGAAAGCTGCTGCCAAGGGAATCCGGGATATTTCCCTGGAGCTGGGCGGCAAGAATGCCGGCCTGGTGTTTGCCGACTGCGACATGGATAAAGCCATCGAAGGCACCATGCGTTCTGCCTTCGCCAACTGTGGTCAGGTCTGCCTGGGGACCGAGCGGGTTTATGTGGAGCGTTCGATCTTTGATGAGTTTGTCAGTCGCCTGAAGGCCGCTGCGGAGGGACTGAAGATCGGTCCGCCGGATGATGCCGAAGCCAATATGGGGCCGCTGGTGAGCCTCAAGCATCGAGAAAAAGTCCTTTCCTACTATCAGAAAGCCGAAGACGACGGGGCAACCGTGGTCACCGGTGGAGGGGTCCCGGATATGCCTTCCGAGCTGGCTGGCGGAGCCTGGGTCCAGCCCACCATCTGGACCGGACTTGCCGATGATTCGGAGGTGGTCACCGATGAGATCTTTGGCCCCTGTTGTCACATTCGCCCGTTCGATACCGAAGAGGAGGCCATCGAACTGGCCAATAGCCTTCCCTATGGCCTGGCATCGGCCATCTGGAGCGAAAACATCACCCGTGCCCACCGGGTCGCCGGCCAGATTGAAGCCGGCATTATCTGGGTGAACAGCTGGTTCCTGCGGGATCTGCGCACACCCTTCGGCGGCAGCAAGCAATCCGGCGTCGGTCGTGAAGGTGGTGTGCACTCGCTTGAGTTCTACACCGAGATGAAGAACATCTGCGTGAAACTGTGAGGTAGCCATGAATGCACCTGTAGATAGCCCGGAGATCGGGCGGGAGATTAACGCCGCTGGCTACCGAACCAACGTGCATGACTTGGGTGAGGGGTTCCCGGTCATGATGATTCACGGTTCTGGTCCGGGAGTTACCGCCTGGGCCAACTGGCGACTGGTAATGCCGAAGTTGGCCAGAAATCGGCGTGTGATTGCTCCGGACATGCTCGGTTTTGGCTACAGCGCGCGCCCCGAGGATCAGACCTACAACCGGGAACGCTGGGTTGAGCATGCGATTGGCGTTCTGGATGAGCTGGGCCTGGAGCAAGTCGATCTGGTGGGCAATTCTTTCGGGGGTGGACTCGCTTTGGCAATGGCCATCGAGCACCCGCAGCGGGTGCGCCGGCTGGTATTGATGGGATCGGTGGGTGTGAGCTTTCCGATCACCAAAGGGCTGGATGAGGTCTGGGGTTACGAGCCCTCCCTGGACACCATGCGCCGGCTGATGGATGTGTTTGCCTATGATAAGAGCCTGCTGACCGAAGAGCTGGCGGAAATGCGCTATCAGGCCAGTGTGCGCCCCGGTTTCCAGGAATCGTTTGCTGCGATGTTCCCGGCCCCGCGCCAGCGTTGGGTCGACAACCTGGCAAGCAGGGAGGAGAACATCCGGGCATTGCCCCACGAGACCCTGATACTCCACGGCCGGGAAGATGAAGTGATTCCGCTGGAGGCGTCACTCAAGCTGGCGGAACTGATCGACCGTGCCCAGCTTCACGTGTTCGGCCGTTGCGGCCACTGGACCCAGATTGAACATGCCAGCCGTTTCGCGCGGTTGGTCAACGATTTCCTGAGCGAAGCCGACCAGGCCGCTGTCGGAGGTAATTAATGGAACAGTCAAAAATTCAGGCATTTGGCGACGAGTTATACCAGGCGATGCTGAGCCGGGAGGCGGTCTCGCCGCTGATCAGCCGCGGCGAGGATATCAGCATCGACGATGCCTACCACATTTCCCTGCGCATGCTGGAGCGTCGTCTTGCGGACGGTGCCTCCATCATTGGCAAGAAGATCGGTGTTACCAGCAAGTCGGTGCAGAACATGCTTAACGTGCACCAGCCGGACTTCGGTTATCTCACCGATGACATGGTGTTCAACAGTGGCGAGGTGATGCCCATCAGTGACCGGCTGATTGCACCCAGAGCAGAAGGCGAGATCGCCTTCATCCTGAAAAGGGATCTGACAGGACCGGGGATCACCAATGCGGACGTGCTGGCGGCCACCGAATGCGTCATGCCCTGCTTCGAGATTGTCGATTCCCGCATCCAGGACTGGAAGATCGCGATTCAAGACACCATTGCAGACAACGCTTCCTGCGGCCTGTTTGTTCTGGGTGATCAGGCGGTGTCTCCCCGCAAGGTGGATCTTGTGACCTGCGGCATGGTGGTTGAAAAGAACGGCAGCGTGCTTAGCGCTGGCGCTGGTGCCGCAGCACTGGGCTCGCCGGTGAATTGCGTGACCTGGCTGGCCAATACCCTGGGCGAATTCGGCATTTCCCTGAAGGCGGGTGAGGTGATCCTGTCCGGCTCCCTGGTACCACTGGAGCCGGTCAAGGCCGGCGACTACATGCGGGTGGATATCGGCGGCATCGGCAGCGCCTCGGTGCGCTTTGCCTGATTGATAAGAACAATGAGGAAAAGGCTATGAGCAAGAAAATCAAGGCAGCGATCATCGGCTCGGGCAACATCGGCACCGACCTGATGATCAAGATCCTGCGCAACGGCAAGAACATTGAAATGGGAGCCATGGTCGGTATCGATCCGGAGTCGGACGGCCTTGCCCGTGCCGCCCGGATGGGCGTGGCCACCACCCACGAAGGCGTGGATGGACTGGTGAAAATGCCGGAATTCGCCGACATTGACATCGTATTCGACGCTACCTCCGCCAAGGCTCACATGCACAATGAAGTGTTCCTGCGAGGCCACAAGGAAAACATCAAAATCATCGATATGACGCCGGCGGCGATTGGCCCCTACTGCGTACCGGTGGTAAATCTGGAACAACAGCTGCAGGAAGGCAACGTCAACATGGTCACCTGCGGCGGTCAGGCCACCATTCCCATGGTGGCGGCGGTGTCCCGGGTAGCCAAGGCTCACTACGCCGAGATTGTGGCCTCCATCTCCAGCAAGTCGGCCGGCCCCGGCACCCGTGCCAACATCGACGAATTTACCGAAACAACCTCCCGGGCTATCGAAGTAGTCGGCGGCGCGCAGAAGGGTAAGGCCATCATCATTCTGAATCCGGCCGAGCCACCGCTACTGATGCGGGATACCGTCTACGTACTTTCGGATGCCG
>CAZFQI010000057.1:0-22543 GCA_964520755.1 uncultured Marinobacter sp. | reverse complement strand
TGGCCGATGTCAATCCGATGATTCTTCCCCAGCAATTCATTGCCGGAAGCAGCGTTACAAGTCTGCTTGCGATTCCCGGTTTTATTCTGGCGGGTGAGGTGATGAGCGCGGGGGGCCTTTCCCGGCGACTGGTGCGGGTGGCCGAAACCTTTTTTGGTCACCTGACCGGTGGCCTGTCCATGTCTACGGTAGCCGCCGGAACCTTCTTCGGCGCGATCTCAGGCTCCGCACCCGCCACGACAGCGGCCGTCGGTTCGATCATGATTGATGAGCTGGAAACCCGGGGCTACCAGCGTGGTTATGCAGCGGCACTGGCGACCGCGGTGGGGCCGCTGGGACAGATGATTCCCCCTTCCATCCCCATGGTCATCTGGGGGGTCCTCGCGGAGGAATCCATCGCCAAGCTGTTCCTGGCTGGCATCATTCCCGGTCTCATTGCCGCCACCGGGTTCTGCGTTGTGAGTGTGCTTTATGCCCGTTATCACGGTGTCGCCAGGCAGAAGCGCGCCACCGGCAAAGAGTTTCTGTTCGCTCTGAAAGATGGCATCTGGGCGCTGCTCGCTCCTGTTGTCATCCTCGGTGGCATCTACAGCGGCATGTTCACGCCCACGGAAGCGGCTATGGTCGGTGTCCTGTATAGCGCCATTGTTGGCCTGTTTCTCTATCGCGATCTGGACTGGAAAAAAGTGCCCTCCATCCTGATGAGCTCCATGAGAACAACCGCGGTTATCATGTTCATTGTCGCGGTGGCGTACGGGTTCGCCTGGGTCATGGCCAGTGAACAGATTCCGGCCCAGCTCACCCAGGCGCTGCTTGCGCTCACGGACAACCCGATCATCCTGCTACTGATCGTTAACATCATGTTGCTCCTGCTCGGGGCCGTCATGGATAACATCTCGGCCATGGTCATCCTCAGTGGCGTACTCATAGGCCTGGGCCAACAGATTGGTCTGGATCCGATCCAGTTGGGCGCCATGGTGGTGATCAACTTTGCCGTCGGCATGGTGACGCCACCGGTGGGCTATTCCATTTTTGTTGCCTCAAGCATCAGCGGCTTGCGCGTGGAGACTGTCGCGCGCCATATCTGGCCCTTCATGCTGGTTCTGCTTGGCGTGGTGGCACTGGTGGCCTATGTTCCGGCCATCACCCTCTGGCTGCCCGCTACCTTCGGCTGAACCCGGGGCCTTTACGGTCCTCTTCCCGTAACCGCTTCTCTCAGGCCGGTGCTCACTCACGGAGCGCCGGCTTCTGCCTGGCTGGTGGTGCCCCCGGAATCTGGCGCAAATATCAGCGGTCTGCGAGACTTGTCAGGTATGTTTGGCAATCCCGGGCGTGCCTGAGACACAACAGCAAGGCCACGGGAACGTTGCAATAACAATAATGATGAATAGCTGCGAGAGTTGAAAACTATGGTGAATTTGCGCGACTTTGATCTGAATTTGCTGGTAATTTTCGCCAACATCATGGAACAACGCTCGATTTCAAAAGTGGCCAGTGAGCTTGGGCTGTCGCCCTCGGCGGTCAGCCACGCGCTCGGACGACTGCGCCTGATGCTCAATGATCAGCTGTTCTACCGCACCGCCAAGGGGCTGGAACCCACCGACAGAGCCAGAGAACTCATTGTTCAGGTGGAAGACGGCCTGTCCTACCTGTCGAGCGCGATCAGTGCCCAGCAGCAATTCGTGCCGGCCGAATCAAAGCGTGTGTTCAGTATGCAGGTCGCCAACTATATCTCCGGCTTTTTCCTGCCAAGTTTTTCCCGGCGGATTCGCGAAGAAGCGCCGAATATCACCATCGATATCCTGCCATTCTCCATTTCCACCGAGAGCTCCGAATGGGACCGGGTAGACGCGCAGATCCGTTTGACTCCCGGCCGTTTGAAGCCCAAGGCTGTACGAAGTAAACGCCTGATGGCTGATGACGTTGTTGTGCTGATGCGCCCAGACCATCCCAGCGCGTCGGAGCCGATGACCCCGGAGCTGTATGCCAGGTTGCCCCATGTAAAACTCTCCCAGGCGTCCACGGGTACAACGGTGATTGATGACGCCCTGGCCGGGCGCGGTTTTGAACGACATTCTGCGTTGATTGTGTCCAGCTGGGACGCCATTCCCGATATCCTGTTGAAAACAGATCTGATTGCCATAGCGCCACAGCGCCTGCTGGCCCTCGATCCGCGCCTCAAACATCTCAAGGCCGCCCCGCTGCCACTGGAAGAGGTCGTTTTCTCATTTGACCTCTGCTGGGACCAGAACTCGGAGAAAGAATCCGGCCATAAATGGCTCTGCGAGACGATTATTGACGTATTCAATTCGGAGATTAAGCAGATTGAACCCTGATTGGAGATGTCATGACCGCACCTATTCTGATAACCGGCGCCGGCCAGAGAATTGGCCTGGCCTTCGCCCAAGCCTGCCTTGATCGTGGCCAGCCGATCATCGTTACCTACCGCACCTATCGCCCGGCCATAGATGCATTGCAGAAAGCGGGTGCCGAATGTCTCCACGCGGATTTTGCGACCGACGAAGGCATTGATGGCTTCATCGAGGCCCTGAAAGCCCGCACGGACACGCTGCGCGCGATTATCCACAATGCCTCGGACTGGTTACCGGAGAGCGAGGACTCGGAGCCGGCAGACGTGATGAACGCGATGATGCAGATCCACGTGATGACGCCGTACCGGATCAACCTCGCGTGCCGGTCAATGCTGGAGCAGGGTGATTCAACAACCGATATCATCCACATGACGGACTATGTGGTGGAAAAGGGCAGCGCAAAGCATATCGCCTATGCCGCCAGCAAAGCGGCTCTGGCCAATCTGACCCTGTCGTTCTCAAGGTTACTGGCGCCCAAAGTGAAGGTGAACGCGGTTGCGCCTTCCCTGATTATGTTCAACCCGGGCGACAGCGAGGCCTACCGGGAAAAAACCCTCAAAAAATCATTGATGGGCATCGAACCGGGAGCTGGTGTCGCCGTCGCCACTTTGCAGTTTCTGCTGGACAACCCCTACATCACGGGCAGGACCCTTCCCCTGGACGGCGGGCGGCACCTGGCCTGACCCCGTTATATGCCCAGCTCGGCCGGCTGGAGTCTCACGCCGGCCACCTTCCAGGTACCTTCAGTGAGCACCATCCGGTAATAGGCGTCCCACCGCTTGCCTTCCGGTCCCTGCAACCGCACAACCTGGATTTCGAAGGCGCCATGGGGCACGCGCTGGGTAAATTCGATGGCCGTGGCGTTGTGCACAGCCGGGTAGGCTTCGCGAACCATATCAACAAACACCTGGGACGAGCCGAATCGACGCTTGATGCCCTCAGACGCGTGGGCCCAGGCCTGCTCCTCGTCGTTGTTCGCAAAAGCTTCGATCTGGCGCAGGATGGTGTCGCGTATGTCTGCGTCTTTGTCGCTGGCTAAAGACTGTGAGGACCCGAGGATAGCCAGCCCCATAACAGCCAGAAGAACGGGAATCAGCCACTTTCCGAGAATGATGTTTTGGTGACCCATGATGGCACCTCTCTATTGTTCATCTTTTAAACAATACGGCCAGAGCAGGGCTCCGGATTCGCATTCCGCTCGGGGGATTGATCTTACCGGCTGTCCTTCTCCGGCCAGATGATCTTCATCAGTGCCTGTCGCTTCGGATCGGGAAACGCAATGGCGTTGTCAGACCTGGCGATGGCAAGGACTTCTCCGAGCATGCGGAACAGGTCAATGTTCTCGTGAACACAGCGGGGAATGGCCTGCTCCCGAAGAAAACTCAGATACCGATCCAGATTGTCTTCATCCGGCCGCCAGTGATCGCCAAAGGCATTCCGGAACAACGCACGGGTGGCAATGGCACGCCATTCATCCCGATACCCCGTCTCCAGCCGTTCCGGATATACATACAGGTCTCTGATTTCCTGATTGATTTCTACCTCCGTGTGATCCGGGGGGAAAAGTATTCTCATGGCCAGAAGGTCGTAGCTGTCATCCAACTGCTGGTCCACGGCGGCTTTGACCAAATCAATCCTGCTCATGATTGCTCGTTTATTGACCTGTTTGGCTGTGTGTTCCGTAACCTTCATTACGACAACAAACCCGCGGGAGACTTCCGATGCACATGGACACTGGCGAACTGAAAAGCCACAAACACGACACCATTTCCTTGCTGGAGATCGTCTCCATGGAGGGGCGCTATTACATGGCGCGGTTCTATCTGGACGGCCAGGGCTATGTTCTGACCGATCCCCACGACAAGCCGGTTCTGTTTTCAGGTGCCTGCGCAGTACGGGAATACTTTCACGATTATCAGGTGGCCAGCACCGAAGTAATTCCGCCTACCGGTACCGACGAAATGATCGGTATGCCGGACAGCAGCGGCGAAACGATGAGGGTTCCCCTTTAAGCATGCGGGTTACCCTTCAAGATAGGGGTATAGGGCAAGGATCCACTTCGCCTGCCGTCAGCTTCCGGCAAACGACAGGGAATCTACCAGATCGGCGCCGTTGAAAACGGCACCGTGAAAATCACTCTCCGGAACCTGGTTCAGCGTGAACGCCAACGCACTGGCGGCTTGCTCGGCGGTCAGGCAGTCGCCGGACGCCAGGCGCCTGTTCAGCCATTCCGCATGGGGAAGGTTCATTTCACCAGCCTTATGGATATGGCTCCTGATTCCGGGAGTGTCCACCAGCCCGGGCTGAAACAGACTCACCACCGGCCCGTCCGACATGGTGTCGAATTCCACGGACATCTGGCGCACCAGCCGACGCAACGCCATTTTACTGATCCCGTAACTGCCGGTTCCCGGCTGGGCGTGCTTGTCCATGCCTGCACCAATCATGACAATCCTCGACGCGGGATCTCCGCCTTTCAGCACCGGCAGCAACGACTGGGTAAGCAGCATCGGGGCAGACACGTTGACGGCCAGCGCTTCCTGAAAATCGATCAGGCCAAGGCTGGCAAAATCCGCCGCCGGCTCACCCACACCGGCACAATAGACAAAGGCTGAAAGGTGATCGACCGCATCACTCACCTGGTGGGCCAGATCACGGGTACTGGCGGGATCCGCCAGGTCGACGCCCAGTGTCATCACTTCACAGTCAGGTGCTTCGGCGCGAAGTGTTTCCGCCACCTCCTCCAGCTTTTCCAGGGTACGGCCGGCAAGAATCAGCTTATGGCCCCGGGCGGCAAGCTCCAGAGCGAGGGCCCGGCCAATGCCTGAACCGGCGCCGGTGATCAGTGTCCACATAATGCGTCTCTCCTGAGCAGATAGTTCACGACACCGCCTGTCGCAACGGGCCGTCATGATTTCCGGTGATCGAACGTTTCAGACTGTCCGCATCTGTGGTCACATACGGTAACCTGTGGCAACAGGATTGAACTGCACACCAGACAAGGAAACCCATGGCCGCTCTGTCCACCGATAAACCCGCCCCCATAGAACCCGGGTTTCACGCCATTCACGCTAACCATCTGGAAGATCTGCGCCGGGCCGTTGTCTATATCTGCAGGCACAACCCCATGCCGCCGCTGCAGAGCGAAACCTTCCTGGTGCAGAGTAACGGCATTGCCCAGTGGCTGAAGCTAGCCCTGGCAGAGAAGCGCACGGAGGATGGCATGGACGGCGGCCTGGGCATTGCCGCTGGTATGGATTTCCTGTTCCCCGCGCGGTTTATCTGGCAGGCCTACCGGGCCGTGCTCCCGGACGGCGAAGTGCCGGAGCAGTCGCCCTTCGACAAGCGACGGCTGGTGTGGCGGCTGTACCGGTTGTTACCACAACTGGTCGGACAGGATGAAGCCTTTACACCCCTGGCGCGGTTTCTGGAGGGAAACGATCCGGATCTTCGCAATTTCCAGCTGGCGGAAAAGGTGGCGGATCTGTTCGATCAGTACCAGGTTTTCCGGGCCGACTGGCTCGCTGCGTGGGAGCAGGGCAGAGACGTGGTTATCACCGCCCGGGCGGAAGAAAAGCCCCTGGACCCGGAAACCCGCTGGCAACCCTTGCTCTGGCGCAAACTGGTTGAGGATGTGGGGGCCCAGGCCCATACCAGCCGGTCGCAGATCCACACCCGGTTCATGGAGCAGGGCCAACGTATCCAGTCACCCGCCAATCCGTCCCGGCTGCCGACCCGCATTGTCGTGTTCGGGGTATCGTCGTTGCCCCGGCAGGCACTGGAAGCCCTGTATGTACTGAGTCGCTTCAGCCAGGTTGTACTCTGCGTTCACAATCCCTGCCAGTTCTACTGGGCCGACATCATCAGCGACCGGGAGCTGCTCACCGCCGAACGCAAACGGGGCAAAACCCATCCCGCGCTATCATCCGTTGAAGATCCGGACCAGCTGCACCAGCACGCCAATCCGCTGCTGGCCGCCTGGGGCAAGCAGGGCCGTGACTATATCCGTCTGTTGGACGAATTTGATAATCCTGAGGAGTATCGGAGCAGCTTCCAGACGCCGGACCGGAAGATCGATATCTTCTCGGACCACGGCAACGATCAGGCACCACGCCTGCTGCACCAGCTGCAGAACGATATTCACAACCTGACCCCGTTGCAGGAAATTCGCGCCCAGCAGCGCCAGCTGGATCGCCAACAGGATCACTCCCTGGCGTTTCATCAGGCCCACAGCCCCCAGCGGGAAGTGGAAATTCTGCATGACCAGCTACTGGCGGCCTTCAACGCCGACTCCACGCTGCGGCCCCGGGATGTCATCGTGATGGTGCCGGATATCAACGTCTATGCGCCTCACATCCAGGCGGTGTTCGGCCATTACCAGCCCGGCCGCAAACGCCACATCCCCTTCACCATTTCCGACCAGGGCCAGCGCCACCACGAACCGGTGCTGATTGCCCTGGAAACCCTGATGTCCCTGCCCCGCAGCCGGTTCGCGGTCAGTGAGATCATCAGTCTGCTGGAGGTGCCGGGCATACGGGACCGCTTTGGTATCAGCGAAGACGAGATTCCCCTGGCACGGCGCTGGGTAGAGGGGGCCAATATCCGCTGGGGCCTGCATGGCCGCCACCGTGAAAGCCTGGATCTGCCAGCGGAGCTGGAGCGCAATACCTGGCAATCCGGCCTGCGAGCCATGCTGCTGGGTTATGGCATGGGCGACGACGAGCCCTGGGGCGGCGTGGAGCCCTATGGCGAGATCGGAGGGCTCCAGGCCAGCCTGGCCGGCCGCCTCAACGACTTCGTGCATCAACTGGAAACCCTCTGGCAGGCGCTGCAGACCAATCGCACACCGGACGACTGGGAACAACTGTTCTCCGAGATGCTCGGGCAGTTCTTCCACAGGGTTGAAGGCAGCGATCTGTTGCTGCTCAACCGGTTCCGCCGCCAGCTGGAGCAGTGGCTGGAAGACGCCATGGCCGCCGGCCTTGAACAACAGACCCTGCCCCTCAACATCGTCAAGGATGTGCTTCTGGAAGGACTGGATGAAGGCGGTCTGAACCAGCGCTTCCTGGCCGGCAAGGTTAATTTCGCCACCCTGATGCCGATGCGGGCCATTCCCTTCCGCAAGGTGTGCCTGCTGGGTATGAACGACGGCGACTACCCCCGTTCCCGGCCGCCGGTGGATTTCGACCTCATGGCCCAGGATTACCGCCCGGGGGACCGTTCTCGCCGGGAAGACGATCGCTACCTGTTCCTGGAAGCCCTGTTGTCCGCCCGGGAGCAGCTGTACATCAGCTGGGTAGGCCGGAGCATCAAGGACGATTCAGAACGGCCACCGTCGGTGCTGGTGGGCCAGCTTCAGGATCATCTTGACAGCCTCTGGACCCTGGCGGGAGGCTCCAAAACCCGAGTCACCGAAGCGCTCACCACTCAACACCCGTTACAGCCTTTCAGCCGGGACTACTTCCCGAAAGCCAACGGGCTGGGCGAGGGCGAAGACAGTTCACCAAAACCGCTGGCCGAGGTGCTACGGACCCGCAATCTGTTCACCTATGAACGGGAATGGCGCAGCGCCCATGGTGCCGAGGCTGGAGAACAGACGCAGTCTGCCCTTCCGTACCAGGCGCCCGAGGAGCCCATCAGCCTGAACGATCTGGCGGCTTTCCTGAAAAAACCCATCGACACCTTTTACCAGCGTCGACTGCAGGTGCGCTTCGAGGCTGTCGAAGACGACGACAGCGACAACGAGAATTTCGATCTGGACGGCCTGGACCGCTGGCGCCTGGATAACGAGCTGATTCAGGACGGGCTGCTGAAAGCCGGAAATGAAGAAGAACTGAACGAACGATTGCAAACAACCCTGGACCGGATGGCCCGCCGCGGGGACCTGGGGATGGGCGTCACCGAGCACCGACTGCGGTCCGAGCTGGCCGGTCGCTTACCGGACCTGTTCGAGCGATACCAGAGCGCACTGGCAGAATGGCCCGAGGCGATCGCCGAGCCTCTGCCTTTTGACTACCAGCTTGAAACTCCCCTGGGTTCGATAGCCGTTGCCGATCTGATCGACGGCCTTCGCTGCAATGCCGAGGGCGAATTGTGCCGGCTGGTGGTGGCCAGTTCCAGCCTGCTGAGCGGCTCCGGTTCCAGCAGGAAAGTACGCTACGCCAACCTGATGCGGGACTGGCTGATTCATTTGGCGGGGCAACTGGGCGGGCAGCCGTTCGCAACCCTGGTTCTGGGCAAGGAGGAGGGCCGCCGGTTCCGCTTTGCAGCTCTGGCTCCGGAACAGGCCAGACCGGTGTTCGAGACGGTACTCACCCGGTGGATGGAAGCCACCACCAGGGCGTTGCCCATTCACTGCGAGGCCGGCTTTGCCTGGATCACCAGTTTCTACGGCGGTAAAAAGTATGTCGGTGACCACGAGCGGGCTATCAGCGAGGCAGAGCAGGCCTATACCACCGCTCTGGAGCGGGACACCGGTTACCTGATGGGCGCATTCGAAACCCCGGAAAGGCTGATGGCCAGCGGCGAATTCGAAGCCCTGTTGCATCAGCTCTATGTGCCAGTTTGGGAAGCCGAGCAGGGCAAGTCGGCGGCGGATCAGATCGGGAGTGTGGAATGACGGAACAGATGAACAACCGGAACCCGAACCTGGATTCATTGGCCCTGGCCCTGAACGGCAGCGCCCTGATCGAGGCCAGTGCCGGCACCGGCAAAACCTTCACCATTGCCATCCTGTACGTGCGCCTGGTGCTCGGTCACGGGCAGCCATCAGACAGCCCGCTGCAGAACCTGCTGCCTCCCAACCTGCTGGTGGTGACCTTTACCGAGGCCGCCACCAAGGAACTGCGTGATCGTATCCGCACCCGGCTCACCCAGGCGGCGGAGGTATTTTCGGAGGCTGATGACGAGCCCAATCCGCCCGCGGAAACCGCACTGATCTATCAGTTACGGGATGAAAGCTACCCGGATCCGGCCAGCTGGCCGGAATGCCGGAAGAAATTACTGCTGGCCGCCGAGTGGATGGACGAGGCGGCGGTATCCACCATTCACAGTTTCTGCAACCGCATGCTCAGCGAGCATGCCTTCGACAGCGGCAGCCTGTTCAAACTTACCCTGGAAACCGACCAGAGCGAATTGCTGGACGAGGTCGCCCGGGATTACTGGCGCACCTTTGTCTATCCTCTGCCCCCGGCGCTGATGGACGAAGCCCTGAGCCACTGGAAAACGCCCGGGGATCTGCGCCAGGGGGTTCGCAACCTGATTGACGATCCTCAGAGCCTGGGCACACCGCCGGACAGCGTTTACCAGGCCATCGACCAGGTGGTCCGGCGGCGTCTGGAACAGTCACAGGCCCTGAAGGCTCACCCCTGGGCTCAGTGGAGTGGGGAAGTCATCGGCCTGCTGAACGATCTGAACAAGAGCAAGCGGCTTCACGGCGCCAGCAAGAATGCCATGGTCAAGGTCTGGGACTTTCTGGTTGCCTGGGCGGAATCGGACGACCTGTTGCCCGAAAAAATCGATAGTGCCGCCGGCTACAAAAATCAGACGCCCGAGGGTCTCGGCAACATCCTCAAGGGCGATGGATCCGCCCCCCATCACGCTGCCTTCGACGCCATCGAAGCGCTACTGGATTTCAGCCAGAGCCAGCCCAGCGCCAAATCCGATATCCTGCGCCACGCCAGCCACTGGATTGCTGAACGGCTGGAATCGGAAAAGCAGAAGCGCTCGGAAATGGGCTTTGACGATCTGCTCACCCGGCTGGACGATGCGCTGCACGGCCCGCGCGGGGACCAGCTGGCGGCCACCATCCGGCGCCAGTTTCCGGTGGCCCTGATTGACGAGTTCCAGGACACCGACCCGGTGCAGTACCGCATCTTCGACCGCATCTACGATGTGGCGGGCGCCGATTTGGGTACCTGCCTGCTGATGATCGGGGATCCAAAGCAGGCCATCTACGGCTTCCGGGGTGCGGATATCTACACCTACCTGCAGGCCAGGCAGGGTGTGAAAGAGCGAACCTACACACTCGGCAAGAACTTCCGCTCTGCCAAAACCATGGTGGCGGCGGTCAACCGGGTCTTTGAACACAGCGACCAGCACAGCCGTGACGGCGCCTTCCTGTTCGGCAAGGGCGATACCTCACCGCTACCATTCCAGGGAGTGGACGCCAACGGCACCAAACGAAGCTGGTCGATCGACGGAGAAGTGCAACCCAGCCTGGTGTTCTGGACCCACGAATCCGGGGAAGAGGACAAGGACGGCAACCCCAAGGGCATAGCCAAGGGCGCCGCCACGGCCGATGTGGCAGAAACCTGCGCCAGCGAGATCGCCCGTTTGCTGACTTTGGGCCAGACCGGGCGGGCGGGTTTTGCCTTGCCCGATAACTCAGAGGATCTGGAGCCGGTTGCCCCGAAAGACATCGCGATACTGGTCAACAACCGCAACGAGGCCAGCGCGGTGCGGGACGCCCTGGGTCGCCGGCGCATCAAGAGTGTGTACCTGTCAGACCGGGATTCGGTGCTGACCTCCCGGGAATCACAGGAAATACTGTGCTGGCTGCGGGCGTTTGCCGAGCCCCGGCAGCTGGCCTACATCCGCGCGGCCCTGGCCACGCCCACCCTGGGTCAATCCTGGCATGCCATGAATCAACTGCTCACCGATGAGCTCGTGCTGGAGCGGGAAATCGAACGCTTTATCGGTTATCAGCAGCAATGGCAGAAACAGGGTGTCCTGCCCATGCTTCGCAGTTTCCTGATGGACTTTGAAGTCCCGGGTCGGTTGCTGCAACGACCCGACGGCGAACGGCGACTGACCGACATTCTGCACATTGCCGAGTTGCTGCAGCAGGACAGCCTGCAACTGGACGGTGAACATGCCCTGGTGCACCACTACACCCAGATCCTGCGGGCGGCCGATGAGGAAGACGAACACCGTACCCTGCGGCTGGAGAGCGATGCCGGCCTGGTGAAGGTCATCACCGTGCACAAATCCAAGGGCCTGGAATACCCGCTGGTGTTCCTGCCCTTCGGCACGGCTTTTCGGGCTCAGAGTGAAAAGCAGGCTTTCGTGCGCTACCACGATGACCAGGGCACGCTTGTCACCGTGTTCGATCCGGCGCCGGAGGATGTGGCCAGGGCCGACCAGGAGCGCCTGGGTGAGGATATCCGCAAACTCTACGTGGCCCTGACCCGGGCCAGGTTCGCCACCTGGGTGGGCACGGCCGCCCTGGACAACTGGCAGCAAAGCGGTCTGGGCTACCTGATTGCCGGCGACGGGCAGAGCCGTATCAGCGACTGCCTGAGTCAGTTGGCCCAGGGCAGAGCAGAGATCCGGATTTCCCCGTTACCGGATCCGGACGAGACGCAATACCACGAACAGGCCCCGGAGGCCCTCGGCCCGGCTCTGGTCTCTTCCCGGGAGGCAAAGGAGGACTGGTGGATTGCCAGTTACTCGTCCATCGAATACACCGGCATGACCGGCACCGGAATCGCCTTCACCGGTGAGGTGGAAGACGCCCAGACCCAGAACCTGCTGGAAGAAAGCAGCCAGGAGACACGAGAAGAAGCGGAACCGATAGCTACGCACCGCAACCAGCACAACTTTCCCAAAGGCGCCGGCCCCGGCACCTTCCTGCACGAACTGCTGGAGTGGTGCACGCAGCAGGGGTTCCAACGGGTTGTGGATACCCCCCCGCTGCTTCATGAACAACTGACCCGCCGCTGCGGAACCCGTGGCTGGAGTGACTGGGTGGAACCACTGGAGCGTTGGCTTCTGGCGTTGATCAGCAGGCCCTTGAGCCTAGACCGGGCCGGCACGGAACGCGTCAGCCTGGCGAACATGGCCACCCTGCGCCCGGAACTGGAGTTCTGGTTTGAAAGCCGCAACGTCAGCGTCCGGAAACTGGACCAGCTGGTGACCGCGCACACCCTGAACGGCGCAGACCGGCCCCGGGTGGAGGAGACCCGATTCAACGGCATGCTCAAAGGCTTCATCGATCTGGTGTTCGAACACAACGGGCAGTATTACGTGCTGGACTACAAATCCAATACCCTGGGCGAGGATGACACCGCCTACACGGATCAGGCCATGGGCAACGCCATTCTGGATAAACGTTACGACCTGCAATACGTGCTCTACCTGCTGGCCCTGCACCGGCTGCTAAAAGCCCGTTTGCCGGATTACGACTACGAACGGCACGTTGGCGGCGCGGTGTATCTGTTCCTGCGAGGCGTTGATTCCGCCAGCGGTGGTGCCTTCACCGACAAACCACCCAGAGCCCTGATTGAACAGCTGGATGCCCTGTTCGATGGCGAGCCCGTAACCGGGGAGGTGGCTGCATGAGCCGTTCCCGATCTCACACCGGAAAATCCGACCACCAGATTGATCTGTTCGCGGAGGACACCGCCCCGGAAACCTCGACCATGACTGCAGCCGCTGATGCCAGGATCGATATCAACGATCTGCTCACCAGCCCGGACAAAACCGAGGCGCTGCTGCTGCACTGGCAGCAGGCGGAGTGGATCCGCCCGCTGGATGTGGGTTTCGCCCGGCTGGTCCGGGCGCTGTCGGAAGAGCAGGGCGAACGCCCGCACCCGCTGGTTCTGCTCCTGGCGGCACTGGTTTCGCATCAGGTGGGTCGTGGCCATGTTTGCGTTGATCTGGGCCATCTCCTTGCCGATGCCGGCCATACCCTGTCACTGCCGCCGGAGGAGTCGGTTTCCAAGCCATTCACCGATTCCGGCACCGGCGAACCGGACCAGCCAAAACCGGCCGAGGTGCTTGCTTTTGTGACGCTGACTGAATGTTTAAGCATACTAGAAAGGGCCTGCGCCGTGAGTGATGGCTCACATACTACACCACTGGTGCTGAACGAGACCCGGCTTTATCTGCGCAGATTCTGGCGCTACGAGCAACGTATTGCTGATGGCATCATGCAACGCCTGGCTCTGCCGTCCGCCTTGGCGGATCCGGAATCCGGACCGGCACAAACCCTGACCCGCGCGCTCGGCCAGTTGTTCCAGTCGTCAGAACCGGTGGATTACCAGAAGCTGGCCTGCGCCCTGGCGGCCCGCAACCGTTTCGCCGTGATCACCGGCGGGCCCGGCACCGGTAAGACCACCACGGTGGTTAATCTGCTGGCAGCCGTGCAGGCGGTCGCCGGAGAATCCCTTGAGCGGGCAGGCCGTAAATACCGCATCCGCCTGGCGGCCCCCACCGGCAAGGCCGCTGCTCGCCTGAACGAATCCATCGGTGGTGCGGTCAGCCGGCTGCCCCTTGCCGAGTTACCGGGCAACGTGGATCTGACGGATATTCCTACCAGGGTCACCACCCTGCATCGGTTGCTGGGCAGCCGGCCGGATACCCGCAAATTCCGCCATAACCGCGACAATCCGCTGCTGGTGGATATCCTGGTGATCGACGAGGCCTCGATGGTGGACGTCGACCTGATGGCGTCGGTATTCGATGCCCTGCCCGTCAACGCCCAGCTGATCCTGCTGGGCGACAAGGACCAGCTGGCCTCGGTGGATGCCGGTGCGGTCCTGGGTGAGCTTTGCCAGCGGGCCCTGAAGGCCCATTACACACCGGAAACGGCGCGGTGGCTGGCCGCCATGACCGGCAGCCAGATACCTCAGTCACTGGTGGATGAAACCGGCCAACCCATGGATCAGGCCGTGGCCATGCTGCGCAAGAGTTACCGGTTCCAGGAAGACAGCGGCATCCGGGCGTTCGCGGAAGCTGTGAATACCAATGCGCTTGATAGCGTCATGTTGCGCCTGATCCGGGAAGCCGCCTTCGACGATGTCATCCTGCTCAACAGCCAGTCCGGAAAACCGGATCCGGAAGACACCCTGGATCGAGTGTGCCGCCATGCCATCACCGGCTCACCCGAGGCATTCCGAAATGCCGGGCAGGGCCGGGAAGTGAACGGCAAACGCCTGCCCCCACCTGTTGGTTATCGCCACTATCTGGAACGGTTACAGAATCACGGCCTGAACGAAAACAGCCCCCGGGAAGACTGGGATGCGATGGCGGCGCAACTGCTTGAAGCCTTCAGTGACTTTCAGGTGCTCTGTGCCCTGCGCAAGGGCCCCTGGGGTGTGGAAGGACTGAACGACCGGATCGCACGGCAGCTATTGGCTGAAAAGCTGATCCCACGGGCAGAAGGCTGGTACCCGGGCAGGCCGGTGCTGATTACAGGCAACGACTACAACCTGGGCCTGATGAACGGCGACATCGGCATTACCGTCAGCGTGCCCTGGGACCGTACTGAAGCCGGTGAGCCCCGATACACCCTGCGAGTGGCGTTCCCCAGCAGCGAAACGCCTGGCGGTATCCGCTGGATCTCGCCGAGTCGTCTACAGCAGTTGGAAACCGTGTACGCCATGACGGTGCACAAATCCCAGGGTTCGGAGTTCAACCACACCTGCCTGGTGCTGCCAGACCGGCTCAGCCCCGTCCTGACCAGGGAATTGATCTACACCGGCATCACCCGGGCGAGGAACTGGTTCAGCCTGATTACCGGCAACCAGGACGTTCTCAGAGACGCTGTCGGGCAGCAGGTGGTCCGTGCCTCAGGCCTGGCCGAAAGGCTCAGGTCGGATTAATCACTGGCGTCCTCGTTGCCGTCATTGCTTTTTTTCTGACTGCTGTGCTGCTGCGCCCAGAGATGGGCGTAGTGGCCGCCGGCGGCCAGCAATTCGCTATGACTGCCGCTCTCGACAATACGCCCGCCATCCATCACCAGAATGGTGTTGGCATCGCGGATGGTGGAGAGACGATGGGCTATTACCAGCGTGGTCCGTTGCTGGCTGACTTCGTTGAGCGCCCCAAGGATCGCCTGCTCCGACAATGAATCCAGCGAGGATGTGGCCTCATCCAGAATCAGCAACGGCGGGTTCTTCAGAATCACCCGGGCAATGGCCACCCGCTGCTTTTCGCCACCGGACAGCTTCAAGCCCCGTTCGCCCACCTTCGTTTCGTAGCCCTCCGGCAGGCTGTGGATAAAGTCTTCCAGGTGGGCCATTCGGGCAGCACGATAGACCTCTTCCTCGGTGGCTTCCGGCCGGCCATAGGCCAGGTTCCGGTACAGGGTATCGTTGAACAGCACGGTATCCTGGGGCACCACACCAATCGCTGATCGCAGGCTGTCCTGGGTCACGTTTCGGATGTCCTGGCCATCGATACGGATGGCGCCCTGATCGACGTCGTAAAAACGGAACAGCAGGCGGGCGAGGGTGGACTTGCCTGCACCACTGGCTCCCACCACCGCCACCTTGTGGCCGGCCAGGATGGTGAAATTCACATCCCGCAGGATCGGCCGGTCCGGACGATAGGCAAAGTGGATATGGTCGAACTGCACTTCGCCTTTATCCACTGCCAGGTCAGTGGCATTCGGGGCATCTTCAATGGCCGGTTTATCCCCCAGCAGCTTGAACAGCCGCTCGACATTCACCAGGGCCTGCCGGATTTCACGATACACAAAACCCAGGGCGTTCAGGGGAATGAACAGCTGAAGCAGGTAGGCATTGATCATGGTGAAATCACCAAGGGTGATCTCACCGCTGGCCACCTCCTGGACCGCCATGGCCATAATCACAATCATCGCCACGCCAATGATCAACGCCTGGCCGGAGTTCAGGGCGGCCAGGGACAACCGGTTTTTCAGCCGGGCCTGTTCCCAGTCGTCCAGATCAACGTCGTATAACTGGGCCTCATAGCGTTCATTGTTGAAGTATTTGACGGTTTCATAGTTCAGCAGGCTGTCTATCGCCCGCGAGTTCGACTGGTTATCCCGGGCATTGGCTTCGCGTACGAATTTGGTCCGCCACTCGGTAATCTTGATGGAAAACACCACGTAAACCACCACGGCCACCAGAATGGCCACGACATAACCCACGTTGAACACCACGAACAGGATGCCGGCCACCAGCAGGATTTCCAGAAGGGTGGGCACAATGTTGAACAGGGTGAAGCGCAGCAGGAAACTGATGCCGTTGGTGCCCCGCTCGATATCCCGGGCCAGGCCACCGGTCTTGCGGTCCAGGTGGAAGGCCAGCTCCCGCTGATGCAGATGCTCGAACACCCGCAGGGACACCCGCCGCATGGCCCGTTCAGCCACCCGGGCAAACACCGCATCCCGAAGCTCGTTGAACAAAGTGGCGCCGAACCGCAGCGCGCCGTAAGCCACCACAAGGATCACCGGGATCCACAGGAGCATGTCCGCCCCGCGGTTCTGGTCCAGGTAGTCGACGATGTATTTCAAGGCGATGGGGGTGGCGACAGTGGCCAGCTTGGCCAAGACCAGCAAAGCCAGGGCAAGTGCGACACGACCCCGGAATTCCGCGAGATAGGGCCAGAGGCCTGAAATGATTTTCCAGTCCGGTTTATGATCTGCCGGGTAGTCGTTGTCGGCGTAGGCGCGCACTGTGGGAGTATCCTTTGGCAATGTTGTCGGATTACGCTGGGCTAATCCGACCTACGAGTTAACTCCAAATTCTGGGAGCCCGCGTGGGTGGAGGGTCCTTCCGGGACCGTCAAAAGCCATGAATGGCTTCTGGTAGGTCGGATTAGCGCAGCGTAATCCGACAAATCCCCCTTCGGCAAAAAGTGACCGTTAGATCAGGGGCCAATGGTTGCTTCTGAAGAAAGCCAGGGTAGCTCAGGTATGATGAGTCCTGTTCAACGACAAAATCGTATAGCTGGCAGAGTCTACAGCACCACCATCTGGGGAGACACATCATCAGAACCCGTCACCGCAAGGCCCTGAAACTGGTCATCGACTTTATCAGCCCCTATCGCCGGGCCGTCGCCGGTGCCATGGTGGCGCTGATCTTCACGGCCGGTATCACACTCGGCTTAGGGCAGGGTTTACGTATCCTGGTGGATCAGGGATTAGCCACCGAGTCGCCGGAAAACCTGGCCAGGGCCATCGGGCTGTTTTTCATCCTGGTATTGGGCCTGGCGTTCGGGTCGTTTGCCCGGTTCTATCTGGTGTCCTGGATCGGCGAGCGGGTGGTGGCGGATATTCGCAAAAAGGTCTTTAACCATCTGATCGATCTTCACCCGGGTTTCTTCGAGCAGAACCGGGCCCTGGAAATCCAGTCCCGGTTTACTGCCGATACCACCGTGCTGCAGTCGGTGATTGGCTCAACGGTATCCATTGCCCTGCGTAACGCCCTGATGCTGGTCGGTGGTTTGCTGCTGCTGTTCATTACCAACGCCAAGCTGGCGAGTATCATTCTGCTGGGCTTTCCGCTGGTGATTGCCCCCATCCTGTTCTTTGGCCGGCGGGTACGAGCACTGTCCCGGCTCAGCCAGGACCGGGTGGCCGATGTCGGCAGTTATGTAGGCGAGAACCTTACACAGATCAAGACCGTTCAGGCCTTTAACCATCAGCCCCACGACCGCAAGTATTTCTCCGAGGTGTCCGAGCGGGCGTTCGAGATCGCTCGCCAGCGTATCCGTCAGCGCGCGTGGCTAACCACGCTGGCTATTTCCCTGGTGATGGGGGCCGTAGGGATTGTTATCTGGATAGGGGGCCTGGATGTGATTAACGGCCGGATCAGCCCCGGCGAACTGGCGGCCTTCGTGTTTTACAGCCTGCTGGTGGGCGTTGCTGCCGGTGCCATCAGCGAGGTGATTGGCGAGTTGCAGAGGGCCGCCGGGTCGGCGGCACGGTTGTTCGAGCTGCTGCAGACCGAGCCGGCGTTTGAGCGCAAACAGACTACCCGAAACCTTCCAGAACCGGTTCAGGGTGAGATCCGGATTGACCACCTGAGCTTCCATTATCCGGGGCGTCTGGAGCACCCCGCGCTGACAGATCTCTCACTGACGGTCAAAGCTGGCGAGACCCTGGCCCTGGTGGGCCCGTCCGGAGCCGGCAAATCCACCCTGTTTGATCTGCTGCTGCACTTCTACCAGCCAACTGAGGGCAGCATTCTCATTGATGGCATGGACACCGCCGAGCTGTCTCTCGATGCCCTGCGCCGGTGTTTTTCCCTGGTGCCCCAAAATCCAGCCCTGTTCCATGGCACCGTGGCCGACAACATCCGTTACGCAAGGCCCGATGCCAGCCAGCAGGACGTCGAGCAGGCCGCCAAGATTGCCCATGCCCATGATTTCATCCAGGCTCTGCCCAAAGGCTACGAAACCCGGCTTGGGGATGCCGGCCTGGGCCTCTCCGGTGGCCAGAAGCAGCGTCTTGCCATCGCCCGCGCACTGCTGGCCGATGCTCCGATCCTGTTGCTGGACGAAGCCACCAGCGCGCTGGATGCGGAGAGTGAAAACCTGATCCAGCAGGCGATGCCGGCGCTCACAGCCGGGCGAACCACACTGGTTATTGCCCATCGACTGGCGACGGTCCGGGACGCTGATCGCATTGCGGTATTGGACCAGGGACTCCTGTTAGCTGTGGGTAGCCACGATGAACTGATGCGTCATAATGCCCTCTATCAGCGTCTGGCCAAACTGCAGTTTCGGGACAACGCCGCCTGACAGAGACAATAGTCGGTTTGTTTCCTGTGACCGGACTACTTACACTGTTAGGTGAAACTTTCGAACCTGAACCCAGGGAGAATGGCAAAGTGAGCAATAAAGAATTGCAGGCACTCAAAGAACGCTACGTTGCAGCGGGCGCGGCAAGTCCCAACGAACAGTTTGCCGACCACGCAACCAATGCGGAATTGTGGGATGCAGACGGCAAACGCATGATCGATTTTGCCGGCGGCATCGGCGTACTGAACATCGGCCACCGTCATCCGAAGGTCGTGGAAGCAGTCAAGGCACAGCTGGACAAGCTGATGCATACCTGCCAGACGGTTATGCCCTATGAGGGCTACGTTAAACTGGCAGAGAAACTCAGCGGCGTGGTCCCGGTACGCGGCCATGCCAAGGTGATGTTGGCCAACTCCGGTGCCGAGGCCCTGGAAAACGCCATGAAGATTGCCCGTGCGGCCACCGGCAAGACCAACGTGATCTGCTTTGACGGCGGTTATCATGGCCGTACCTTCTACACCATGGCGATGAACGGCAAGGCCGCCCCCTACCAGACCGACTTCGGCCCCATGCCCGGTACCGTTTTCCGCGCCCCGTATCCAGTGCCGTACCATGGCGTAAGCGAAGACGAAGCACTGCGCGGCCTGAAGATGGCCATGAAGGCGGATTCACCGGCCAAGGACACCGCTGCGATCGTGATCGAGCCGGTATTGGGTGAGGGCGGTTTCTACGCGGCACCGACCAGTTTCCTGAAGGAAATCCGCAAGATCTGTGATGAGAACGACATCCTGATGATCGCGGACGAAGTACAGAGCGGCTTTGGCCGGACCGGCAAGATGTTTGCCATCGAGCACAGTGGTGTTGAACCGGATCTGATGACCATGGCCAAGAGCATGGCAGATGGTATGCCCATTTCTGCCATCGTCGGCACCGATAAGCACATGGATGCTTCCGGCCCGAACTCACTGGGCGGCACCTACACCGGTAGTCCGACAGCTTGTGCCGCAGCACTGGCCGTGTTCGACGTATTCAAGGAAGAGGACATTCTTGGCAAGGCCCAGGCACTGGGTGAGAAGCTGAAACAGCGCTTCAGTCAGTGGCAGGAACAGTTTGCCCATGTCGACAACGTACGCAATCTCGGTCCCATGGCTGCCTTTGAGCTGGTCGAAAGCAAGGAAAGCCATACACCCAAGCCGGAATTGGCGGCTGCGGTGACCAAGAAGGCGAAAGAGAAGGGCCTGATTCTTCTGAGCTGTGGTATGTACGGCAATACATTGCGTTTCCTGATGCCGGTCACCATCGAAGACGATGTGCTGGAAGAAGGGCTGGCAATTGTAGAAGAGAGCCTCAAGGAAGTTGGTGCCTGATTGGCGCTGAATTTCACGAGAAGTCAGAGAAGCCGGGCATAAGCCCGGCTTTTTTATAACAGAAACAAAGTCGACAGTTCATTTACGGCTGGCAGCCAGACCCACGGTTAACGCACTCTGACAGCGGTTACGTCAGGGCTCATATTCGTCGTATACTGCCAGGACTTCTTTGGCAGTGCCGTTCTGCACTGCTCCAGTTTCACCAACCAGGCTAGATCATGACGTCTCCGAGCTCCGCCAACGTACCGGACCACAAGCCAAGGCCCTGGGTCGATTTGCTGGTCAGCATCATCATTCCCTCCGTTATCCTGATGAAGTTCAGTGGCGACGAACACCTGGGCAACGTCAACGCGCTGCTCATCGGCCTGGCGTTTCCCCTGGGCTGGGGCCTGTTTGAACTGATCAAATACCGGAAGAAAAACTTCATCGCGGTACTGGGTCTGGTCAGCGTTGGCCTGACCGGCGGCATCGGGTTACTGGAACTGGATGCCGGCTGGCTGGCCATCAAGGAAGCGGCGATTCCGGCAATCATTGGTCTGGCGGTGCTGGCCTCCACGAGGACCAAGTACCCGCTGGTACGCACCCTGCTGTATAACCCGAGTGTTCTGGATGTGGATAAGATCCATAAGACGCTTGAGGAACACAACCGGGTTGATGAGTTCGAAGAACGGCTTCTGAAGGCCAGCTACTTCTTTGCCGGCACCTTCCTGTTCTCATCGATCATGAACTACGTGCTGGCCAAATGGATCGTGGTCAGCCCGTCCGGCACCCAGGCGTTCAATGAGGAGCTCGGACGGATGACCCTGGTGAGTTATCCGATGATCGCCATTCCTTCGATGATCATGATGATGCTGATTTTCTATTATCTGTGGCGCACCATCCGCCGGTTGACCGGTTACACCCTGGAAGAGGTGATGGCACCTCATCTGGCAGAGAAAGAGAAGGAACGAAACAAGTCCTCGGAATCGACCACCGGGAAATAGCAGTCCCGGACGTTTTCCGATAAGGCCGGACATAAAAAAGCGGCGGAGGTTTGAAAGCCTCCGCCGCTTTTTTTATTGCACCTGGAATTTGTTGATCAGATATCCAGGTTGGTCACTTCCAGCGCATTGGTCTGGATGAAGTTGCGACGAGGCTCTACATCGTCACCCATCAGAGTTGTGAAGATCTGATCGGCCGCAATGGCATCTTCGATCGTTACTTTCATCATCCGACGGGTCTCCGGATCCATGGTGGTTTCCCACAGCTGCTCCGGGTTCATCTCGCCCAGTCCCTTATAACGCTGAATGTTCAGGCCGCGCTGGGCCTCTTTCATCAGCCAGTCCAAAGCGCCCTCGAAAGACAGGACCGCCTGTTTGCGCTCACCCCGTTGGATATAGGCGCCTTCTTCAATGAGACCATCCAGAGTCTCACCCATACGGGCGATCGCCGCGTAGGAGGACGATTCGAAGAAATCGTGACTGAAGACGTGATCGTAGGGGATCCCGTGAACATAGATGGTCACTTTCGGGAGGTACAGGGCCCGTTCGGTATCCTTGGTCACCGAGAAGGTATACTTGGTACCGGTACGGGTATCCAGGTCCAGGCCATCACCCAGGCGAGCGACCCAGCGAGCCACTTCCGCTTCTTCCTTCAGGTGCTCGGGCTTGAGCGTGACGTTCTGAAGCATCTGTTCCAGAACCTTGGCCGGGTAGGCACGGGACAGGCGGCCAATCATGTTCATAACCGCCTGGTAGTCCTTGACCATGGTTTCCAGTGCGGAATCCTTGATCGCCGGAGCCTCCGGGTTCACATAGAGCTGGGCGCCTTCCAGAGCGGTCTGTGTGAGGTAGGCTTCTTTGGCCTTCTCGTCCTTCAGGTACTGCTCCTGCTTGCCCCGCTTGACCTTGTAAAGCGGTGGCATGGCGATAAAGACGTGGCCGCGCTCAATGATTTCGCGCATCTGACGGAACAGGAAGGTCAGCAGCAGGGTCCGGATGTGGGAACCGTCCACGTCCGCATCGGTCATGATAATGATCGAGTGGTAACGCAGTTTGTCCGGATTGAACTCTTCCCGGCCGATACCACAACCCAGCGCCGTGATCAGGGTGCCCACTTCCGCAGAGGAGAGCATCTTGTCAAAGCGGGCTTTCTCCACGTTCAGGATCTTACCCTTCAACGGGAGGATGGCCTGGGTCTTGCGGTCACGGCCCTGCTTGGCACTGCCACCGGCGGAATCACCCTCCACAATGTACAGTTCGGAAAGGGCCGGATCTTTCTCCTGGCAGTCCGCCAGTTTTCCGGGCAGGCCGGCAATGTCCAGGGCGCCTT
>CAZFQI010000056.1:15562-22911 GCA_964520755.1 uncultured Marinobacter sp. | reverse complement strand
TCAGACCGGACGCAATTTGGCCTGAGCGCCCAGACCGGCACCGAGCTGAATCTGAAGGGCGATGCCAAGCTGAACAACTTTGTTGATCCGGCCAATGGTGTGGTTGTACCAACCAACGCCTCAGAAAAAGTGGAGGTGCCGCTTGCGATTCCCGAGAGCATCACGCTTGGTGCACGGCATAAGCTGACCGACCAGGTAACCCTCTTGGCCGGGGCAACCTACGCCAAATGGAGTCGCTTTGAAGAGCTGGACATTGTCAGTCGTGAGGCCGGTGGTGAGATTACCCGGGCGCCTCAGGAAGGTGTCGTTCTCAGTCATGTGACCGAGAAGTGGCAAAATACCTGGCAGTTCAATGTCGGTGCAATCTGGCAAGCCTCGCCTGAATGGGCCTTCAAAACCGGTTATGCCTTTGATGAATCACCGGTTAACGAAAACTTTGTGACAGCCAGGATTCCCTCCAATGATCGTCATTGGCTGACCCTGGGAGCCCAGTGGGCGGACGCGCAGAGTGGTTGGGCCGTTGATGTGGCTGCTGGCACGCTGATCTTCGATGGCGATGCGCGAATCAATGAAAGAAACTACCAGCACGAAAATCCGACCCAGGTTGCTGAGCTGCAGCCCGGTCTCGAAGATCCAAGCAATTACCGCGGTAGTTATGATCTGAGTGCATGGAGTGCAGCCGTAGAGATTAGCAAGTCCTTCTAACTACTCACGCACATAGGCTGTCCAGTCAACAGGCTGGTCAGCCAACCACCTGGCCACGGTAGATGACCTTTTTCTTCCGTGGCGGGTCGATTTCTCCCTCCTCATGGTCCTGCGCTGCGGCCGTCGGTGCATCCGCAATCACCTGTCCTCGATAGTTGCGCTTCAAACCGTCGTCTTCTTCCTCCGGTTCGATATTCAGTTGTGGAACCTGTTCTTTCAGAGTTTCCCAGGTGCGGATCAGTTGGGTGGAGCGGGTTTTTCGAACGTAATCGGCCAGTTGTTGGTCCAGATGCTCTTCCGTGAGGTGCAGTTTGACGCCGAATTCCGTGTGAATCAGGCGACGACACTGGTGAACCAGTTTCAGCACGCTGGGGTCCAGCAGCCAGCTACGTTCAGATGCCAGAGAAGTCATGGTATGAGCCTCGGAGATGGATGTCACAGCATGGCGCTGCCCGAAGTGCGCGGTGGGGCAGGGCGCCGACTCTGATTATGTAGCGAATATCGTGCCGTGACGGTGGTATTTCGCCGGGAGGTAGTGCCCGCGGCCTGCCCTGGAACCATGGGACTTGAGGGCAGGCCAGGCGGTGGATATTGCGGTCAATTTCGGTGCGTTTCCGGGCATCCATGCCCTTTTCTGGGTCGAATCAGTGCGCCTCGTCCCAGTTGTCACCAGCACCGGCTTCCACCAGGAGTGGAACATCCAGTTCAGCTGCTGCCGACATGCGCTTTTCCAGCCCTGACCGGATCTTGTCGAGGGCCGATTCCTTCACTTCCAGAATCAGTTCATCGTGAACCTGCATGGTCATGCGGGCTTCATCCGCGTGTTCCTTGAGCAGCCAATTCTCCACATCCACCATCGCTCGTTTGATGATGTCTGCGGCTGTGCCTTGCATGGGAGCGTTGATCGCGGTGCGTTCGGCTGCCTGCTGTAGCTGTTTGTTGCGGGCGTTGATTTCCGGCAGGTACAGGCGACGGCCGAACAGGGTTTCGACGAAACCATCGTCGTGGGCCTGTTTGCGGATGTTGTCCATGTACTTCAGAACGCCGGGGTAGCGTTCGAAATAACGGTCGATGTATTGCTGGGCGAGTTTGCGCTCAACGTCCAGTTGCCGGGACAGGCCAAAGGCAGACATGCCGTAGATCAGGCCGAAGTTGATGGCCTTGGCGCTGCGGCGCTGGTCTGAGGACACGTCCTCCAGGCTGACGCCGAAGACTTCCGAGGCGGTGGCCTTGTGGATGTCTTCGCCCTGTTCAAAGGCTTTCAGAAGTCCCTTGTCCCCGGAGAGGTGAGCCATGATCCGCAGCTCGATCTGGGAGTAGTCCGCAGCCACCAGCTTGTAACCCTCGGGTGCGATAAACGCCTGCCGTATACGGCGGCCCTGCTCGCTGCGAATGGGGATATTCTGGAGGTTGGGCTCGGAGGACGACAGTCGACCGGTGGCGGTGACGGCTTGATGGTATGACGTGTGTACCCGGCCGGTGCGATGGTGAATCAGCTCCGGCAGGGTGTCGGTGTATGTGGACTTCAGCTTGCTCAGGCTGCGGTGTTCAAGAATCAGGCGCGGCAGCTCGTGTTCGTGGGCGAGTTCCTGAAGCACCGGTTCCGCCGTAGATGGCGCGCCCTTGGGGGTTTTCTTGACTACCGGCAGGCCCATCTTGTCGTAGAAGATTGCCTGCAGCTGCTTGGTGGAACCCAGGTTGAAGGTCTCGCCAGCGACCTCGTGAGCTTCCTTCTCAAGCTCGGCCATGCGTTCTGCCAGTTCCTGGCTGTGTTTTCGCAGGGTGCTGGCGCTGATCAGGGTGCCGCGCTGCTCCATGCGCGACAGTACCGGCACCAGAGGTAAATCGATGTCTTCGTACACAGAGGCCAGTTTCCCGGTTTCCTTCAGCTTTGGTCTCAGGGTCTGGTGCAGGCGCAGGGTGATGTCCGCATCCTCGGCGGCGTAGGGCGCGGCCTTTTCCAGTTCGATCTGGTTGAAGGTGAGTTGCTTGGCGCCTTTGCCGGCAATGGATTCGAAGCTGATGGTCTTTTCGCCCAGGTAATACATCGCAAGGCTGTCCATATCGTGCCGGGTAGCGACAGAATTCAGAACGTAGGATTCCAGCATGGTGTCTTCGGCAATGCCCTCCAGGGTAATGCCGTGGTTGGCCAGCACGTTCTTGTCGTACTTCAGGTTCTGGCCGACCTTCGACAGGCCGGGATCCTCCAGCAGCGGCTTCAGCTGATTCAGGACTTCGTCACGACCCAGCTGCTCGGGAGCGCCCATATAGTCGTGCCCCAGGGGGACATAGGCGGCCTCGCCGGGTTCGATGGCGAAAGACACGCCGACGATCTCGGCATCCATGTACCGGAGGCTGGTAGTTTCAGTATCAAAGGCAAACAGCTCGGCCGATTTCAGGCGTTCCAGCCACTGATCCAGTGCTTTCTGGTCGGTGATGACGCTGTGGTCTTTCTTGCCAGTCTCCGGGCTGGGCTTTTCATCGCTGGACTGGGCGGTTCCGGTAGATGGGGTTTCGCCCTCTTCCAGTTCGGCAATCCAGGTGCGGAACTCATATTCTTTGAACAGCTCAAGCAGCTGCGGGTCATCCTGTTCCCGAAGCTTCAGGTCTTCCAGGCCAAAATCCAGTTCGACGTCGGTGCGAATGGTGGCCAGTTCCCGACTCAGGGGCAGGGTTTCGGTGGCCTCGCGCAGGTATTCACCGATCTTGCCTTTGATTTCATCGGCATGCTCGATGACATTGTCCAGGTTTTCGTAGCTCTGCAGCCACTTTACCGCGGTTTTCGGGCCGCACTTGTTCACGCCGGGGATGTTGTCCACCTTGTCGCCCACCAGCGCCAGATAATCCACGATCTGCTCCGGGGTAACGCCGAATTTTTCCACCACACCGTCCCGATCCATCCGGGTCTCGGTCATGGTGTTGATCAGGGTGACGTGATCGCTGACCAGCTGCGCCATGTCCTTGTCCCCGGTGGAAACGACCACATCGATGCCCTTGCTGGTGGCTTCGTTGGCCAGGGTGCCAATCACATCGTCGGCTTCGACGCCCGTCACTGTCAGTAGCGGCAGGCCCATGGCCTTGACGATCTCATGAATGGGCTCGATCTGGCAGGCCAGATCTTCAGGCATTGGCGGCCGGTTGGCCTTGTACTCTTCATAGAGGTCATGCCGGAAGGTTTTGCCCTTGGCGTCGAAGACCACCACCATCTTCGAGCCGGGGAAATCCTGCTCCAGGCGCCGGATCATACTGATCACACCTTTGATCGCTCCGGTGGGATGGTCCTTGCTGGTGGTTAGTGGCGGAAGTGCATGATATGCACGGAAAAGATAGGACGATCCGTCCACAAGAACCACGGGTGGTGTGTTTTTGCTGGTCATGTCAAAACAGGTCCGGAATCTGATTGAAGCGTGGGTTGGCTTATGCAACTCTGTACTGAAATCGATGGACGAAAGGGTATCACGAAAATGAAACGAATCGCCTGTCCGGCTTTGCTGCTCGCCTGTTTGCCCCTGGCTGTCCTGGCTCAGGACGAGGGCGCTCTGGATGAGACGCCGGTGGAAACGCCCGAAGAGCCTGTGGTGATCTCGGATTACCAGCCTGCGAGCCAGGGCCCCGAGATTGTTATTCGCCCGGGCGAGAAGGAAGTGTTCTACGAATACCGGGTCAATGGCCAGCTCATGGAAATCAAGGTCGTGCCGGAGGTCGGGCCGGAGTATTACCTGGTGCCTGCAGATGGCGGCGGCTGGATCCGGGAAACCGAGTCCGACATGCTGGTGCCCAGTTGGGTGATTTTCCGCTGGTAACGCCCGTGTGTTTTGACGCCTGCTTTTAGTATGAACATTCTAATTTTAGGGCGTAACTTGAATCCTGAGATCGAAGAAAGGCCCTCGTTGCACTGGTTTCGACAGGGTCTTGGAACTTTCAGGAAACCAAGGAGATTCAACATGGGTAAACTCAAGTCCTATCAGCAACAGCTTCAGGAAATCGTAGACAAGGGCATTAACGCCGCTGAAGAGCAGCAGAAGAAGCTGGCTTCCAAGCCGTTCGACTACGCTGAGAAGCTGGAGTCTGAAGCGCGCGAATACAGCGTCAAGACCCTTCGCAAGCGCTACAACGGTTACAGTGACAGCCTGTTCGAGCAGCTGCGCAGCCTGAACACCCGTTTCGGCAGCTTTGCTGGCGATCTGGTAGCCAAGCTGGAAAAAGAAGCAGCAGAAGGCGCTGATGCGGTAGCCGAAGCCGCGGAAGACGTGTCTGACGCAGCTCAGGATGCCAAGAAATCTGTTGAGCCGAAGAAGCCGGCTGCACGCAAGACCACTGCGCGCAAGACCACTTCTACTGCCAAGAAGAGCACTGCTTCCGCTTGAACCGCGGATAGCGTCTCACCGACAGGTGAGTAAAACGAAAAGGCCGCCGGGTAAAACCGGCGGCCTTTTTTTCGGACCCGGGATTTTCAGCGAAGAATCAGTTTTCTGTCTCGGTATGATCCAGCGGCAGGGTCCGCGTCTCGCCCGTGACTTCTTCCAGGCGCTCGATGTCGGCCTCGAAGGCCCGGCGCAATTCTTCGATTTCCTGGGTTTGTGAGGTGATTTCCCGTTCAATGTCGCGTATCTGGGCTTCCAGTCGCCGAATTTTTTCCAGCATGGCCTCGGGAATTTCGCGACCGGCCCGCTCCATGTTGGCGGCACGGCTCTGTTCATTATCCAGTTGGCTGGATATAACCGATATATTGCCCCGCTTGAGCTGAATAAGACCCTCAAGCTCGCGGATTTTCCGGTGCATGGCTTTCACGGCCTGATCCGGGTGGCTGAAGCGCTTGAGCAGCGCCCGGTCTTGCTCGCGCTGTTCAGCGAGTTCCTTCTGGCGCTGTTTTTCCGCTTCCCGGGCAGCAATCTCTTCTTCGGTTGGTGCTGGCGGAATGGTGTCAATCACGCGGCCGTTGTCGTTCAGGATGTCATAGCCACGTTTGGTGGCCTCCTGGGGGATGGTGCTGCTGATCACGATCTGGCCGTTTTCATCCGTGTAACGGTACATATTGGCTGCTGCCTGGGCAGAAAAGCCCAGAGCCAGCGCCAATGCCGTTGCTTTGACAGAGAGTGCGGTCAGACGATTGGTCATCAATCAGACTCCGTAACGATCCCGATAACTGGCTACCTTTTCCGCGTGCCCGGCAAACTCCGGGTTGGCTTTCAGGTAATCCAGCACCTGCTCAAGACGAATGATGCTCACCACAGGGATGCCGAATTCCTTCTCCACTTCCTGGATGGCGGATAGCTCGCCATTGCCCTTTTCCTGACGATCCAGCGCAATAAGCACGCCTGCCGGTTCGGCCCCGGCAGCCCGGATGATATCGATGGATTCCCGGATCGCGGTACCGGCGGTAATCACATCATCGACAATCAGCACTTTGCCCTGTAACGGTGCGCCAACAATGTTGCCGCCCTCACCATGATCTTTCTTTTCCTTGCGGTTAAACGCAAAGGGTTTGCTGTTACCGTCTGTAGCCAGCGCCATTGCTGTGACAGTGGCCAACGGAATGCCCTTATAGGCAGGGCCGAAAATAATGTCATAATCCAGCCCGCTGCGTGCGATCGCGGCGGCATAGGCCTTGCTTAACTGAAGCAGGTCGTCCCCGGTATTGAACAGGCCAGCGTTAAAGAAATAGGGGCTGGTTCGGCCCGACTTGAGAGTGAACTCACCAAAGCGTAGTACATTTCGGCGGATGGCAAATTCGATAAATTTCTGCTGATAGTCGTGCATGACAAGGCTTCTGGCGGGTGTTGATCTTTAATTAGCGCGTAAAACCGGTATCATACACACAAACCGAATCAGGGAACACGTATGCGGGTAGTATCAATCAGCGTCAATGGCCTTGCCCAGGCTGTTGAAAAAGGCTTTTTCGACTGGCTGGCGGAGCAGGACGCTGACGTGGTCTGTGTCCAGGATCATCGCATGCGGGCCTACGAGATTGAGGACTACAACCTGATTCCGGAAGGTTACGAAGCCTATTTCATTGATGGCGAGAAAAACGAGGATGGCGGTGTTGGTATTTACACCCGCCATTTTCCGAAAGCCATCATGTATGGATTTGCCAATGAGCAGGCGGATCGCGAAGGCCGGTTCATCCAGGCCGATTTTGACAAGGTTTCCGTCGCCTGTGTGCTTGCCCCCTGCGCCCTTGGTCGTGAAGAAGAGCTGGTTGGCGACGACGATCTGACAGTGCTGGACCACAAGGACGAGTTCATGGAGTCTTTCGGCCTGCATATGCAGAAGACACTGCGCAAACGCCGGCAATTCATTTTCTGCGCGAACCTCCAGACAGCCCATCACGTAACCGACGCCAGCCCTCTGTACCACAAGCTGGATTTCTCAGGTTTTCTTCCTCACGAGCGTGCATGGCTGGATCGCCTGTTTGATGAAATGGGCTGTATCGACGGTTTCCGCGAAATTAACAAGCAGAGCAACCAGTTCACCTGGTGGCCTGAGCAAGCTGAGGGCTCCCGCAAGAATGCCGGTATCCGGGTGGATTACCAGCTGCTGACACCGGGAATCCGCAAGACCATCGAAGATGGCTGGATCGACGCCTCAACCCGCTTCTCTGATCACGCCCCGGTGATCATGGATTACGACATCGAAATCGGCTT
>CAZFQI010000056.1:0-15462 GCA_964520755.1 uncultured Marinobacter sp. | reverse complement strand
TTTCCGGGACCGTCTCCGGCCAGGGAAGGCCGGAGCCGAGCGCACATGGATGTGCTCGAAGCGTGTCCCGGAAAGGCTTCCCCCTCCGGACACGCGGGCGCCAGACTCCAATTCAGCCCTCCAGAGCCGCCTTCTGAATCTCAAACAACTGCTCAATACCCTGTTTGGCCAGAGTCAGCATGCTGTCCAGTTCCTCCTGAACAAACGGCGCACCTTCCGCCGTTCCCTGAATCTCGATGAAACCACCCTGGTCAGTCATGATCACGTTCATGTCGGTCTCGGCCTCGGAATCTTCCGGGTAGTCCAGGTCAACCACCGGGGTGCCTTTGTAAACACCAACGGACAGTGCAGCGACCATCTGCTTGAGCGGTGATTTCTTCAGGCGCTTGTCGGCAACCAGATGGTTCAGGGCATCCACCAGTGCCACGCAGCCGCCGGTAATTGCCGCTGTGCGGGTGCCGCCATCGGCCTGGATGACGTCGCAATCGATCGTGATGGAGTGTTCACCGAGGGCGGTTAGATCCACTGCTGCACGCAGGGAACGGCCGATCAGGCGCTGGATTTCGACGGTGCGGCCACCCTGTTTGCCACGGGCAGCTTCCCGGCCCATTCGGCTGCCGGTGGAGCGTGGCAGCATGCCGTATTCGGCGGTGATCCAGCCCTTGCCTTCACCCCTCAGAAACGGGGGAACCTTGTTCTCAACCGAGGCGGTACAGATAACTTTGGTGTCCCCGAATTCCACCAGCACGGAGCCTTCGGCGTGACGGGTATAGTTGCGGGTGATTCGAATATCTCTCGGTTGTTCGGGCGTTCTGCCGCTTGGACGCATAGTGTTTCCTGAAGTCAGTCTTGAATGTCCGGGCGCATGGCCCGGTCGAACGTTTGTCGAAAAGAGCGGTCAGTGTAACACGATGGGGTTGGGCTTTTGTCCGGTTCGCTGTTGCAGTTAAGAGCCTGTTAAACTCAAGAGCTGATCATCAAACATGAAGCGGAGCCGACATGATCCGAAGTATGACTGCATTTGCCCGCAAGGATGTCCAGGGAGACTGGGGCACGCTGACCTGTGAAATCCGGACCGTGAATCACCGGTACCTGGAGCCGTCGTTCCGTCTGCCAGAGGCGTTCCGGGAGCTGGAAAACCGGTTTCGGGAAGAGCTGCGGAACCAGCTGAAACGGGGCAAGGTGGATGTGTCCATGCGCCTGCAGTCCGCTGAGAAAGGATCTCAGGGTTTCGAGATCAGCGAGGAGGTTGCGCAGGCGGTGAACGAGGCGGCCAACCACATCAACCGGATTCTGGACAATCCCGCCCACATCAATGCCCTGGATGTCCTCCGGTGGCCGGGAGTGCTGTCAGTGCCCGAGCAGGACTATGGCCCTGCCAAGGATGCCGCCGTCAGCCTTTTCGAGCAGACCGTAACCGAACTTGCTTCAGTGCGGGAACGCGAAGGCGAACGCCTGCGGCCGCTGTTCGAGGATCGCCTGAAAACCATGGGCGATCTCATTGCCGACGTACGAAAACGTATGCCGGAATTGCTTGAGGCCCAGGAGAAGACGCTTCGGGAACGGTTCGAGAAAGCAAAGGTGGAGCTGGATTCCGATCGTGTGGCCCAGGAGATGGTCATGCTGGCCCAGAAAAGCGACGTGGCGGAGGAGCTGGACCGCCTGGATGCCCATGTTAGCGAGGTGTCCGATACCCTGAAAAGCGAGGATGCCATTGGCCGGCGGCTGGACTTCCTGATGCAGGAGCTGAACCGGGAGGCCAACACTCTGAGCAGCAAGAGCATCGATGCCGGCGTCACAAGAATTGCTGTGGACCTGAAGGTGCTGATCGAGCAGATGCGGGAGCAGGTGCAGAACCTGGAATAAGCCGGGCTTCTGCGGTGGTGGTCAGTTCTGTTTCAAGGTGTCCTGTTCTGTTGGTAGCTCGAACAGCATTTTGCGTTTGTTCAGAGGGCAGTCGAATTCGAGATGAAAGGCTAGAAGCTGCAAGGGTACGCCTGCGGCTCGACCATAAAGACGGTCACCGATGATCGGATGTCCCAGGCCAGCCAGGTGGCGGCGGATCTGGTGTTTCCGCCCGGTTTCGATGCTGACCTGAACCACGGAGGTCTGCTCTTCTTCGTTCTTCTCCAGCGTCGAGATACGGCTGAGCGCCGGTTTTCCCTCAACAGGCGCATCAATGAGTTGGTCCTGAGCGTCCACCAAACCGGCCACTCGAGCCTTATAGTGTTTGGTCATGGTTCGGCCCGAGAAGCGCTGGGAAAGGGCGCCTGCCGCTTTCGGGTCGTGGGCAATCAGCATCAGCCCGGCGGCATCGGCGTCGAGCCGATGGACCAGGTGGCATGGCCGCTCGAGCCGGACTTCCGCCAGGCGGAGCAGGCTGCAATGGTCACCCCACTGTGAGCCCTGGGCCAGAAGACCATGAGGCTTGAACCAGACCGTGTAGCGTTCCAGATCCTCCAGCAGAACCGGATTCTCCGGTGTTCTCGCCAACACCTTCTCATCGTAGTAAAGCTGCAGCCGGATGCCCGGCTTGAGTTCTTTGGTAGCGCGGCGCAGTCGAAGGCGCTTGCCCTTGTGAGTCCACCAGCAGGCACCCTTGGCCATGGCATCCTTGATCTTCTGGCGGGAGAGCCCGGGCAGCGCCCCGCTGAGGGCGTCAATGGCTTTTTCGGATTGTTTGAGGGTGATATCGACGGTGGTTCGCATGGAATCTTGGAGTCACTGAACAGATGGATAGGCAAATGGTATCAGCTGGCGCCCTTCCGGGGTGCGGTGTTTTGCCAAAGTCCGTATAATTCCGTGCTTTACCGGTCGGAACATGCGGCCGTCGCGTCCAGGTTTGGAGTTCTCGGGTTATGAGTCAGGCAGTTGAGCAGGGTACTCTGTACGTTATCTCCGCGCCATCCGGTGCCGGCAAGACCAGCCTTGTGGCGGAAATGCTCCGCAATGACGAGAAGCTCGGGGTTTCTGTCTCCCATACTACCCGCGCCATGCGAGAGGGTGAGCAGAACGGGGTTAACTACCATTTCGTCGTCCGATCCGAGTTTGAGGCGATGATCGCCCGGGGTGATTTCCTGGAGCATGCCGATGTCTTCGGCAACTACTACGGCACCTCCCAGGTCTGGGTTCGGGAAACCCTGGCCAAGGGTCAGGATGTAATCCTGGAGATTGACTGGCAGGGTGCTGCGCAGGTGCGCCGACTGATTCCCGAGTGTGTCAGTATTTTCATCGTGCCGCCTTCGCCTGACGTGTTGCGAGAGCGACTGGTGGGGCGTGGCACCGATGCGCCGGAGGTGGTGGAACGTCGTCTGGCAGAGGCCGAGGAAGAGTGCCGTCACGCGGTGGAGTTCGATTACCTGGTGGTTAACGATGACTTCAGTGCTGCGCTCGCTGATCTGCTGGCCATTGTCCGCGCCCAGCGCCTGCGCATGGAAAAGCAGCAACCAAGGCACCGGGTGTTACTGGCGGGATTGTCCGGGCCGGGCTGATACGGGGTTTTCCTGTATACAAATTGAACCGGTCACAGTAAACTGTGCGGTCTGCTGAAACAGTCATTTTATAGTCGGGGAAGTTATGGCACGAGTTACCGTTGAAGATTGTCTGGAAAACGTTGATAACCGCTTCCAGCTGGTAATGCTGGCTACCAAGCGTGCCCGTCAGCTCGCTACCAAGGGTGCCGAGCCGATGGTGGCTGAAGAAAATGATAAGCCTACGGTAATCGCCCTGCGCGAAATTGCCGAAGGCAAGATTACTCGGGATCTGCTCAAGGAAGAAGACGACGAGTAAGTCATCTGCGGATGTCGGGTATATAAGTACCTGTCCGCAAGTGAGAAGCATTGAAATCTGTCCCCGCGGTTTTATAGTGTAGCTATAGAACGTTGCTGGAAGGACTCTGGAAGGACCCGGATGCGTGCATTCGGGTTTTTTTGTCCCTGAATTTCATGAACTCGTGGAGGCGCGGTGTCGGCAGAGGCTACGGTTGAAGGGCTGGCGAAAGAGCTCAGCTCCTATCTGGATACCAATCGCATCAATCAGGTGCGAAGGGCCTACTATTATGCCGAGCAGGCCCATGAGGGCCAGATGCGAAAAAGCGGCGACCGTTACATCACCCACCCGCTGGCCGTTGCCCACATTCTCGCCGATCTCCGGCTGGACCATCAGAGCCTGATGGCTGCCATGCTCCACGATGTGATTGAAGACACCGGCATCCCCAAGGATGCGCTGGCGGAACAGTTCGGTGAGGATGTCGCGGAGCTGGTGGATGGGGTCAGTAAACTGACCCAGATTGAATTTCGCTCCCGGGCGGAAGCCCAGGCCGAAAACTTCCAGAAAATGACCCTGGCCATGGCGCGGGACATCCGGGTAATCCTTGTGAAGCTGGCGGACCGGCTGCACAACATGCGCACTCTCGGCCCCATGCCCTATGAAAAGCGCCAGCGCATTGCCACCGAAACCCTCGATATCTACGCCCCCATCGCAAATCGCCTGGGTATGCACTCCATCTGTACCGAGCTTGAGGATCTGGGCTTTACCTCCCTGTATCCGATGCGCTCCAAGTACATTTCCAAGGCGGTGGACAAGCTCCGGGGCAGCCACCGGGAAATTATCGAGGATATCCGTGGCAAGCTTCAGGAGAAACTGGAGGAGCGCGGTCTGCCGGGACGGATCCTGGGCCGGGAAAAACACCTGAACAGCATCTATAACAAGATGAAGTTCAAGCAGAAATCCTTCCATGAAATCATGGATGTGTATGCCTTCCGGATCATTACTGACACGGAGGACGACTGCTACCGCATCCTCGGTGCCGTGCACAGCCTCTACAAGCCTCTGCCAGGCCGGTTCAAGGACTACATTGCCATGCCCAAGGCCAATGGCTACCAGTCCATCCACACCACGCTGTTCGGTATGCACGTGAATATTGAGATCCAGATCCGCACCGAGGAAATGGAGCATATCGCCAACAACGGTATTGCCGCGCACTGGATGTACAAAAACGAACCCAGCAGCGTGACCAGTGCCAATCAGGCGCGGGTTGATCGTTGGGTGAAGGGTTTGATGGAAATGCGGGAGCGGGCCGATGACTCCATGGAGTTCATCGAACACGTGAAGGTGGACCTGTTCCCCGATGAGATCTACGTGTTTACCCCGAAAGGCCGCATTATGGAGCTGCCCAGCGGTGCAACGCCGGTAGACTTTGCCTACGCCATCCACACGGACATTGGCAACGCGACTGTCGCCTGTCGCATCAATCGCAACCTGGGCTCCCTCAGCCAGCCTCTGCAGAGTGGCCAGACTGTGGAAATCATTACCGCACCCGGTGCCCGGCCCAATCCCGCGTGGCTCAGTTTCGTGGTCACTGGCAAGGCGCGCAGCAGCATCCGACATGTGCTCAAGAGCCAGAAGCGCGCGGAATCGCTCGAGTTGGGTCGCACATTGCTCAAGAAATCCCTCAAGGGTTTTGGGGCGAAACTGTCGGAAATCAGCGACGCCCAGAAGCAGGCGGTGGTGAATCACAATCAGGTGAACAGTTTTGACGATCTGATCAGTGACATCGGCCTGGGCAACCGCATGGCCTACCTGGTTGCCCGTCAGCTTGCCAGCGGCTCTGAAGGTGCAGAAGCCAGTGAGGCGCCACGGGATATCGAAGGCGGCAACCACAGCCCGGTGACCATCCGTGGCACTGAGGGCCTTCTGGTCCGGTTTGCCAGCTGTTGCAAGCCCATTCCGGGGGACCCGGTCGTCGGGGTGATGGATTCCGGCAAGGGCATGGTGATCCATTCCGATACCTGCTCGCGACTGCCTGAGGACGACGAAGGCCGGGCCCGCCTGACCCACCTGAAGTGGGCCAAGGACATTACCGATGAATTTTCCGTAGAACTGCGGGTAGAGCTGGAGCGCCAGCGCGGTGTGATTGCCGAGATGGCTAACGCCGTGGCCATGGCTGACGGCAATATCGAACGCATCAACGTGGAAGAGCAGAATGCCCGCTTTGGCGTGGTCAGTCTCGTGGTGCACGTGAATGGTCGCCGGCATCTGGCCCGGGTGATGCGCCGAATCCGCAATATCCGTGCGATTACCCACATCAGCCGCGTGCGGCACTGAACCCGACCAAAGCCCGGTTGACAGGCGCGTTACGCAAAAGCGACGATTGGCGTTTTGGAAGAGAGGAAACCAAGGGTCATGACCAACAAATCCGTAATTCAGACCGAGAATGCGCCCCAGGCGATCGGCACCTACTCCCAGGCAGTAAAGGCGGGGGATACCGTGTACCTGTCTGGCCAGATTCCGCTGGTACCGGAAACCATGGAAGTGGTCGCCGGCGATTTTGCTGCCAAGACCCGGCAGGTATTCGATAACCTCAAGGCTGTTTGCGAGGCCGCCGGTGGTGAGCTGAAGGATATTGTGAAGCTGAACATCTACATGACTGACCTGGCGAATTTCGCCACGGTCAACGAGATCATGGCCACCTATTTCCAGGAGCCGTATCCGGCCCGAGCGGCGGTGGGTGTCGCTGCGCTGCCCAAGGGTGTGCCCATTGAAATGGAAGCGGTTATGGTGCTCAGCTAAGACCTGATAACACCAGGATTGAGAAAAGGCGGCCTTGGCCGCCTTTTTTAATGCCGAAGGCTCAGCCCTGGTCGATCATGGGGCGGTAGCCAGCCCGGAAATCCGGATAGCGGAACTGGAAGCCGGTGCTCAGCAGTCTCTTGTTGCTGCAGCGTTTACTGCCGGCCCGTCCGCCTTTGCGGGCATCCGGCTGCGGCTCGGCGCAGGGCGTTTGCTGCCGCACCCAGTCCACCACCTCATCAAGCCTGACCGGTTCGCAGTCGCTGACCAGATAGCAGGTTTCCAGTGTCGCTCCCGAAAGTGCCAGTTTTACCAGGTGGGCTGCCGCGTCTGCTGCATCCTCCTCATGAATCCGGTTGCTGAACGGTGCTGGCTTCGTCGGGTTCATGCGCCCCTCCTGAACCTCCTCAAGAAAACGCTGCCGTGAAGGCCCGTAAATACCACTGTATCGGATGATGGTCGCCGGATGGCCGCTGTCCAGCGCGGTCTGTTCACCGGCCAGAACCTGCTCGCCGCTGAATCGGGCCGGTCTGGTGGGGCTCGATTCATCCACCCAGCTGTCGTCATCCTGTGAATAGACACTGCTGCTACTGACAAAGAACAGTTGCGTCAGGGATTGACCGCCCAGGGCCTCCAATAAGTTTGCCAGCCCCGTCACGTAGGCATCCCGATAACCCTGCTCATCGTAGCTGGAAGGCGTCAGGCAATAGAGGACGATGTCGAGTCCCTCTGGCAACTTGCCGGTGAGTGTTTCCGGCCGGGTCAGGTCGGCGCCGATGCCTTTAACGCCTTCGGGAACACGGTCGGGGTTCCGGCGCAGGCCGAACACGGTAGCCGAGGTGTTCAGCCGGCTGGCAATGGCGCCACCGAGTTTGCCGCAACCGGCCACCAGAATTCGAGGGGCCTTACTACTTTCAGTGATTGCCATAGACAATTTCAATCCTTATGCTTTACCTCATAAATTCGTGAAACTTCGACCCGCATCTTTCTGACCGGAGCTCACCATGACTCTCACCGAGTTACGATACGTCGTTACGCTGGCCCGCGAAAGGCATTTTGGCCGGGCCGCAGAGCGTTGCCATGTCAGCCAGCCAACGCTCAGTGTTGCTGTTAAAAAGCTGGAGGACGAGCTCGGTATTCCCCTGTTCGAGCGAAGCAAAAGCAGCATCCGTGTCACCGAAACCGGGCTGCGCATCATTGAACAGGCCCAGCGGGTGCTCGATCAGGTCGGCCTGATCAAGGACATGGCCCAGGATGGCAAGAACCAGCTCAGCTCACCCCTGAAGGTGGGCGCCATCTACACCATCGGCCCCTACCTTTTCCCGCACCTATTGCCGGAACTGAGGCGTGCCGCCCCGGAAATGCCGCTGTACATTGAAGAGAACTACACCGCCAACCTGCGACAGAAACTCCGGCAGTCCGAACTGGACGCCATTATTATTGCCCTGCCGTTCGAGGAGCCGGAAGTTGTCACGCTGCCGCTTTACGACGAGCCGTTTGTTGTACTGTTGCCGGCGGGGCATCCGCTGGCCAGCAAGGAGCAGTTGACCGCCGACGAATTGGCTCGTGAGCAGTTGCTGTTGCTCGGCCCGGGCCACTGTTTCCGGGATCAGGTGCTGGAGTCCTGTCCGCCACTGGTGGAGGCGGTGACCCACCGGGCCAGTAACGGTTCACCGGCTCTGGTCACCGAAGGCAGCTCCCTCGAAACCATTCGCCACATGGTGGCTTCCGGGCTGGGCATTACGGTGTTGCCGCTCTCGGCGGCGACGGCCATGCAGTACCATGAGGACATACTGGCAGTCAGGCCGTTCGCGCCTCCGGTGCCGTTCCGCACGGTGGCCCTGGCCTGGCGGGTTACTTTCCCGCGGCCCAAGGCTATTGATGTGCTCTCCCTGGCTGCAAGCCAATGCCGGGTGATTGAAAAGGCGAAAACGGATACACCGGTTGTGGCCGAAAGCGCCTGAGCCTGACTATGACGTCACTGGATGACATACCGGTCACCCAGCTCAAGGGCGTAGGAAACGCCCTGGCGGAGAAACTTGCCAAGCTGGGCATTATTTCCCTGCAGGATCTGCTGTTCCATTTGCCGCATCGGTACGAAGACAGAACCCGCGTTATACCCATGGGCAGTCTTCGCATTGGCGACGTCGCGGTGGTGGAAGGGGAGGTGATGAAAGCCGATCTCGTGATGGGGCGCCGGCGCAGTCTGCAGGTGACCCTTCGGGATAGCAGCGGCTTTCTGGTCATGCGCTTCTTCCATTTTAACGCCGCCCAGAAAAACCAACTGAGCGAAGGCGCCAGGGTTCGCTGCTTTGGCGAAGTTCGTCCGGGCCGGGCAGGGTATGAGTTTTACCACCCGGAATACCAGGTGAATCCGCCGCCGATGCCGGCAGAGGGCGACGCAACTCTGACACCGGTTTACCCTCTCACGGAGGGGATTCAACAGCCCCGGGTGCGATCGCTGTGCCAGCAGGCTCTGTCCTATCTCCAGCGATTCCCGATCAAGGACTGGTTACCCCAGGGACTGCTCGCCGAATACCAGCTACCCGGAATCACCGAAGCTGTCCAGCTGGTGCACTCTCCTCCTGCCAACGCGCCGGTAAACCTGTTGATGGAAGGACGCCACCCCGCGCAACAGCGATTGGTGATGGAAGAGCTGTTGGCGCACCAGTTGAGCCTGCTGCAGGTGCGTGAGCAGATCCAGGCCCGCGAAGCACTGCCACTTCTGCCCACGGGTGACCTTCCCGAGCGTTTTCTGGATTCCCTGCCGTTCGCACTCACCGGTGCCCAGCGTCATGTGCTGGCCGACATCCGTCAGGATCTCAGCCAGCCTCTGCCCATGCTTCGACTCGTTCAGGGTGACGTCGGCTCCGGAAAAACAGTGGTGGCGGCGCTGGCGGCATTACAGGCCATTGGTGCCGGCGCCCAGGTAGCGTTGATGGCGCCCACCGAAATCCTTGCCGAGCAGCACTTCCAGAATTTCAGGGCATGGCTGGAGCCTCTGGGTATTCGCCTCGCGTGGCTGTCCGGGAAAGTGAAGGGCAAAGCCCGGGCTGAAGCGCTGGAAGCGGTCCGTTCCGGTGAGGCGGGAGTGGTGATAGGCACTCATGCCCTGTTTCAGGAGGATGTAGCGTTCCACCGCCTTGCCCTGGTGATCGTGGATGAGCAGCACCGTTTTGGTGTTCACCAGCGACTCGCCCTGCGGGAAAAGGGAGTGGGAGGCTCTCTGGCACCTCACCAGCTGATCATGACGGCAACACCGATTCCACGTACCCTGGCCATGAGCGCCTATGCCGACCTGGACACCTCGGTGATTGACGAACTTCCGCCGGGACGAAAGCCGATCGAAACTATCGTGATTCCCGACAGCCGCAGGGAAGATGTGATCGAACGGGTCCGCGGCGCCTGCCGGGAAGGGCGGCAAGCCTACTGGGTCTGTACCCTGATTGAGGAATCCGAAGCCCTGCAGTGCCAGGCAGCGGAAGTCACCGCCCAGGAGTTGGCCGAGCGGTTGCCGGACCTGAAAGTGGGATTGGTGCACGGCCGGCTGAAGGCTCAGGAAAAGGCGGCGGTGATGGAACAGTTCAAAGTCGGCGAACTGGATCTGCTGGTGGCGACCACGGTGATTGAGGTTGGGGTGGACGTCCCCAACGCGTCGTTGATCATCATCGAAAACCCGGAACGCCTGGGCCTGGCCCAGTTGCATCAGCTTCGTGGTCGTGTTGGACGGGGCGAGCAAGCGAGTTTCTGTGTCCTGATGTACCACCCGCCTTTGTCAGCCAATGGCAAGGCTCGACTGCAGGCGCTGCGGGACAGCCAGGATGGCTTCTTTATCGCCGAGAAAGACCTGGAGATACGGGGGCCGGGTGAGGTGCTGGGCACCCGTCAAACCGGTATGATGCAGTTTCGGTTGGCGGATTTTGAGCGTGACAAGGGCTGGATCGAGCCAGTTCGGAAAATGGCGCCGGGTCTTATGGGACATCCTGAGATTGTCGCAGCCCTGGTTCGACGATGGCTTGGTGACAGAACGCGCTACGGCGATGTGTAAAGACGTCCATTCCGTCGCGCTACGCGTATGAAAGCGGCCTGTAAATAGAGTTCGGTCAAAGTCAGGGCCATTTCTTTGCCCTATACTGAACCCAAGGTGATTTTCGGGCTCGGACCATCCGACGGAAAGCAGCAATATTCGGGAGAAATATATGGAATTACCTGTCGCAGTTCAGCAGGCTCTGGGTGAGACCGCCGCGGGCGTATCCCTGAGGGATGCAGGCCAGGCGAGCCAGAAAGAACTGTTGCGAATGGTTCTACTCAGTGACGAGCAAGGAAACCTCCAGGTAATCTGCCGCCGGGACGATCTGATTGATCTGGAACAGCTGAACAAGCAGCTGGGTCGAGACCTTCGCCTGATGAAGCGACGCGAACAGTTACGCGTTCGGGAAAGGGCCGGGCTCAAGGCGCTCCCTGCATTGCCATCACTGACAGGCTGGCCAACCGTGGTTGACGATCGCGTGGATGACCTGCCCGCAGTCGCCCTGGAACTGGGCGAGCAGAATCTGGCGATGGTCATGCCTGCAGAGGATTTCCGGGCCCTGACGACCAAGGCCGATAGGCGGTCTTTCGCGGTTGCTCCGGAATCTATCGAAGTAAATCTTGATGACCACGGCAGGGATCGGGACCAGTTCCATTCCGCTATCAAGAGATTCACCGGTCTGAGAATACAGCAGCGTCTGGAAGACACCCTGGAGTTGCCGCCCTTGCCGGAAACCGCCCAGCGGATTATTCATCTGCGGGTCAACCCCAACGCCGTCATGGGCGACCTGGTGGATATTGTTGAAAGCGACCCGAGTCTCGCTGCGCAAGTTGTAAGCTGGGCGTCGTCTTCGTTCTATGCCGCTGCGGGCCAGGTAAAGTCCGTACACGACGCGGTTTCCCGGGTGCTCGGATTCGATCTGGTCATGAACCTGGCCATGGGGCTTTCACTCGGGCGGGCGCTCAAGCAGCCCCAGGATCACCCGGATGGCTACGTCGATTACTGGCAGCAGGCCATCTGGCAGGCCCAGTCAGCGGGCATTCTGGCCAGCATGATGCCCCGGGGCGAGCGACCGGTATTCGGTCTTGCCTACCTTGGTGGACTGCTTCATAACTTTGGCCATCTGGTTCTGGCGCAGGTGTTTCCGCCCCATTTCAAACTGGTTTGCCGCTCCCTGGAAGTGAATCCTGATATCGACTCCTCGGTGACCGAGCACTATCTGCTTGGCATCACCCGGGAGCAGATCGCCGCCCAGTTGATGGAGAATTGGGGGATGCCGGATGAGGTCACCCTGGCGATACGCTATCAGAAGAACCCCTCCTACGATGGTAGCCATAGCGTCTATGCCCGGTTGCTGTGGCTGGGCCGCCAGCTGCTAACGGCCAGGGGCGTGGCTCTGGGTGCGGGAGAAGACGTCAGTCAGGCGTTTTATGACGATCTGGGGCTTAACCGGGAACAGGTCGAGGAGCAGTTCGACGAGCTGGTCGACAGCAAGGACAGCGTCATGGCCATGGCAGGAATGATGAGCCAGTAGCGGGCGCCCCTTTCCGAAAAATACCCAAAAAAAGCCGGCCCAAGGCCGGCAAGCTCACCCGCTTTATTGCAGTGTCGTCCAAACTTATCAGGAGAAAACAACGTTAGGTGGCACCTTCCGCAGATGATAGGTGCCTCCCTGTTTTCAATTTAGACTCTGACGGAAAAAAGAAAAGTCAATAGTTGTAACCGGGAAGAAGTGAGCGGCGTGTCAGTTTTTCAAGTCGACAGAACCTTTTGATTTGATGAGCTAAAATATCTCATTTACCGCTATTCAGGTTACATACTGTTACAAAAATAAGGTCTGACCAGTGCCAGGATGCACCGGATTACTGGCGTGAGGTCTAAAAAGAATGGTGTCGGATGGCCGTTGCAGCACGGCGAATCGCATCGGCGTGTTTCTGTTCAACATCCAGTCGTTCTTTATCCATTTTTTCCACGAACTTCGTTTCCGTGGCCTGCCGTGCCCGATGGGTGGGCATATGCTGCAGTTGGTCATGTACATCCTGGAATATCCTGAAAGGCGACTGCTCCAGTAACTCCGGGGCTATATGGTCCAGCAGGCCCTTGAGCCTCAGACAGGCCTCCGAGTACTCGATCTGGTCTTCTTCAACCGCCATTGCGATGACACGAACACTGCGGATCATGTCTTTTCTGCGGTTTGTCTGGAACTCTTCGGCCTTGGCCTGCCGCTTGCGATTTTCCGACAGCAATTGCATTTGACGGCGGATAAACACTGCCAAAAGTATGATGGCAACCAGGCCGGCGATAATCAGACTCCACTGCAGCCACTGGGGCATTGTCCGCTCCTTTTTCGAATCAGGCCCGTTTACGTTGTCGCTCCGGGCGCCAGACTTTGACAGCAACAGGCTGTCCATTCAATACGGAAGTGCCCGAGAGCGGATCAATGGGACCGTCGCTGAGCACGTCATTGATACTGGCGCCAGCGTGGGCAGCTGCGACTGACTGGCCGGTGCCGTCCCGGTCATGACCCCAGCCATGGGGGATAGACACCACACCCGGCATGACGTCCTCGGTAATCTCCACCGGTAGAACAATCTGCCGGGATTCAGATGTTATTTCTGCAGAGTCGGCAGCCTGCAAACCCAGCCGGCTGGCATCTTTTGGATGAATCATCAGGGTGCAACGATCCTTGCCCTTAACCAGCCGTTGACTGTTGTGCATCCAGGAATTATTGCTCCGGACATGGCGCCGGCCAATCAGCTGCAGGGAGTCGCCGGCCGGCGCAGCCAGGGCTTCATGCAGCCTGCCAAGATCGTCCAGATAGCGCCTCGGTGCCAGGTTGATCTTGCCATCGCGTGTAAACAGGCGCTCTGGCAGGGACGGCTGGAGTGGCCCCAGATCGACGCCGTTCGGGTTGTCCTTCAGGGCGTTCAGGGACAGCCCTTTCGGTAGCTCCTGCCAGTGGCGGTTCAGGGGGCTGAGCTTGGCCAGTCCACGCAGCGGGTGTCGTTTCGGCAGGATGTCCATCACCAGATCGACCGCAGGCTGCAGCAAACCCCGTGCGCGCCCGGCATCGGCGCCATAGGGCCCGGAGCGCAAAAGCAGATCAAGGATCGGGTCCGGGCCAATCTGCTTGAAGGCGCGCCAGCCCAGCTCTGTGCGCAGTGGCAGGCGCCCGCCTTTTCGGACCTTTTCCAGCCGGTGGGCCAGTTCCAGTAAAATCTGCCAGTCATGGCGGGTATCCGGGCCGGCATCGAACAATGCTTCGCTATATTTGGCGAAATTGCGCACTGCAAACATGCTGAAAATCAGATCGTAGTGGCTGCGCTCCAGCGCAGCTGTCGGTGGCAGAATGATATCAGCATGACGGGTGGTTTCGTTCAGGTAGTAGTCCACTGAGACCATGAAATCGAGACCGCCCAGAGCCTCTTCCAGGCGCCGCCCGTTGGGGCTGGAGAGCACAGGGTTGCCGGCAACGGTAACAAAGGCCCGGATCTGCCCTTCGCCGGGCGTTAACATTTCATCGGCCATGGTGCTGGCCGGGTATTCTCCGCCGAATTCGGGTAATCCCTTCACACGGCTGTGGCGCTTGCCGAAATGGCCTTTTTGCCCGGCCATGGCGCCCAGTTCCACCAGATCAATCGCCGGCTGCGAAAACAGCACGCCGCCCGGCAGGTCCAGTTTGCCGGTCAGAATGTTGAGGCAGTAGGCCAGCCACGTAGCAACACCGCCAAAGGTCTGGGTGCTGGTGCCCATGCGGGTGTAAAGGGCTGCCTTGCGGGTACCGGCCAGTTGTCGGGCAAGTGCCCGGATGTCCTCCGCAGAGATGCCGGTGTGTTCGCTGACAGCTTCAGGGGTGAAGGAGATGGCGGCCAGACGCAGAAGGTCGACGTCTTTCACCAGCCTCTCGGCCGGGCCGGGATCTACCAACCCTTCTTCAAACAATGTGTGCACCATGGCCATCAGCAGCAGAGCATCGCTTCCAGGCCGGATAAAGTGGAACTCGTCGGCCAGCTTGGCGGTTTCAGTCCGGCGTGGATCAACTACGATCATGCTGCCTCCGCGCTGTTTCAGGGCTTTGAGTCGCCCGCGGAAGTCCGGAACCGTCATCAGGCTTCCATTGGACGCCATGGGGTTGGCGCCGATGCAGATAAACAGATCCGTGTGATCGATATCCGGAATCGGAAACAGAACCTGATGCCCGAACATCTCCAGGCTGGCCAGCATGTGGGGTAGCTGATCGTTAGAGGTTGCTGAAAACCGGTTCTGGGTTCCGATGGCCCGCAGCAGCGGCATGGTGGCAACCAGAGAGCCATGGTTGTGGACGTTCGGGTTGCCCAGGTATACGCCGATACTGTTGCGGCCATGGTCCTGTCGGGTTTGATGGAGCTTTTCCGCGACCAGATCAAACGCTTCGTCCCATTCCATTTCCTGCCAGCCGGTTTCGGTTTTACGGACAGGCTTTTTCAGTCGGTCCGGATCCTCGTGCAGATCCTGCAACGCAACTGCCTTTGGGCAGATATGTCCCCGACTCAGCGGATCATTCTCATCACCCTTGATGGATGCAATCCGGCCGTCGTTCATTTCGATCGCGACACCGCACATGGCCTCGCAAAGGTGACAGGTACGATAGTGGGTGCCGTTTTCCATGAAGGGGCTCTCCTGAAGGATTGTTGTTTTGCCATACCGGTTTCAATCTGCAACCAGATTAGCAGTAAATGACTTGGAGGGGGAAATAACCCTCGGTTGTACCCGGTGCAAAAAGGGCCAACCCGAAGGCTGGCCCTTTGCAGAGGTATTAGAGCCTTTTACTGCTCTGACGGGATCTCTTTGACCGGGTTAGAGATGAAGTTGAGGTAGACGCC
>CAZFQI010000055.1:0-23333 GCA_964520755.1 uncultured Marinobacter sp. | reverse complement strand
GCAATGAGGTCTTTCAAACGTGATTTCTGCGAATTGCCTGACATAGACACCCTGTAAACTCGCTTTTAGAAGGAAAAAAGTTAAACAGCCATTATAGCTGTCGCTTAGTTGCTCTGCCACCAAGGAGCCTAGGCTCAAAGGTTAGATGGTGATCAGTGCATCAAGTTTCAAGTGCTGCTAGTCCCCGGTGCCACTACTCAGGGCTCTCAGCTCCTGTCGTTCCTCGCTTGTAAGGTTCGACAGGTTTCGTAATAGTGTGGCAAGCCGCTGTTGGCGGGATGCCTCTTCGTTCGGACTCAGAAGCTCGCGAGCGGCGGCCAGTGTGCTCTCCCGCGCCGGAATATGCTCGATCCCGTCAAACAGATGGTAAAAGCGCTCACGAGCGCCCGTATCCAGTGCCAGCGTACGCACCAGGGTTTTCCGATCCCGGATGTCGTTTGCCAGAATCCACTCGGCAAAATTCCGGGCCTGGTTAAACTGCCGGGAGCTGCGGGCCAGTTCGGTCACCTCGGTGGCCAGGTCCGGTGCTTCCAGCAGGGCAAGGCACAGAATGCTGTCCTTGCTGAGCTTCACATCAATGCGATCTTCGGAAACCCGATCCCGTCGCTCGCCGTTCCAGCGTCCTTTCTGCCCCTGCTGGCGGTTCTGCCACTGGTTCCGCCCACCGCAAAGGCGGAGCATTTCGTGCCACATGGCATCCCGAAGGGTGCTTCGGGGCATCTTGTTGAGCAGAGGTTCAACCCTGGCTCGCAGTTCGCCCCGGTGCTCCGGCAGTTGCAGGTCCAATCCTTCGCTCTGCCGGTCAAACAGGTACCGTGACAGAGGCGTTGCCCCTTCAATGCGCTTCTGGAACGCCTCCGGCCCCTCCTTGCGCACAAGGGTGTCCGGGTCCTCGCCCTGGGGCAGCATCAGGAACTGGAGGTGAAGGCCATCGGCCATCAGTTCCAGTGCATTCTCCATGGCCCGGTCCGCAGCCCGGAAGCCGGCCTGGTCGCCATCGAAACAGAACACGATGTGTCTTACCTGTTTCAACAGCGCTGTCAGGCTGTCCTGGTTCGTCGCCGTGCCCAGTGTTGCAACCGCATAATGAATGCCGTGCTGGGCCAGGGCGATCACATCCATGTAGCCCTCAACTACCAGAAGCTTGTCCAGCTGCCGGATGGCCTGCTTGGCTTCAAACAGACCGTAGATCTCTCGGCTCTTATGGAATACATCCGACTCCGGGGAGTTGATGTATTTCGCCTTGTCATCCCCCAGGGTGCGGCCGCCAAACGCCACGGTTCTGCCCCGGCTATTGCGAATCGGGAACATCACCCGGTTGCGGAACAGGTCCCTGGGTTTGCCGTACTTGTCGGAAACCGTGCCGGTTTCAATCAGCGGACCCTGCAGGTCCTTGCTGGCAACATCAAACAGCGCCGTGCCGGTGGAGGGCGCATAGCCCACCTGGTACTGCTCGATGATGGCGTTATCCAGGCCCCGTTGTTTCAGGTAGTCCCGGGCGTAGGCGCCTTGCTGGCCTTTAAGCGCTGATTGATAGAAGCGACTGGCAAAGTCCAGTGCATCAGTCAGCGTTCGCGCCTGCTGGATTTCCTGCTTTGCCGCCCGGTCGTAGGGCACTTCGAGACCAGCCCGCTTGGCCAGTTCCTCTACCGCCTCGGTAAAACCCAGGCCTTCAAACTCCCTGACAAAGCTGATGGCATCGCCATGGGCGCCGCACCCGAAACAATGATAGAAGCCCTTGTCTGGCCGAACATTGAACGAGGGTGTTTTCTCGTCGTGGAACGGGCAGCAGGCCTTGTAGTTGGCGCCGGCCTTCTTGAGCGTGATGCGTGAACCGATCAGTTCCGCCAGGTCGATACGATCCAGCAGGTTTTCAACAAACTGTTGAGGGATCAGTCCGCTCATGGGGGCTCCACATCAGGCCTTCATCGGGGTTGGCCAATAGCCAAAAATGCCGCCGAAGCCAAGCCTCGGCGGCATTTTTGAGTCGCTCTGTGCAGCCTGCGGCTGAACAGGCAATCAGTGCTTTGCAGTCAAGCGGCGTCAGGTAAAACTTAGTACAGACGCTCGAACTTGCGCTGTTCCCGCTGAAGCTTCTTGAGATGACGCTTAACGGCAGCGGCTGCTTTACGCTTACGAACAGCGGTCGGCTTCTCATAGTGCTCACGACGACGTACTTCGGAAAGTACCCCTGCTTTTTCGCAGGAACGCTTGAAGCGACGCAGTGCTACGTCAAACGGTTCATTCTCTTTCACTTTAACAGCTGGCATTCGAAAATCACCTACCTGATAGATTCGGTTTCAATTTTGTCCGTCTGGCAGGGCCAGACCGGTTCTCGATCCCTGGTCAGATTGGCTAAAACTCGACCAGTGCATATTTTAGGGCGGCAATGATAGCGCCTGCCTTATGGCAAGGTCAATGTTTGTTCGATGAATCTGCCAGTGGGTTTCGGGTTTCTGCTAAAATGCGCGTCGTTTTCATTTCTGCCAACCAATGTGGCCCGACATTATGCTGATTCTAGGTATTGAAACCTCCTGCGATGAAACCGGCGTAGCGCTTTATGACACCGAAACGGGGCTGCTGGGGCACGCCCTGTTCAGTCAGATCGACATGCACGCGGATTACGGCGGTGTCGTGCCCGAGCTGGCGTCCCGGGACCATGTCCGCAAGCTCCTGCCCCTGTGCGATCAGGTGCTGTCAGATGCCGGTAAAAGCCGGGTCGACATAGAGGGAATTGCTTACACCGCAGGGCCGGGGCTGGTGGGCGCCCTGATGGTGGGTGGTTCGGTGGCCCATGCGCTGGGCTTCGCGCTGGGCATTCCTGTTTTGGGCGTGCACCACATGGAAGGGCACCTGCTGGCGCCCATGCTGGAAGACAATCCTCCCGCATTTCCCTTTGTGGCATTGCTTGTTTCCGGCGGTCATACGCAGTTGGTAAGGGTGGATGGCATTGGCGAGTACGAGATGCTGGGCGAGTCGGTGGACGACGCCGCCGGCGAGGCTTTTGACAAGACTGCCAAGATGCTTGGTCTGGACTATCCCGGTGGCCCGCGGGTAGCGGCGCTCGCGGAAAAAGGGATCGAAGACCGCTATCGTTTCCCAAGGCCAATGACTGACCGGCCCGGGCTGGATTTCAGTTTCAGCGGTCTGAAAACCTTCACGCTCAATACCGTCAATGCTGCGCGCGAGTCGGGCGGACTGGATGACCAGACCCGGGCGGATATCGCCCTGGCGTTTGAAGCCGCTGTGGTCGACACACTGACCATCAAATGCCGTCGGGCCCTGGAGCAGACAGGCTGCAAGCGTCTGGTCATCGCCGGCGGGGTCAGCGCCAATAAACGGCTGCGGGCGGGCCTGGAGAAAATGGCCGGCAAGCTCAAGGCCCACGTGTTTTACGCCCGCCCTGAGTTCTGTACGGATAACGGGGCAATGATCGCCTATGCCGGCGCCCAGCGCATGAAGGCGGGCCAGCAGGACGGCGAGCGGATTGTGGCGGTGCCTCGGTGGCCGATGAACACGCTGCCGCCTATCAATGAGCCGAGATCCACCGGGCTGGTGGACTGAGGATCAGAGGCCGGCTTCGCGGCCCTGGGCAAGACGGATAAGATTGTTGCGGTGGCGAACGACAATCAGTAGCGCAAGCAGGCCGAACAGCGGCAGGGTTTCCGGTTCAAGGAAGGCGCTGATCAGCGGGCCGCAGACAATAGCTATCAGTGAGGCGAGGGCGGATATTCGCCAGCGCCAGATCACCAGCATCCAGATAGCGGCCATCATCAGTGTTGTGACGGGTGCCAGTGCAAGCCCGGCGCCAAGCGCCGTTGCCACACCTTTTCCGCCCTTGAATCGGTAGAAGACCGGGATCATGTGGCCGGTAACGGCGAACAGGGCAACGACAGCCTGAACCATCACCGAAAGACCGGCAGCATGGGCCAGCCACACGGGCAACCAGCCCTTGGCCGCATCCAGTGCAAGAGTCAGCAGGGCTGGCGGCCAACCGCCGGTGCGGTAAACGTTCGTAGCGCCGGGGTTGCCAGAGCCCTGGGCCCTGGGATCGGGTAGCTTCCAGAGCTGGCAGACCGGCAGGGCAAACAGCACCGAACCTGCCACATAAGCGGCGGCGCAGAGCAAAACCGTTAACACCGGATCACTGGGGAGCATGCTATGGGCCCGGAAGCAAAGACGTATCTGGTTAATGTGTGCGAAAATGCCCGCCCTGAAAGCACGGGCCAGCCTGTTCACAGTATCCCCTGGTTGTGCGTTATTCAATCACCAAAGAGTGGAAGATCCCGGGAGCACCCTTGGCAGACAGCGTATTGATCGAAGGCCTGGTTGTGGAGACAGTGGTCGGGGTTTACGACTGGGAGCGGGAAGTCACCCAGAACCTGGTGGTTGATCTGGAAATGGCCTGGGATAACACGGTACCGGGCCGCTCGGACGACGTCGCCGATGCCCTGGATTACGCGGCCGTCAGTGCCCGGGTCGAGTCCTGCCTGCAGACGCTCAGGCCAAAACTGCTTGAGCATGGGGCAGAGGTCCTCGCCAGAACCTTGCGGGAGGAATTCGGCATCAAGTGGTTACGACTGGCGATACGCAAGCCAGGTGCCGTACCCGCGGCACAGGCGGTGGGCGTGCGGATCGAGCGGGGAGAGAAAACTGAGACAGGAGTGCGGTAATGGCAGCGGCCGTCCGGGTTTACATCAGCATCGGCAGCAATGTGGACAGGGAACGTTACGTCACAGCCGCGCTTGATGCCCTGTCTGCATGGTTTGGCGAACTGATCATCTCCCCGGTCTATGACAGCGAGGCAGTCGGATTTGACGGGTCTCCGTTTCTGAACCTGGTGGTGGGTGTGGATACGGCCCTGCCGGTTGCCGAGCTGTCACAGCGTTTCAAGCAACTGGAAGCTGAGAACGGCCGCCGTCGGGACGTGCCGAAATTCAGTGCGCGAACCCTTGATCTGGATATTCTCACCTACGGCGATGCGGTCGGCCGGATAGAGGGCGTCGAGCTGCCCAGGGGGGAGATTCTCAAAAATGCCTTCGTGCTGCGCCCGCTCGCTGACATCGCGCCGGAGGCAGTGCATCCGGTGTGCGGTAAATCCTATGGTCAGTTGTGGCGGGAATACAGCACCGGCCAGAAGCTCTGGCCGGTGGATTTCAGCTGGCAGGGTCGGCAGATCTCAAACGCCGCCGGCTGAGCGGAACCGTTCAATAAGGTGATCGGTCGAGCTGTCGCTGGCCTGGTTGCCGGCTTCCTCGCCAAGCAGACGCGGCAGAATACCCTTGCCCAGTTGTTTTCCGAGTTCCACGCCCCACTGATCAAACGAATCCACATCCCAGATCACCCCCTGCACAAAGGTGCGGTGCTCGTAGAGAGCTATCAGTGCGCCAACGGTCTCGGGCGTCACCTTTTCCACGGTCAGGGTATTGCTGGGTTTGTTGCCCGGGATGACCTTGTGGGGGGCAAGCTGTTCAATCTCGGCTTCGGTCAGACCTTCCGCGGCCAGTTCTGCCCTGGCTTCTTCCAGCGATTTTCCGGCCATCATGGCCCGGGACTGGCTCAGGCAGTTGGCGAACAGATCTGCGTGATGGGTTGCCACCGGATTGTGGGTTTTCAGGGGGATGATGAAATCCGCGGGAATCAGCCGGGTACCCTGGTGGATCAGTTGGTGATAGGCGTGCTGGCCATTGGCGCCAACCCCACCCCAGATGACCGGGCCGGATTGCCAGGCAAGGGCGTCGCCAGCCTGGGTCACGCTCTTGCCATTGCTTTCCATGTCCAGCTGCTGGAGGTGGTCCGGCAGGCTGCGCAGGTAGTGATCGTAGGGCAGTATCGCGTGGGTCTCGGCACCCCAGAAATTGTTGTACCAGATTCCCAGCATGGCCATGATCACCGGCAGATTTTCCGCCAGTGGCGCCTTACGGAAGTGCTGGTCCATGGCATGGGCGCCGGTCAGCAGTGCCCGGAAGTTGGCCATGCCAACGCCAAAGGCAATGGGAAGCCCGATGGCAGACCAGAGCGAGTAACGCCCGCCCACCCAGTCCCACATCGGGAAGACGTTGTCCGGATCGATGCCGAAGTCCTGCGCCGCAGGTACGTTGGCAGTCACCGCCATGAAGTGCTGCGAGACCGCCTGTTCATCACCGCTGCGATCAAGAAACCACTGCCGCGCAACTTTGCTGTTTTCCAGGGTTTCCTGGGTACGGAACGACTTCGACTGGATCAGGAACAGGGTGGTTTCCGGATTTACCTGGCGAAGCGTCTCGCAGATTTCAGTGCCATCAATGTTGGCCACGTAATGGCAGCGAATGCCGGCCTGGGCGTAGGGCTGAAGGGCTTCGCCTACCAATTTTGGGCCCAGGTAGGAGCCGCCGATTCCAATGCTTACCACGTCGGTGAAAGGTTTGCCGGTGTATCCGGTACGACGCTGGTCCAGAACGTCGTTCACCAGGGTTTCCATGCGATTTAGGGTGCTCTGAACCTCAGCGATCACGTCCTCACCGTCTACCGTGATTGCCTCGGTTCCAGGGTTGCGCAGTGCGGTATGCAGGGCGGGCCGATCCTCGGTGACGTTAACCCGCTCACCCCGGAGCAACGCCTCTCGCCTGGATTCCAGGTTGCAGCTGCTGGCCAGCGCCAGCAATGCGTCCAGCACCTCGTCAGTGATCCGGTTCTTGGAAAAGTCCAGTGATAGCCCTGCGCCTTCAACAAAGTAGCGCTTTGCCCGCCCGGGATCCTGCTCGAACAGATCCTTCATGAGAACGCCGTCCAGGCGTTTCCGTTGCTCCTTCAGCGTCTGCCATTCGGGTTTCGAGGTCAGTACTGCAGGATGTGCGGGCATCAGAGTGTCCTTTTTTGTTGGCTTATCGGGTCAGAGACAGGTTATCGATCAAACGGGTTTTGCCCAGGAAGGCTGCCGCGAGGATGGTAATGTCCCGATCCTCGGCTGTGGCCGGCTTGAGCGTCTGGCTGTTGACGATGTTGAAGTAATCCGGCCTGAGACCGGCGTCCCCGAGACTCTTCTCAGCTTCGCTTTCCAGCGCCTGAAAGTCTGTACGACCATCGTTGATCTTGCCCGCCGTGGCCTGCAGGGTCTGGTGGACCGCCGGCGCAATCTGCCGCTCCTGAGGTGTCAGGTAGCCATTGCGTGAGCTTTTCGCCAGGCCGTCGTCCTCTCTTACGGTCGGCGCGCCCACCACATCCACAGGGATCATAAGGTCGCGGACCAGTTTCCGGATTACGGCGAGTTGCTGGAAATCTTTCTCGCCAAATACGGCAAAGTCCGGCTGCACCATGTTGAACAACATCGTGACCACCGTGGCAACACCTTCGAAATGGCCCGGCCTGCTGGCGCCGCAGTGGCCATCGCTGACATCCGGCACAACCACCTGGGTCTGCCTGGCCAGCCCCTCCGGGTAAATTTCTTCGGCGGTGGGTGCGAAAACCAGGGTGTTCCCGGCCGAGGCAAGCTTGTCCTGGTCTTCGGCCAGGGTTCTGGGATAGGTTTCGAGGTCTTCACCGGCCCCGAACTGCATCGGATTCACAAAGATGCTGGTCACCACAACATCCGCCATTTCGGCCGCTTTGCGCACCAGCGAAATGTGGCCTTCGTGCAGGTTGCCCATAGTGGGAACCAGGCCGATGGTTTTTCCCTGCTGGCGGTAGCCGCGGAGGATGGTTCTAAATTCTTTCAGGGAATGTACGGTTCTCATGCCTTGAACGTATGCTCCTCAGCGGGGAATGTGCGCTCGCCTACGGCTTTCACGTAGGCCTGCAGAGCGTCCTGTATCGAATCTGTCTCGGCCAGGAAGTTCTTGACGAATCGCGGTTTGCGGCCAGTGGTAATGCCGAGCATGTCGTGCAAAACAAGAATCTGGCCGTCTGTATCCGGACCCGCACCTATGCCGATGACCGGTGCTCTAACGGCCTGGGCGATGCGCGCAGCCAGAGGCGCAGGGACGCATTCCAGAAGGATGACATCGGCGCCCGCAGCTTCCAGTTCGCAGGCATGTTCGATCATCATTTCGGCCGCCTTTTCATCACGGCCCTGGACCTTGTAGCCGCCAAATTTATTGACGAACTGCGGAGTCAGGCCCAGATGCGCGCACACTGGTACGGCCCGCTCGGTCAGAGCCGTAATGGTCTCTTTCATCCAGTCCGTGCCCTCAAGCTTTACCATGTGGGCGCCGGCTCGCATCAGTTCAGCCGCATTTTCCAGGGCGGACTCAACGGTGCCGTAACTCATAAAGGGCATGTCAGCCATGATCAGGGACCCTCGGTTCCCTTTGGCCACGCAGCTGACGTGATACACCATCTGATCCATCGTCACCGGCAGGGTGCTGTCATGCCCCTGGAGCACCATGCCGAGGGAATCGCCAATAAGGATTACGTGAACGCCTGCTTCGCTGACCGCCTGGGAAAAAGTCGCGTCATAGGAGGTCAGGGCAGCGAAGGCTTCGCCCTTCTGCTTGAACTCACGCAGGGTATTGATGGTAACAGCCATAGAATCCTTGCCTTTTGGGTGGATGGGCCTGGGCGTGCCGGGGTGTCGGCATTGAAGTGTTAAGGGTAATCCGCCGGTGGAAGCTTGCGCAAGCCGTTGTCGGGGCATTGGCTGCGCAGTTGGGCAATGGCAGTGCCATCAGGCAGAGCCAGGTCAGCCTTCAGGTCCAGCAGGGGCTGGAGTGCAAAGTCACGGTTTGGCAACTCGCGATGGGGTACGGTGAGGCGCTCATCTTCGAGTACCTGGTCGCCGAAGACCAGTATGTCCAGGTCGAGCGTGCGGGGGCCCCAGTGCCTGAGCCGCTCCCGGCCGTGCTTCTGTTCGATGCTCTGCAGTTCGTCGAGCAGCTGGTGTGGCCGCAGGGACGTCCTCAGCCATACGGCACCGTTGACGAAGTCCGGCTGGTCCTGGGGACCGACCGGGCGGCTGGCATAAAAAGGGGATTGGGCTACCAGAGCGGTTTCCGGCAGGGTGGCCAGGGCGGAGACTGCCCTGGCCAGTTGAGCAGCCGGTTCTTTCAGGTTGCTGCCAAGACCAATAAAAACATCTGTCATCATTGTTGTGCGGGGCGCTTGACCGTCTTGCGGCGACGGCGCTTTTTGGGCGCATCGTTGCTCAGTTTTGACAGCATCCGTTCCTGGCCACGTTCGTCCTCCTGCTGGAACTCGGTCCACCACTGGCCAAGCCCTGGCTCAATCTCGCCAGACGCTTCACGAACCAGCAGGAAATCGTACGCTGCGCGGAACCGGGGGTGGGTCATGGTGGCAAAGGCCCGTTTACCCTGCCGGCGAGGTAGGCGCATCTGGAGTTCCCAGATCTCTTTCATGGGCCCGGAGAAGCGCTTGGGAATGGAGGTTGCCTGTACCTGACGGCCAATCACCTTTCCGATGGCTCCGTGCAGTGCCGGCTGCACGGGATCACCGTTGTCCTGCCTGCGATGCCATTCCGCCTGAAGTGCCGGCCAGAGCATGGCGGCAAACAGGAAGTAAGGAGTGACCGATTTGCCCTGGGCAATCCGGGCGTCCGTGTTTCTGAGAGCCTGGCGTATCAGCTCATCGGGCTCGCCATTCTCGATGGCCCGGGCAGTTTCCGGAAACAGGGGTTCGAGAAGACTGTATCGGTTGAGCAAGTCGTAGGTGGCCTCACCATGGCCGGCCGAAAACAGTTTGAGTACTTCCTCAAACAGACGAGCCGGCGGGATGTGGGTCAACAGTGGCGCCAGTTCCCCAATGGGGGCCTCAGTCTCGGGTTCAATGTCGAAGTCGAGCTTGGCGGCAAAGCGGATGGCGCGGAGCATGCGTACCGGATCCTCCCGATAGCGGGTCTCCGGATCCCCGATCAGGCGCAGCTGGCGGTTGCGCAGATCCTCGATGCCGTTGGCGAAATCAATAACGGTGAAGTCGCGGATGCAGTAGTAAAGCGCGTTGACGGTAAAGTCGCGACGCAGGGCGTCCTCTTCCTGGTTACCGTAGACGTTGTCTCGCAAGAGGAGTCCGTGTTCGCTGGTTCTGCGGTCGTCATCATCCGCCTCGGTATCCGCTTCCGCGGCGTTGCCCCGGAAGGTGGTCACCTCGATGACTTCACGGCCAAACACCACGTGGACAATCCGGAACCGCCGTCCGATCAATCGGGAGTTGCGGAACAGGTCGTGAACTTCCTCCGGCGTGGCATTGGTTGCGATGTCAAAATCCTTGGGCTTCCCACCCAACAGGATATCTCTGACGCCGCCGCCCACCAGGTAAGCCTCATAGCCTGATTTATTCAGGCGATGCAGGACTTTTTTGGCAGGCTCACTGATAACCGAGCGGGAGACGCTGTGTTGGTCCCGGGGAATTTCCCGTCGCTGGTAGGTGCGGGCTTTCTTTTTTCCGTTGCCAGGCATGAAGGAACGGAGTTTGTCGACAAGTCGTTTAGGCATTGAAATCCGTGGTTGCGATGAGCAAAAACCGAGAGTTTAACGGTTTGAGCAGGATTTGCACACGTTTGCCGTGGATTACCGTTCCGGGATCCAGAAAATCAAAAGGCGGATCCGTTTTCACGAATCCGCCCTCAAAGCGTTGACGATCTGCATTGTTTTTGTTTTTGCCGGGATTTTTCTTGATTTTTGTACCCCACTGCATATCCCCAGTGTAGGGGCATCTCAGCAGTGCAAACGGAAAGCTTTGAATACACAGAGCGGTCAGAGACATCGGGCGGGTCTTCGGTAGCTGCAGCGTCACCTGGAAGGTGATTCTTCTCTACATCTACAACTCGCACGTGCCGTGGGACCACTAAAAAGCAAAGTACCCAAAACACTCAGTTCGCTCACGTTCTGTTTTTGTTTTTGTTACCGAACGTTTCCCGCAGCTTTTTGTTCTTGTTGTTGGCGCTGCTTTGTCACTCTTGTTTTTGTTGTTGTGCGCCATAGAGTTTGCAGTCTGTGTGCCAGTTTTTTCTTTTCTTTAATTAACAGGAGCTTACGGTTTTTGGGGTCATAAGTGTTACCCCGTATTCTGCCGAAGTGTTACTGAGATCACGTTACTTTCGTGGCGAGTGTTACCGACAGGAACACGGGGTAACAACTGAGCCCCGGTTCACACTATGCCGGGCTCAGTTGTCTGAGGGTTTTTTTCGGGGGATGCCGAGGCGCTGCCGACGTTCCCAGAGAGATTTCCGGCTGATACCCAGTTTCTGGGCCAGCTCGGTTTCGCTCATGCGGTCCTGGTTCTCCAGAACGAAATGCTGGAAGTAGTCTTCGAGGGAGAGATCGTTGGATGAGTCCACCTCGCGGGTGCGAGCCTGCTCGTTGTTACCGTCCACCAGGGTTTCAGGAATGTGTTCGTCGCCAGCTTCGCTGTCCAGGTCCAGCAGCGCGGGCGTAATCACATCGCCATCACAGAGGATAGTGGCTCGCTCGATGGCATTTTCCAGTTCCCGCACATTGCCCGGCCAGCGGTGGCGTTGGAGGACGCGCATGGCCTCGGGGCTCAGGTTGAGGTCGGGTTTCCCCATTCTCTCGCCCTGGCGCTTCAGGAAGCGACGGGCAAGCCCGAGAATGTCGCTCTGTCGTTCACGCAAAGGTGGGATCCGGATCTGCATAACGTTCAACCGGTAGTACAGGTCTTCACGGAATTCCCCGGTTCGCGTCATGGCTTTGAGATTGCGGTGGGTAGCGGCAATCATCCGTACATTCACGGTGCGGCTCTGGGTTGAGCCCACTTTCCGGATTTCGCTCTCTTGTAACACTCGTAGTAAACGTGCCTGGGCTTCCGCCGGCAGTTCGCCGATTTCGTCGAGGAAAAGACTGCCCCCGTCCGCGGCTTCTATCAGGCCGGTTCTCGCCGACACCGCGCCGGTGAAGGCGCCTTTTTCATGGCCAAACAGTTCCGACTCAATCAGGCTTTCCGGGATGGCTGCGCAGTTTACCGAGATCAGCGGTTTGGCAGCGCGGGGGCTTAGCAGGTGCAGGGCACGGGCGGCCAGCTCCTTGCCGGTACCGGATTCGCCCTGAATCAGCACGGTGGTTTCCGTTGGCGCCACTTTCCGTATCAGGGTAAATACCCGCTGCATTGGTTCGCACTGGCCGAACATGATGTTGGCCGGATCACTGCTTTCGGGCGTTTCTGCAGGTGGTGCCGAGTCATCACCCGCATTGCGGGCTGAGGGCTGCCGCGCCAGGATGTTTTCCACAGCCGCCAGCATTTCATCGTGGTCAAACGGCTTGGCAATGTACTCAACGGCGCCCATTTTCATGGAATCCACGGCGGATCGCAGGCTGGCATAGCTGGTCATGATCAGCACCGGTGTATTGGGTGCACGGTTGATCAGTTCGGTGCCCGCCGCTCCCGGCAGGCGCAGATCGGAAATGATCAGGTCAAACTGATCCGGTTCGTGGTTCTGTTCGGCTTCCTCAACGGATGAGGCATCGGCAACCTCATAGCCGGCATGCAGCAACAGTTTGCGCACTGCCGAGCGAATAATGTCTTCGTCTTCCACGATCAGAATGCGAGGCATAACAGTCTCAAGACCTTTGGTTCTGGCTGATGGCAATGTTGCCGGTTTCCGGTTCGTAGGCTGGCAATCTCAGCCTCACGCAGGTTCCCCGGCCGGTGTCGGAATTCACCGGGCTGTCCACCTGAATGTTGCCATAGTGCTCTTCAATAATGCTGTACACCAGCGACAGGCCAAGGCCGGTTCCCTTATTGGGGGCCTTGGTGGTGTAAAACGGCTCGAAGATGTGATCAAGCTGATCTCCGGGAATGCCGGAGCCTTCATCAGCCACCTCGATGATAGCGGAGTAGCCGTCGCCCTTTCCACTGACCCGGATGGTGCCGCCTTCCGGTGAGGCGTCCCGTGCGTTGGCCAACAGGTTAACGAACACCTGGACCAGACGCTGCTCATCTCCCAGTATCTGCAAGGAAGGTGGGCAGTCGTTGACATAGTGAATGCCCAGCCCCTTGTCGCTCAGGGAGAGCAGGTTGATCGATTCTTCGACGCAGCGGTGTATCGAAACCGGCTCATACCGGTTGGCCTGGGCATGATTTCCGGTGCGGGCAAAGTTCATCAGCGACTGCAGTATGGTGGAGATACGTCGGGTCTGCTGCTGGATCTGGTTTGCTGTGTCGAGGATGTCCGGGTTGTCGGTTTCCAGCTTCAGGTTCTGGGCCAGTGACGAGATACCGGTCACCGGATTCCCAATCTCGTGGGCGACCCCGGCCGCCAGTCTGCCTACTGATGCCAGGCGCTCGCTGTGCATCAGTTCGTCCTCAAGCAACCGGGTCTCCGTCTGGTCTTCCACCAGGATGATGCTGCCGCCTTCGGTGTGGTCCGGCCCGCTCAGGGCGGCTTTGTGAAGGTTCAGCCAGTGGGGCTTGCCACGCAGATCGAGGCGGTGTTTGTAGCGATGCAGGTCCGGCCCCCGGTTGAAATCCTCGAGCAGCAGATGCCAGTGCTCGGGCAGGGCCATTAGCCGGGCACCCACTACATCATCGGCGGTAATACCGGTGAGTGCCTCCATGGCGTGGTTCCACATCAGGATTTCACCGTCTTCGCCCACGGAGCAGGCGGGAATAGGCAGGTTCTGCAGGGTCTGGCGGTAATGCCGGCGCAGGTTGTCCAGTTCACCGGCCAGGCCGGTCAGCCGGTTCTGATAGTCGCCGAGGGCGCGCTCGACATAACGGATATCCTGGGCGGTGCCACCCTGGGCCATGGGTTTGAAGCCGAGATGACGTTTAACCATATCCCGGGCGACAGAAGGGCCGAGCAGACCGGACAGATTGATTTCCACCTGGTCTCGTAGTCGTCTGAGCTGGTACGGCCGGTACTCCACATTGGGCAGCTTCAGCTGACCCAGTGCCCTCTCCACTTCCCGCCGGGCGACGCCATAGCCCAAAGGCTCCGCCAGTTGCCGGACAAAGTCACTGGAGGAGGTGGCCAGCAGTTCACGGCGTTGCGGGCGAGACAGGGCTCCCAGTGAGCAGGCCTGGGCTGCGCTGTTCTCTTCACTGGTACTGGTGCTGAGGATGGAAATCAGCGCGAACACGGTAATGTTGGCGGTCAGGCTGACAAACGTGAAGATATGCCAGTTGCTGTAATCCGGTATCAGTGGTGCATCAAGCCAGGCCAGCAGGTTGGCCGTGTGTGAGAACGGCAGTACCAGGGTAACCACCCAGATGGTCAACCCGACAATCAGCCCGGCAATCAGCCCCCGACGGTTGCCCTCCGGCCAGTAAATCACCCCCAGGGCTCCCGGCAGCAGTTGCAATGTGCCGGAGAGGGAGATGGCGCCGAGAATGGACAGATCCAGATTTTTGCCAACGGCCTCGTGGAACAGCAGCGCCAGGAAAATGATCACCGCGATGAGCAGGCGTTTGATCCACTGAAGCCAGCGATAGATATCGCCCTGGTCTTTCGGGGTTTTCAGTGGCAACACCACGTGGTTCAGGGCCATGCCCGCCAATGCCAGGGTGCTGACGATCATCAGGCCGCTGGCCGCGGACAGACCGGCTATGTACATGAGCAACGTCAGCGCAGGGCTTTCCAGCGCCTGGGCTGCCCCGATAGCGAAGAAGCCGGGGCCTGTAGTGACTTCCAGTGCCTGGCCGCCCCAGAGGATAAGGGGCACCGGCAGGCCCAGGAGTAACAGGTACAGCGGCAGGCCCCAGCTGGCTTTGGCCAGTGCCTTGGGTGAGGGGTTTTCGCTGAAGGTCATGTGATACATGTGCGGCAGTACCAGGGCTCCGGCAAATGACATCAGCATCAGTGCCCGCCAGCTGCCGTCGTCAATGCTCAGGGTCATGGTGGTGGCTGCCGAGGTGCGGTTATCCAGCCAGCGCTCCAGGCCATTCATGCCGTCAAAGACCCCGAACAGGATCACGCCGCCAAGCACCAGCAGGGCTGTCAGTTTGACCAGAGAGTCAAAGGCAATGGCCAGGACCAGACCCTGATGGTTTTCGGAATTCTGGTCACGGCGCGCCCCGAACAGCATGGCAAACAACACCACGATCATGCTGAACATCACACTGATCAGCTTGGGGGAGGTGTCCGGCGCCAGGATGCTGGCAGAGGTGGCGACCGCCTGAATCTGCATGCTCAGCAGAGCCAGAATAGCGCCGCCGGAGCACAGGGTGACCAGGGTTCCCGCCCACTGGCTGCGGTAGCGGTAGGCGAACAGGTCGGCCAGCGAGGTTAGCTGGTAGGCGCGGCCAATCCTCATGACCGGGTTCAGAAGTACCGGTGCCAGAAGAAAGGCGCCGCTGATACCCAGGTAGTAGGCGAGGAAGCCGTAGCCGGATTCGGCCGCCATGCCAACGGCGCCGTAGACTGCCCAGATGCCGGCGTACACGCCCAGGCTGAGCACGTAAACCAGAGGGTGACGAACCCAGCGTCTGGGCACCATGCCGCGCTCGGTAAACCAGGCAATGCCGAATAAAAGAATCAGATACAGCAGGCTGGCGAGCAGCAGGCCGGAGGCACTAAAACTCATTGGGGTCCCGCCGCCATTCCAGCCAGAAACCGATGGCAATCAGCCCGGCCCAGATAATGTAGGGGCTGTACCAGACGTTTCCCGGCGAAGTCCACCAGTCAAGGATGTTGGGCGAAAAGATATAGATGGCCAGTACCAACAGGAAGACCAGACGGTAGATATACATCAGGCATGCTATCCGCGCTGAGGTGTGAGAAGGGCTTTATACCATGTCCCTCACCGGGATGTCAGGTGGATGGCGCCCCGTTGCCAGTTCTTCCGGCCCCATTCCAGCAGGGATTCCAGCGAGCCGGTTGCCAGTTCAGCAGGCGGATTCTGGCCAAGGGCAACAAGCGCCGCGAACAGGTTCTCGACAGGCGTTTCGTCGTTCAGCGCCGGGGCATGGGTCTGTTTGCTGAGTTTCTGGCCCTGCTCATTGAGTATGACCGGGATGTGAAGCCAACGTGGGGGGCGTGCACCCAGGGCCTGGTAGATCTGCTGCTGTTGCGCCGTCATGTCCAGCAGGTCGGAGCCACGCACCACGTCCGTGATGCCCTGATCAATGTCGTCGACAACCACGGCGAGCTGATAGGCGTAGAACCCCTCCTTGCGGAGGATCACCGGATCATCAAGCTCTGCCTTCACGATCTGATGTTGTGGCCCCAGCAACAGATCCTGCCAGTGGCAATCCTCATCTTCGAGGGCAAAACGGATGGCGTAAGGGCGGTCACCGTTCAATGCTGTGCGGCTGCGGCACTGATTGGGGTGGCGACCCGCGTTGGCTTGCAACTCCTTGCGTGAGCATTGGCAACGATAGGCGTGGCGGCTTTCCAACAATCGGTCGATGGCATCCTGATAGGCGTCATGACGTCTGGACTGGAACCGCACTGGCTCGTCGGGAAACAGGCCGTGGGCGTCCAGGCTGGCGAGAATCTGCCCGGTGGCTTCCGGCGGCTCTCTAAGAGGATCCAGGTCTTCCAGGCGGATAAACCACTGGCCGCCCTGACTGCGGGCTTCCAGGAAGCTGGCAAGTGCGGTAACCAGTGAGCCGAAATGCAGCGGGCCGGTCGGGGAGGGCGCAAAGCGGCCCCGATACGAAGGGTTGGTCATGGCGGTCAGTCAGCCGGCGGGGCGGGAATTGCCCTCGGCCGGCAGCTGTTGAGTGGTTGGCTCAGATGCCGGTCTGGCGTTCGCGAATCTCGGCCAGCGTCTTGCAATCGATGCACAGGGTTGCAGTCGGGCGCGCTTCCAGACGGCGGATACCGATTTCCACACCACACTGATCGCAGAAGCCATAGTCGTCCTTGTCGATGCGGTCGATGGTCTGGTCAATCTTCTTGATCAGCTTCCGCTCCCGGTCGCGGGTACGCAGCTCCAGGCTGAACTCTTCTTCCTGGGTTGCGCGATCGCTGGGATCCGCGTAATTTGCGGCGTCTTCCTGCATGTGGTGCATGGTGCGGTCGACTTCTTCCATCAGCTCCTGCTTCCATTGCAGCAGCAGATCTTTGAAGTGCTGGAGCATTTCCGCACTCATGTACTCTTCACCCTTCTTCATTTCATAGGGGGTGAAGTTGGTAAAACGTTCGCGTGGTTGTTCTGCAGTAGTTGCCATTGAACCCGGCCTCTTGTTTGTACTTCACAAGAACGGTTTGCTTCCCTCCGCGTGAGCCCCCGTGGCTGCGCGGTTATACCCTGGATGAAGCATTCGTCCTGAAACGGGAATTTGCGGAAAATAGCAGATTAGTCACGGGGGTGCCAGCCTTGTGACATCGACTTTTGTACGGAGATCACATGAAGTTTCCAGAACCCCTCGTTGAAGGCCGGCTTATTCGCCGCTACAAACGCTTCCTGGCAGACGTGCGGCTGCCGGATGGCTCGGAGGTGACCGCCCACTGCCCGAACACCGGCTCCATGCTGGGCTGTCAGCCGGAGGATGCCCGGGTCTGGCTCAGCCGCAGTGACAACCCCAAGCGCAAGCTACAGTACACCTGGGAACTGGTAGAGACGTCACCGGGGCAGCTGGCCTGCGTGAACACCGCCCGGCCTAACAGTCAGGCCCGGGAGGCCGTGCTGGCGGGTACCGTGGTTGAGTTGGCCGGCTACCCGCAGTGCCGCGCCGAGGTGAAATATGGCACCGAGAAAAGCCGGATTGACTTGCTGCTGTCTGGCCACAACACCGCCGCCGATGCCTGGGTTGAGGTCAAGAATGTCACGCTGGCGGAGGATGGTCAGGGCTTCTTCCCGGATGCGGTGACCGAGCGCGGCCAGAAACACCTTCGGGAGTTGATGGCCCAGGTCCGGCAGGGTGACCGCGCGGTGCTGTTATTCGTGGTCAATCACACCGGCATTCAAACCGTCCGCCCGGCCGACCACATCGATCGCAAATACGGTGAGCTGCTTCGAGAGGCCTGCGATGTGGGTGTGGAAGTGATCGCCTATCGCGCCGACTTGAGTGAGAGCGACGGCAACCCGACGGGGGCACTGACGCTTACCGAATCGGTGCCGGTTATTCTGGAAGTCTGATTTCGATCTGACCGTCCCGCTCACGCAGGTCCAGCTGGGTGAGTGCATCGCCCTGGCAGGGGCCGGCAATGCACTCGCCGTCGGCCGGCTTGAACAGGGCGCCGTGGGTCGAGCACTGGATGAACAGGTTGTCGGAATCCATGAACCGGCCCGGCATCCAGTTCAGTTCAACGCCCAGGTGCGGGCAAATATTCAGATAGGCGCGGGGCGAGCTGCCATCGAGGAACAGGAAGCCGGTTAACGGCATGCCTTCGGGCTCCCGGGCCTTCTCCCGGAGCCGGAATTCGACAAACTGGCCCGGTGTCAGCTCGGATGCCGGACAGACGGGCTGCCAGGAATTCGGGTTACTGCTCATTTCGGCAATATGGCGTAGCGCATGCGGGTCCCGTGGTTCAGGGACATGACGATTTCATCGGCTTCCAGGCGGTGCGGGAAATAGCAGCCGGAAATCTTGGCGCTGGCGATGCTTGAGCCTTCCATCCTGGATTTCGAGAAGTCCACACCCCGCAGGTCGGCACCGCGAAAGTAGGCGTGGCGGAAATCCAGCCCCTTGGCATCCATCCCCCTCAAATCCAGGCCCCGGAAATCGCCATGGGCGAAACTGGGCAACTCAGTGAGCTTTGCCTTTTCGGCATTGAATGCCTGCATGTCCTCGCTCCGAAGAATATCGTAGAGCGGGTGGCTGATCTGATGTACTTCGTGTTCGCTTTTATCGTCCATACTGAACCTCGCGCTCGCCCATAGGCGCCTGATGTTGTTCTTATCCGGCTGTGCCGCCGGGGATGCCCAGGTGCTGCCGGATACGGCCGGCCACGGCTTCCGCCACATGTTCCTGATCGGTGTGCAGATGGACGGTGTGGCTTTTCTCTTCCGCGGTCAACGGTTCAAACCAGGTTTGTTGGGCGTCCAGCAGTTCCTCGGTGGCCTCGGAGGCATCCCCCTTGCGGTTGCGGATCCACTCCCGGCGCCGGTCTTCCGGTGCCTCGCAATGGATCAGAGCAAAGGGCACACCCTGGTTCTCGGCTACGGATGCCAGCAAGGACCGTTCCTTCTGTTTCAGGCTGGCGGCGTCCACAATCACCGGGAACCCGGCCGCCAGAACGTGGCCGGCAAGCTCTGCCAGTCGCTGATAGGTTTTCTCTGTTGCTTCCTCGGTGTACAGGTTGCCAGAGGTCGGTGAGCGGGAATTCTCCAGTGGCGCCAGCCCGTGCAGACGCTTGCGCTCAACATCAGAGCGCAGGCGGATCAGCCCCAGCTCGTGTGCCATCGCGGCGCTGATGCAGGTCTTGCCGCTGGCGGACAGGCCGGTTGTGGCCAACAGGTAGTGGTTGGGGATGGTGCCGTAATCCTCTGCCAGTTGGGCATAGTCGCGATAACGTTGCATCAGATCGGCTTTTTCGGCGTCCGTGATTCCCGGGTTGCCCATGGTGAACAGCGCGATCTTGGCGCGGACCATGGCGCGGTATGCCTTGTAGAGTGGCAGCAACGGCAGAGCCTCGAAGTCGTCCCGGTATTCCAGGTAAGTATTCAGAACCTGGTTGGCCAGGGCACTTTCCCCGCGGGACTCGAGATCCATCAGCAGGAACGCGAGATCGTTGATGACATCAATCCAGCGGAAGGGCTCGCTGAATTCGATGCAGTCGAAAACGGTGACCTCACCCTCAAAGCGGGTGATATTCGCCAGATGCAGGTCGCCGTGGCATTCCCGGACCATACCGCTGGTCCGGCGTTGGGCAATCAGCTCCCGGTGCCGCTCGAAGGTGGATTCGGTCCACGCCTGAAGGTTGTCCAGCTGCATGAGCAAATCCGAATCGTCAATCATCGGACGGATCTGGTCGAAGTTCTCCTGCATGGCGGCAAACACAGCCTCTGGCGTTCCAAGCGGCTTTTCATCCGGCACGGGCGGCAAGTGTTCGTGGAAGGCGGCGACCTGACGGGCAAGATCGGTCAACAATTCGGGCGCTAGTTTCCCCTGTTCCTGCAGGCGATCGAAAAGCTGGTCCTGGGCGAACTGCCGCATCTTGATGGCGTATTCGAAGGCCTCGCCCTCGCCGCCAAGGATAGGAGCTTCCGGTGTCCCGGTGATGGGCACCACCTCCAGATACAGGTTTTCCGCCAGCCGTCGGTTGAGTCGCAGCTCCTCCTCGCAGAAATGTTTTCTGCGATCGAGAGTGGAGAAGTTCAGGAAGCCGAAATCCATGGGCTTCTTGATCTTATAGGCGTAGTCACCGGTCAGGATCACCTGTGAGATGTGAGTTTCGATAACCTGAAAGCCATCGACAGGATGGTCGTACAGGTCCGGATTCTGCATCGACAGAATCAGATTGCCTGGGGATGTCTCACTCACCGTGTTCTCCTCGCGTTCCCTGAACCTATTGATTTTTCTTGCTCTATCATAACGGGCAGATTACAGAAATAACACATGGATGGCCTGCCTTCCTCACCGCTCCCTTCGTTATAATCGCGCCATGAAAAAATCCAAAGCATCCTCCAGCCCCAGGCGAAAGCCCTCCAGACGTTCTTCAAACAACGGTCGTCGGCCGTGGTTCTGGCGTTTCATGTTCCGGTTATGTGCCATCGGTCTCGTTTTGCTGGCCGGGTGGATGGTGTACCTAGATGCCGTGGTGACCTCCCGTTTCGAGGGCCGGCGTTTTGAAGTCCCGTCCCGGGTCTACGCGCGTCCGCTGGAGCTTTTCGATGGTGCCAGTATCAGCGGTAGTGCCCTTGAACGTGAGCTTGGCCTCTCCGGTTTCCGGAAAGGGGACGGCAAGAAAGCGGGGAGCTACCAGCGAAGCGGCAACCGTTTCGTGATCAGTACCCGTGGTTTTTCCTTCCCGGACGGTGAAGAGCCCAGGCGCAGGATATCCTTGACGATCTCGGGTGATCGGGTTCAGGGCTTTTCGGTGATTGAAGGCGACAACGCCCCGATTGTCCGGCTTGAACCCGCCCAGATTGGCGGTATTTACCCGGCGCACAAAGAAGATCGGGTACTGGTTCAGTTGGACGAAGTGCCCGCTTTGTTACCAACCACCCTGATGGCGGTGGAGGATCGCAACTTTTACGATCATTTCGGCATTGCGCCTCTCTCCATCGGTAGGGCCATGCTGGCCAACATCCAGGCCGGGCGAATTGTTCAGGGTGGCAGCACGCTGACCCAGCAGTTGGTGAAGAACTTCTTCCTCACGCGCGAGCAGACGCTGGTGAGAAAGGCAAACGAAGCCCTGATGTCGGTGCTGCTGGAGTTGCACTACGAAAAAGACGACATTCTGGAAACCTACCTGAACGAGGTCTACCTGGGACAAGCCGGCACGCGCAGCATTCATGGTTTCGGCCTGGCGAGCCAGTTCTATTTTGGCGAATCCCTCAAGGATCTGGATGTGCACCAGATTGCTTTGTTGGTGGGCATGGTAAAGGGCCCCAGCTATTACAATCCGCGCCGTCATCCGGAGCGTGCAACAGAACGGCGGAATCTGGTGATTTCTGAAATGGAACAGGCCGGTCTGATTGAGCCTGGCCGCGCCTCCAGGGCCCGGGGATTGCCGCTGGGCGTCAGTGAGCGCCCCTCGTATTCCGAGAATCGCTACCCCGCCTACATTGATCTGGTCAGAAGGCACCTGGCTCGTGATTACAAGGAAGAGGATCTCCGCAGTGAAGGTTTGCGAATCTTCACTACCTTGAACCCCGCAATCCAGTATGCGGCGGAGTACGCGGTAACCGATACCCTGCCCAGGCTGGGCGGCGGGCAGAATGCCGAGGCGCTGGAAGCCACTCTAGTGGTCACCGCGAAGGATTCCGGGGAAGTGCTGGCACTTGTTGGCGGCCGGGATCCGCAATTCGCCGGTTTCAACCGGGCACTGGATGCCAATCGCCCGATCGGCTCGCTGATCAAGCCCTTCATCTACCTGTCGGCCCTCCAGGAGCCGGAAAGGTATACCCTGACCACACCGGTGCTGGATAAGAGCTTTACCCTGGAATTCGATGACGGCAAACGCTGGCAGCCCAAGAATTACGATGGCGAGGAGCGCGGTGAGGTGCCCTTGCATCAGGCGCTGTCCCGTTCCTACAACTTGCCGGCCGTTCGCGTCGGGCTGGATATTGGAGTGGACGAAGTTCGGGAGACTCTGACGGCGTTCGGCGTGGACACGCCGATCTCCCGTTACCCGTCCATGCTTCTGGGGTCGGTTTCCATGAGCCCGGTGACGGTTGCGCAGATCTATCAGGGGCTGGCGACATCCGGCTTCAATACCCCGCTGCGCACGATCCGGGAAGTAACGGATGCCGGCGGTGAGGCGTTATCCCGTTACAGTCTGGAAGTTGAGCAGGTTGCCGATCCCTCCGCCGTGCACCTGGTGCAATACGCCATGCAGGAAACCATGCAGGAAGGGACGGGCCGTTCAGCATATTACACAGTGCCTCAGGAACTCACCCTCGCAGGCAAGACCGGAACCACCGACGATGGCCGGGATTCCTGGTTTGCCGGATTCAGTGGTGACCTGCTTGCGGTGGCCTGGGTCGGGCGTGACGATAACGGCCCCACATCACTGACCGGGGCCAGCGGCGCCCTACCGGTGTGGTCGAGGTTTATGGCGCAGGTTCCACAGCACGGCTTTTCGCCGGTGGTGCCCGACGGGGTGAATTATCACTGGGTGAACTCACAGCGGCAGGCACTGACGGACGAATACTGCGATAATGCCCGTCTGTTGCCTTACATTGCCGGCAGCGAACCCACGCAGACAATTTCGTGCTCCGGAAATCTGGAACGTCGTATCCGGGGCTGGTTTGAAGGACTGTTTCAATGATTGACCGTATTTCGTTCAGGGTTGCCCTGATTACAGTGCTGCTGTCACTGGCCGGCTGTGCTTCCGGACCGGGCGGGGGAATCTACGTGCCGGTCGGTGGTGAGCCGGCCAAGGCGCCCGAGCCACCCAGAAGCAGTACTGACACCGAAGAAAGCGAAGCCCCGGTCTGGCGCAAGAGCGAACAGCCGGAAGCGGCGGAGGAAACCCGGGAACCTGGCCGTTCCAGTTCCCCCAGCTATCGGGAAACAGGGGATGGCCTCTCGCCCGCGGCGCTCAGCCTGGTGCGTGAGGCCGACCAGCTGTTGGCACAAGGCAACGTCTCCGGGGCCATCGCCCGTCTGGAGCGCGCGCAGCGGATTGCTCCCCGTTCTGCCGAGGTGTATTTCAAACTGTCCGAGGCCTATGTGGCGGGCAATCAGCTGGGCTCTGCGGAGCAGTTTACCCTGAAGGGATTGTCCCTGGCGGGAAGCGACAGTCGGCTACAGCGAGCGGGGTGGTTGTTGCTGGCGGACATTCGTCGGGCTCGCGGGAATGTGGCGGGTGCGGATCAGGCGGAGGCAAGAGC
>CAZFQI010000054.1:6891-23511 GCA_964520755.1 uncultured Marinobacter sp. | reverse complement strand
GCCGGTGCGCCCGGATCAATGACCGTAATGGGCACGTCCCTATCCACCTCATAGACCAGTCCAGCAGCCGGATAGACCTGAAGGGAAGTACCGACGATCAGCAGATGATCGGCCGTACGGACAATGTCGGCGGCTTTGTCCAGCATGGGGACTTCTTCACCAAACCAGACAATGTGGGGACGAAGCTGGGCGCCGCGGTCACAGGTGTCACCCGGATTGATATCGCGGTAACCAATGTCGTAGACGAGCTCCGGATACTTTGAACTGCGGGCCTTGGTGAGCTCCCCGTGAAGATGAATCACGTTGCTGGCACCGCCGCGCTCATGGAGGTCATCCACGTTCTGAGTGACGACGGTCACCCGGTAACGCTGTTCAAGCTCCGCCAGCAGGCGATGGGCCTGGTTGGGCTGGGCCGATTCAAGCTGGCGGCGGCGGTCGTTGTAGAACCGCAACACCAGCTCCTGATTTCGGGCAAACGCCTCTGGCGTGGCCACATCGTAGACACTGTGCTGCTCCCACAACCCTCCGTTATCCCGGAAGGTTGAGAGGCCGCTTTCGGCGCTGATACCTGCGCCTGTCAGTACTACGATATGGTCCTGCATCAGTCGAAAATCTTGCCGGGGTTCATGATTCCGTTGGGATCGAATACCTGCTTGATTCCTCTCAGATAAGCGATTTCAGCCTCACTGCGCGTGTACTTGAGATAGGGCTTCTTGGTCATGCCTACGCCGTGCTCGGCAGAGACGCTGCCCTGATAGCGCTCGACAATCTCGAACACCCACTTGTTGACCTGCTGGCACTTCTCGAAGAAATCCTCGTTGGCCATATCCTCCGGCTTGAGGATATTCAGGTGCAGGTTGCCATCGCCGATGTGGCCGAACCAGATAATCTCGAAATCCGGATAGTGCTCGGTGACCACGGCGTCAATTTCCTGCAGGAAGCCCGGCACCTTGGAAACCACCACAGATATGTCGTTCTTGTAGGGCGTGCGAGGTGCGATTGACTCGGAAATGCGTTCCCGCAGCTGCCACAGGTTCTGGGCCTGGGTTTCACTCTGGCTGATCACGCCGTCCAGCACCCAACCGTTCTCCACGCACTGTTCGAACAGGGTCATCGCATCGTCCATGACCTGATCAGAGACCGATTCAAACTCCAGCAATGCGTAGTAAGGCGCTTCCGTTTCAAAAGGCGCCTGTACCTGTCCATGAGCCAGCACGTGACCCATGGCCTGATGGGAGAAGAACTCATAGGCGGTGAGATCAATCTTCTTCTGGAAGGTTTGCAGCACATCCATGGTATTGGTCAGGTCATTCAGGCCAAGCACCAGTACCGTCAGGTTGTCCGGTTGACGGGAAAGCTTCATGGTGGCTTCGGTGATGAAACCCAGGGTACCTTCGGCGCCGATAAACAGATGCCGGAGATCGTACCCGGTGTTGTTCTTCTCCAGGTCCTTGTTCAGATCCAGGATATCGCCCCTACCCGTCACGACTTTGAGGCCTGCGACCCAATCCCGACTCATGCCATAGCGGATCACCTTGATACCGCCAGCGTTGGTAGACAGATTGCCACCCAGCTGACTGGAACCGGCGGAGGCGAAATCCACCGGGTAATAGAGACCGTTCTCCTCGGCTGCATTTTGCAACTGTTCCGTCACAACCCCTGCCTGGCAACGAACCGTGCGGTCACTGGCGTTGAAATCCAGGATCTGGTTCATGTTATCGAACGCCACAACCACCTCACCATTGGCGGCCACCGCACCGGCACTCAGACCTGTACGGCCACCGGATGGCACCAGTGCCACTTGGTTCTCATTAGCGAATTGCACCAGCGCCTGCACCTGCTCTGTGGTTTTGGGCAGAGCAATTGCCAGAGGCTTGGGTGGGTAGATCTTGGTCCAGTCCTTGCCATAGGTGTCCAGGTCCGCCGGATCGGTCAGCACCTTCCCGGGGGCATCGCCGGAGGCCATCAGGTCTTTGAGGGAAGCAATGATCTGTTCGGAATTCATGGATTTTTCGGTCTCGTCAGTTTTGGGCCGGAGCATCCTGCAACAGGAATCACAGACAGTTGATTCAGGCAAACCGGCGCGCTGTGAAAATCTGCGTTTATGGTATCATACCGCCCCTGTTCTGTGAGCCAGCCCTGACGATCACTGGCTACAGGTCATTTCACGTGACGAAAGGTTCGGAAGCAAGCCCATGTCAAATACGTCTCTTGAGAAGAGCAAAATCCGTATCCTGCTGCTGGAAGGCGTGCATCAATCTGCCATTGATACCCTGAATGCTGCGGGCTATACCAACATCGAGTATCTGACTCACTCGCTGGCTGAGGAAGAGCTTATCGAGAAGATTGCCGATGCGCACTTCATCGGTATCCGCTCGCGCACCCAGCTGACCGAGAAAGTATTTGAAGCCGCCAAGAAACTGGTGGCTGTGGGCTGCTTCTGTATTGGCACCAACCAGGTGGATCTGCAGGCAGCCACCCGGCGCGGCATTGCGGTATTCAACGCGCCCTTCTCCAACACCCGGAGCGTTGCAGAGCTGGTTCTGGCCCAGGCCATCCTGCTGCTGCGCGGCGTTCCGGAGAAGAACGCCAAGGCCCATCGCGGTGAATGGCTTAAGTCCGCCAAGGACAGCTACGAGATCCGTGGCAAGAAGCTGGGCATCATCGGTTACGGCAACATCGGTACCCAGTTCAGCGTCCTGGCCGAAGGCCTGGGCATGGATGTGTATTTCTACGATGTGGTCTCCAAGCTGTCGATCGGCAACGCCACCCAGGTTGGAACCCTGCAGGAACTGCTCAACATCGCAGATGTAGTGAGCCTGCACGTGCCTGAAACCCCGGCCACCAAATACATGTTCAAGGCCGAGCAGTTCGCCCAGATGAAACCCGGCAGCATTCTGATGAACGCTTCCCGTGGTACGGTTGTCGACATCGACGCCCTGGCCGACGCGCTGGGCAGCGGCAAGCTGCTGGGCGCAGCCATCGACGTCTTCCCGGTTGAACCCAAGTCCAACGACGAAGAGTTTGTTTCTCCGCTGCGGGAATTCGACAATGTGATCCTGACCCCGCACGTGGGCGGCTCCACCATCGAAGCCCAGGAAAACATCGGTCGGGAAGTGGCGGAAAAGCTGGCCATGTACAGCGATAACGGCACCTCGGTTTCTTCCGTGAACTTCCCGGAAGTGGCATTGCCGTCCCATCCGAATCAGCACCGCCTGCTGCACATTCATGAGAACGTGCCGGGTGTGATGTCCGAAATCAACCAGGTATTCTCCGAGAACGGCATCAACGTGTGCGGTCAGTACCTGCAGACCAAGGAAGACATCGGTTACGTGGTCGTGGATGTGGACAAAGAGTACGGCGAACTGGCACTGGAAAAGCTGCTCAAGGTGAAGGGAACAATTCGCTGCCGCGTCCTGTTCTGATTCAGGGCCTGACATAAAAAAACCGGAGCATTTGCTCCGGTTTTTTTATGTCAGCGAAGCGTCCTGCTTACTGCATGGGCACCAGCGTCAGCTCAACACGACGGTTCTGCTCGCGACCCGCCGCGGTATCGTTGGACGCCACAGGGTAGCGCTCACCGTAACCAACAGCGCGGGTACGCTTGGGCTCGATACCCTGGTTCAGCAGGAAGTCGCGCACAGAAGAAGCGCGACGCTCACTGAGCAACTGATTGTAGCTGTCCGAGCCGGAGCTGTCGGTATGCCCCTCAATCTGAATGATGGTCTTGTCATATTCCTTCAGAACCAGCGCCACAGATTCCAGGGTGCCACTGAATGACGGCTTGATGGTCGATTCGTTCAGGTCAAAGGTGATATTGCCCGGCATCACCAGCTCAATCTCATCACCATTGCGCACGACGCGAACACCGCTGCCTTCCAGCTTCCGGCGCAGTTCGGCTTCCTGCTTGTCCATGTAGTAACCGATACCGCCACCGATAGCTGCACCGCTGGCTGCGCCTATCAGGGCACCTTTGCCACGGTCGCTCTTGCTTGACGTCGCCGCACCGACAGCCGCTCCGCCAATGGCGCCAATGATACTGCCTTTGGTCGCACTGGAGGTTTTCTCCTCGCCAGTGTATGGGTCATAGGTCATACAACCACCGAGACCAAAAGTAGCCACCGCAAACGCGAGTATTGTCTTTTTCACAACTTTCTCCTGAGCCTGATGTTCTGGCAGAGACCTCTAGCGGGCCTCGGATGCCGAGTTCGTAAATGTATCAATGATGGTATTGAATACGGTTGCCTGTAAATCCTGAGCTTCGTTCACAAGATGATGACGTCCGTCAGGGATCTTCAGTTCCTCCACTGAAGAAAATTTATTCCGGATAATGCGCAAATTGTGCTGCCAGTCGACGGTAAGATCCTTTTCACCTTGCACCACAGTCACGGGAAAGTCGACAGGCCGGGCAGATTCGATATGCGGCACCCATTTTCGCAGTGCGCTTACCCAGTCCACATGCACCGCCCTGGCCTGGAGCGGATCGTGTTCCCGCAAAAAACGGAGAAAGCGGCTATTACCACTGTTCTCCGCAAACACCCGGCGCCACCGGGATATAAATGGTTTCGCAATGCTATGAAGCAGTTTTGCCCCCAACCAGCCCGCAGGTCTTACCAAAGGCGCGAGAAGCACCACTTTCCGGAAGTCGGAGGTCTGCTGATCGTGCTGGTTGGACAACAGGTAGTCGATCAGGATCGCACCACCGGTGCTCTGGCCGACCGCAAACCAGGGCTGACGCACCTTTCCTCTGACATGGGCCATAACGTCTGCCAGCACTCCCTGGTACTCCAGAAAACTGCCAATGGCCGCCGGCGTACCGCTGGAAAGACCATGGCCGGGCTGATCGTAAGCCAGCACGTCGAACCCTGCTCCCAGGCAGCGATCAATCAACTGGCTGTATAACCCGACATGATCAAAATAGCCGTGCAGAATGAATACCGTGCCCCGCTGAGTCGCCTGCTCCGGCAACCGGAAATAATGCACCATGACCTCGTGATCGCACGCCTTGACGTAACCCTGATGGTAAGCAACGTCCGGGTGTTCCACCCAGAGATCAAGACCGTAAAAGCGGCAGTAGGCTACCATTTCCTCACTGAGTTCCCGGGAGGCGGCCGGGTCGAATGGTTCCAGTCTGTCCAGGAGCGAGTGTCTGTCCCAGTCCGGTATTTCTATGGTATCTGTTTTCCAGTACACGTAGAGTTAAACGCCTGTCATGAATAAGTTATAAATTTTGGCCTCCAATCCTAACCCATAGCAGGGGAAAGACACAGATGTTGCAGCAGCTTCTGGAGAGTGCGTTGCGCCAGACCATGAACCGGCTGGTCAGACCGGTTCTGAATCCGGCGGTGCCGGTTCCTCTTCAGCGACGCATTGTACGCCAGGCTTACCGGAGCTCGACACCACCCCGGAGGGCGAGGTTCGAAAACGCCACCGTGGGCGGTGTTCCAGCGACCCGGACAACCTTTGGTGAAAATTCTCACGGCGCTGTTCTTTATCTGCACGGTGGTGGCTATATCATCGGTTCATCAAGCACCCACAGGGGCATAGCGGGGCACCTGGCCAAAACCAGTGGCTGCACCATCGTTACGCCGGATTACCGATTGGCACCCGAATGCCCCTTCCCCGCCGCTCTGGACGATGCCGAAGCCTGCTGGAACGGACTGCTGAAAGAGGGATTCAAACCGGAGCAGATTGCTGTCGCTGGCGATTCCGCTGGTGGCGGCCTCGCCGTTGCCCTCGCCATGAGGCTGCGCGACAAGGGCCAGCCACTTCCGACATCACTCACGGCATTTTCACCCTGGGCAGACCTGACTCAGGAGCAGCTCTACGCGCCGGAATGCGAACCGGTACTCCAGGCCAGCTGGACCAGCAAGGCAGCCCATCTCTATGCTGGCCAGGAATCCCTGACCAACCCGCTGATCTCACCCGTGTTCGGCGATCTGAGCGGCCTGCCACCCATGCTGATCCAGGTGGGCAGCCAGGAAATACTGCTGAATGACGCCGAAAGACTGGCCGAAGCGGCAAACCGGCACGATGTGGAAACGCGACTGGAGGTTTATAACAGCCTTTGGCACGTATTCCAGGTGCATAGCGGTCAACTCGACCGGGCAACCGCCGCCATGGAAACCGCTGGCGAACACATCAAACGTCATCTGGCAGGCTGAACTCGCCCCGGGCCAGAGCTTCTTTTCTGGGCCGGGGCCACTGTTTAATGTGCCACTCCAGCCGTGAAGCCCGGCTCCTGTCTCCGGCCGCTGCGCTGAACACCAGCTCCAGCGGCCCCTTGCCCCTCAAACTACGCGCTCCCCTCGGAGCACCCGCCCGATGTTCGTTGAAACGCCGTTCAACGTCGGTGGTTATGCCGGTGTAAAGCGAACCCCTGGCGGTTCGCACCATGTAGACAAACCAGCTAGCCAAGATTCAGGGCCTCTTCCCGGTCCTTCACTTTTTTCTGCTGGATCCAGAGCCCCATCATGATCAGGACCAGACCGATGTAGGTGGAAGGCAGAATATGCTCGCCGAGAATAAAATAGATAAACACCAGCGAAAGGAACGGAGAGATAAAAATCAGATTGCTGACTTTCGAGGTATTCTCAGCTTTCTTCATGGCGTAGGACCAGAGCACAAACGCAATTCCCATCTCGAACACGCCAACATACAACGCAGCAGCGAGCGACGTTCCGGTGGCAAAGTTCAGGCCCTCCGTCCACCAGCAAATCAGAAGAATCACCGGCAGCCCGCACAGAAAATTCAGGAACAGGCCAACCACCGGATCACGGGTATCCCGGGTGGCAATAATCCAGTAGGACGCCCAGACCACAGTGCTGCCCAGGGCGAGAGAAACCCCGAGCGGATCCTCGAAACTCAGGGAAGTCACGGCTCCACGGGTGGCTATCACCACCACCCCGGCATAGCAGATCAGGCCTGCCACAATATCCAGCTTGCGCAGCCGATGCCCCAGAAACGGTACCGACATATAGGCCAGCACCAGTGCCCAGGTGTAGTTCAGCGGTTGCGCCTCCTGGGCCGGCAGCCTGTCAAACGCGCCAAACAACAAAAAATAGTACAGGCAGGGATTGATCAGCCCCATGCCGAACGACTGGGCGTATTGTTTGCGACTGAGTGAAAATACCAGATGCCAGCGCCCCTGAAGCATCAGAATAATGGCCATCACAACCACCGACGCACTGCAGGCAATCAACAGCATCTGAACGGGCGCCAACTCCCTGAGGGAGAGCTTGAACGCGGTTGCCACCGTGGACCACAACAGCACCGTGCCAAGGCCGTAGAGCATCGCCTGTTTCTGGTTAGTCATTCCCGGCCTCCTGCCAAGAGTCATGCCATCTATAGAGAGTACGGCGATTGATCCCGAGAATCTGCGCGGCGCGGCGCTTGTTGCCATCAACGGCTTTCATTACCTTTCTCACGTAATCCTGTTGCAATTTTTCCAAGGTCGGCCACTCCGATAAGTTGTCACTATGCCGCGATGGGGACTGGCCAGAAACCTCAACCTGCCGTTTACGTATCCGGTCCGGGAGGTGGTCTGGATGGATCGTATCACCCTCACAAAAAGTCACCGCCCGCTCAATAGCACTGGAGAGCTCACGCACATTGCCGGGAAACGGGTAATCCATCAAGGTCCGTAAGGTGACGTCACTTAACTTGATGAAGCCACGGCCATGACGCCCTGATGCCTCACGCAGGAAATGCATCGCCAAAAGATCCACATCATCGTCACGATCCCTGAGGGGAGGGACATTCAAACTCAGCGTTTCAAGGCGATAATACAGATCTTCACGGAAACTGCCCGCATTCACCGCCTGCTGAAGATCAACATGAGTGGAGGCAAGGATTCTAACATCGACGGATTCTTCCTGGTCAGCGCCTACGGGTTTGACGCAACCTTCCTGGAGCACCCTGAGCAACTTGGCCTGCAACGCCAGAGGCATCTCGCCTATCTCATCCAGTAGAAGAGTGCCTCCGTCCGCCTCGGCAAAAAGCCCCTTCCTCGCCTGCCTGGCTCCCGTGAAGGCTCCGGCCTCATGCCCAAAGAATTCACTTTCCATGAGTTCACTGGGGATACCAGCACAGTTAACAGCAAGAAAAGGCCTGTCCCGACGGTCACTTTGTCGATGGATCGCCCTGGCCACCAGTTCCTTGCCTGTCCCGCTCTCACCATTGATCAGAACAGCAGCATGACTCCTCGCAACCTGAAGAATTTCAGACCTCAGTTTCGCCATGGCCCTGCTTTCACCAACCAACCCCAGTGAATCATCTTTACCATCTGCCGAGCGTAACTGTGCAAGCTGCCTGCTGAGGTCTGCCTGGGCTAACAGTCGCCGTATTTTCAGCCTCAGATGGTCAGTTGAAAGCGGCTTGGTAAGAAAGTCATCCGCCCCTGCCTTCAGTGCGTCGACAGCCTGATTTACAGTGCCGAAAGCGGTGATAATGACAAACGGCAGACTTTGCCCCTGTGCCTGAAGAGATTTCAGAATTTCAAGGCCATCACCATCTGGCAAGCGAAGGTCCGAGACCACAAGGTCTGGAGCTTCTGAAACAGCAAGTTCACATCCTTCCTGGACACTACCCGCGCGGACAACCTGATAGCCATCGAGTTCAAGCTCTTCAGCTAGCAGCAGGCTCAGGCTTGCATCATCTTCAATCAGCAGGATTCTGGGGCCAGACTGTTTCATTTATCACTCCCCCCGATTGGCCAGAACAGCCTCATTCTGCACCCGCCATCCGCATTTTCAGTCACTTCGATTCTCCCGCCATGCTCCTTCAAAACACTACTGACCACTGCCAGACCCAGACCCGTACCTTCACCAGCCGGACGGGTGCTGTAAAAAGGTTCAAATATAGAGCCACGCCGGGGTTCTTCTATGCCCGGGCCGTCATCATCTACTCGAACCTCGAACTCCGTTTCACACGCATGCAGTGATAACCTGACTTTCGACTGTGCTGCCTGACAGGCGTTGCGGACAACATTCAGGCAGGCAAGTTCGAGCCTGACCGGCTCGGCTTGTATCAAGGCGTCAAGATCCAGCCCCTCGGCAACCACCGTTTTCCCCATGCACCGGTTATCTTCCCGGACGCGCTCTATGACATCCCGGAGCACATCCGGCAGTTGCACCGGTCTCCGTGAGTCGGGCACATGGCGAAAACAGTCCAGTAACTGTTGGATAATCCTCGTCATCCGCTCAACCTGCGATTCGATATCTGTCAGGTGACGACGATGCTCCGCTGGCAACTCCTCTCTCTGCAGAATCCGTGCGCGCCCCTGAACAACATTCAAGGGCGCGCCAAGTTCGTGGGCGACACCGCCCGCTACGCGGCCGATCATCGCTATTTTCTCCTGGTACTCCAGCCGCTCCGCCATTTCCAGCTCTTTGGCGATACGCGATTCTATCTCTTCTTCCGCAAGAGCCATGCGTGCACCCATGTCACGAAGACCGGTATGAATCTGCTGCAACTCCCGCGGGCCGGAAGCCGAAGCCATCACTCGCCAACGGCCAGGTGCCAGGCTCGCCATCGTCTGGAGTAGACCATTAACATGGCGCCCGACGGCCCCATAGTGTCCAAGAATCACGACCAGGATCACTGTCACAGCCAATATCGACCAGATTGACACGGCCCATAGCCGGCTTGAGGCAACAAGATCGTGAAAATCACTTCGCTGGCGCGTGACCTGTAGCAAGCCCTGAATACGACCATCCTCCGTGGTCAATGGCGTGAACTGGGAGAAAACCGACTCCCCATCGACTCGCCTGAAGGCACCGCCCAACTCGCCACTTGCGATTACCTGCTCCGCACTGGCGCTGTTTGCGACATCGCTGTCCGCCACCCCCAGACTCGCTACCCTGGCGCCACTCTCATCGAAAACCGATGCCCCGGATACCCGCCCGATGCGGAAAAGCGACTTCAGCGACTCCCCCATCACCAGCTCATCCTGTTCCTGCATGGCCCGTGACAATGGACCGCTGACTGCCCTGGTAACTAGCTCAAGGTCCTCCATGAGGCGTTCATTCAACGCCTTTTCCACAGCATTTAGTCCAACGGAAATTGCTATGCCACTGATAGCAAGCAATGGAACAACAATGCTGACCAGGAGCGTTAGCCGGAGAGAATGAAAGAATCGGCCAGCCGCTTTCAAAGAAGCTTTCATGATGGGTTCCGGAACAAAAATGTCACACAGAAATGCCACATGTGACTTTTCGCCTCAACCGCCGTTACTGGATTGTAATCCCAAAAATTCTTTATCTTTCTGTTTTGAAAGCCTTTTTTTGAAAACCAGAAAATTGGCACACGCCTTGTTTAGTCGTCTATCAAGAGCAACTCGAATTTCGTTTCCACAAACCTGGCCGGACACATTAAGCCGGCAACCATCAAACTGAAGGAGAGTTTTCATGAACAAACTTCTCATATCCATCACCGCTTCCCTCGCACTCCTTGCTACTGGCCCGTCGCTCGCCCAGGAAAGCCAGCAGAGCCCGGCATCGACCGGAAGCTCCGAGGGATACTCGAATCCTGCTGCATCGGGCACCCAAAGGACAAACTTCACCGATGCCGAACTCAAGCAATTCATCGACGCCCAATCCGGCATCAAGCAGGTACGAGAGGAATATATTGAGAAGATTGAATCTGCAGACTCCCAGCAGAAAGCTCAGGAGCTCCAGATGGAAGCAAACGACGAAATGGTGGAGATCATTGAATCTGAGGGAATCGATATTCCCACCTACAATTCCATCGCCACCGCTTACAGCAGCGAACCGCAAGTGCGCAACCGCATCGATGCGCTGATGTAATCCAGCAACCGCGCGCAACAATCCGTTCGTCAGTATTGCCCCGCTGGAAACAGCGGGGCTTTTTTTAAACCTGGTGGCATTCCTTTCCTTCGGGATTCTTGTGGTACCTTGTAGCTGTTAACCGACAAGGATCAAGAAACCTGGAGTTCCCGTTATGCGACACTTCCGTTTCAGGCTGTGGCCAGTTTGGGTCAGCCTGATTTTGGCATTGACCGGTTGTTCAGACGGCCAGAATACCGGCAGCGGGGACAACACTGCCAACGCGCCGGAAGCGCCCGAATACCCAGTCACCTGGCGCTTTGCTCTGGAGGAAATCGAGGGTAGCGTCCAACATGCCTATGCCGAAGCGCTCAAGGAACGTATTGAGGAGCGTTCCGATGGCAACATCGAGGTCGATATCTTTCCCTATGGCTCTCTGGGCACCTCGGTTCAGCTTACTGAACTGGTACGGAATGGCTCCGTAAGTCTTGCCTTCGCCTCACCCGGGCATCTTGCCAACACCGTCCCGGAAGTCGGCCTGTTTACCCTGCACTATATTCTGCCCGAGGATGCCGAGGTGACCCGACAGTTGCTGGCAAGCCCGAAGTTGATCGACCTTTTCGAACAGCCCTATGCCGATCAGAACATGAAACTGCTGGGTTTTGTGCCCGAAGGCTGGATGGCGTGGACCGCCAACAAGGCGCTTCGCACCCCGGAAGACTTCAAGGGCCAACGGATCCGGACAATGACCTCCGATATGGCAGAGGAAACTTTTCGGGCCTATGGTGCCGAGCCCAGCCAGATTCCCTATTCCCAGGTATACAGCGATCTTCAGCTGCGCAAAATCGACGGCCAGAGCAATCCGGTTTTTGCGATCGAGGAAATGGACTTCTACGAAGTCCAGAGCACCATGACCCTCGCCCGGCCAGCCCAGTTCGTTGCCTCGGTGGTTTCCAATCATGACTGGTACAACGCTTTGCCGGAAAACCAGCAACAATGGCTGGATAACGGACTGAAGGATGTTGCACAGATTGCCTGGGAGACCCAGGAAGAGTTAAACCAGACCCGGCTTGAAAAAATGCTGGAAGAGGGGCAACTGCAGGTAGTCCGCCTCACCGATGCAGAGCGTGAGGCATTTCAGCAGGCCAGTATGCCGGTGCGTGATATCTATCTGGAGCGCACCGGCGAAGGCGGGCAGCGTATTTTCGAGACGTTGCAGCAGCTGATTGCCGAGCTGGAAAACAACAACCAGCAATAGGCTCCGCGGTTATTCGGGCACCAGCCAGTCCATGTCATGGGTCAGATTCAAAGCATCTGATCCGGAAATATCGTCCATCATGGCGGAAAACCGGGAGTCAAACCCCCAGGGCGGATTGACCACCAGCATGCCCGACCCGGTCATGCCCCGCTCTGGCGGCTTTCGCAGGTGCACCTCACTGCACAGCACTTTACGGACGGCGGTGTCTTTGACGGCCTCTTTCAGCTGTTCCTGCAGGCCGCTGGTGAGTATCGGATACCAGATCAGAAAGATCCCATGGCGGCACTTCTGCCAGGACTTTCCAAGGGTTTCAGCAACATCAAGATAGTCTGACTTGATCTCATAAGAAGGATCAATCAGGGTCAGCAGGCGCGGCTGTTTAGGTGGGAGCTGCCTCAGCAAGCCCGCCAGACCATCCTGCCTGAGCATACGAATGGGTGCTTCAGAGACCCAACCAGCCAGCAGTTCGCTTTCTGAGGGATGAAGTTCGAAAAGCGTTAGCGCGTCCCCGGCCCTGAGAAAATGCTGGAACCAGACCGGAGACCCCGGGTAAACGGAAAGTTCGCCACTACCGGCATTGAATCCTGCAAGCACCTCCAGAAACGGCTTCCAATCCTTGGACCGAAGGCGATCTTTGCCGCTCCACAACTTCTGAACACCGCCGTCGGCCTCTGCCGTCTTCCGGGCCCGCTCACCTCGCAGATCGTATATGGCGCTACCGGCATGGGTGTCGAAACAGGCAATGCCAGATGCCTTCGCCTGCATCATGGTTTGGACCAGTGCCAGAGCCCCGTGTTTCTGGACATCAGCGAAATTGCCGGCGTGAAAGGCGTGCAGATAACTCAACATACAAAATAGCTCCCTGGTGACGGGGCCATTAAGCCCGATCACGGTTGCTCGGGGCAATAGCTCATAAGGTATACAACCTCAGAATTGCAGTGAGGCGACTTGCCATACACGGCGGCAGGCTCCATAATTCTTCAATGCAAATGATTCTTACTTGCTCTTGAATTATTAATATGGAGATTACAATGAACACCAAGCTTCGTCCGGCTCCGCTGGCGCTGACTGTTGCAGCCCTTCTTACCGCTGGCTGCGCCAACACGCCCTGGTCCTCTGAAAAATCCGAACCTGCAACCAAAGCTTCGGTAGTAAACCATTACGCCGACCTGGCGCACGCAAACTATGAAGACGCCCTGATCACTGCCCGCGCGCTGGATGAAGCCACCGATCGGCTGATTGCCAACCCGAACGAAGCCAACCTGGCCGCCGCTAAAAAAGCCTGGCTTGCAGCGCGGGTTCCCTACCAGCAGACTGAAGTGTTCCGTTTTGGCAACGCCATTGTTGATGACTGGGAAGGCCAACTGAACGCCTGGCCGCTGGACGAAGGCCTGATCGACTACGTGAAGGCGGACGGATACCAGCACGAGCTGGGGAACGCCGGTGCAACTGCCAACATCATCGCCAGCAACAGCATCAACGTGGGGGGTGAAACCCTGGACGTGTCCTCACTGTCTCCGAGCCTGCTGGCCGATCTGAACGAAGTCGGCGGGTCTGAAGCCAATGTTGCTACCGGCTACCATGCGGTTGAATTCCTGCTTTGGGGTCAGGATCTCCACGGATTCGAAAGCGGTGCCGGGGAGCGTCCGGCCACGGATTACGCCAGGGGTGCTGATTGCACCAACGGTAATTGCGAGCGTCGTGGCGAATTTCTGGATGCGGTGACCGACCTGCTGGTATCGGATCTGGAGTGGATGGTGGCCCAGTGGGCACCGGGCGCCAGCGACAACTACCGCGCACAGTTGACCGCAGCCGATGCCAACCAGGGCGTTCAGAAGATGTTGTTTGGCATGGGCTCCCTGTCCCTCGGTGAGCTGGCCGGTGAGCGCATGAAGGTAGCCCTTGAAGCCAACTCCTACGAGGACGAGCACGACTGCTTCAGCGACAATACCCACAACTCCCATTATTACAACGGCCAGGGCATTCAGAACGTCTATACCGGCACCTACCGTCGTGTGGATGGCAGTCTGTTGTCAGGTCCTTCCCTGTCTGACCTGGTTCAACAGAGCAATCCGGAACTGGACGCCCGCCTGAACAACCAGCTGGACGCCTCCATGGAAGCCCTGGGCCTGATGAAGGCACGCGCTGAGAGCCGCGAAAATCCGATGGCCTTCGACACCATGATTGCACCGGGCAATGCAGAGGGAACCCGTATCGTTAACGGTGCCATCATGGCGCTGGTTGCACAGACCGGCTCCATTGAGCAGGCCGCGCGGGACCTGGGTATTGAAGCCCTGTCTCCGGATGACGCCGGTCACGCGTTCTGAACATGATGAGGCAGCTTGCTTTACTCGGTGCGCTGGCAATTGCCAGCGCCCACGTTACCGCCCAGACTCACGCGGGCTACCCAATCCAGACATCGCCGGCAACAGGGGGCGATGGAACCGTGCAACAGTCAGACACGAACGCCTATTCGCTTCCCCAGGGCAACTTGTCCATGACCAGGCGTCTGGATTTCAGTGTCGGCAACAGTTTTTTCCGTAACCCCTGGGTCGAAGCCCCGGCAAGCACTGATGCCCGTGACGGCTTGGGGCCACTGTTCAATACCAACTCCTGCCAGGGATGTCATATCAAGGATGGCCGAGGACACCCCCCTGGTGTCGACGAACCGCCGGTCTCCCTGTTTCTGAGGCTGGCGGTTCCCGCTGATGCGGAACGGGACGCCGAGATTCTGCGCAAGCACGGTTTCAAACCGGCTCCGGTCTACGGTAGCCAACTACAAACGGCAGCGCTGCCAGCGGCAAAGCCGGAGGCCGATCTGATCATTGAATGGACGCCGGTGAAAAAGACCCTTGCGGATGGCACGGTCGTGGCACTGCGCAAACCCGTTTACCGCATCGAAAACCCGAACTACGGCCCTCTTCCTGACAACCTGCTTGTCTCGCCGAGGGTGGCACCGCAAATGATTGGCTTGGGGCTGCTGGAAGCTATCCCCATCGACGACTTGCAGGCTCTCCATGACCCTGACGATGCGGACAATAACGGCATTTCCGGAAAGCTCAACCAGGTCTGGGATCTGGCTACGGAACAGACGCTGCCCGGCCGTTTCGGCTGGAAGGCGGCGGAGCCGGATGTGCACCAGCAGAGCATGGGTGCTTTTGCGGGGGACATGGGCCTTACTTCTTCGATAAAACCCACTACCGACTGCATGCCTGAGCAGAACTGCGAGCGGTTTACCCATGGTGGCGAACCGGAGGTAAGCGACAAGGTGGCCAACTTCGTAACCTTCTATGCCAAGAGTCTCGCCGTTCCGGCCCGGCGCAATCTTGAATCCGACTCGGTTCAACAAGGAGCAGAACTGTTCAACGAAATTGGCTGCGCTGGCTGTCATACCCCGCGACACCAGACGGGTCAGGTAGCCGACCGCCCGGACCTGAGCAATCAGACTATCTGGCCCTACACGGATCTGCTGCTCCACGATATGGGCCCAGCCCTGGCGGATGGACGTGATGAGTTCCTGGCCAATGGCAACGAATGGCGAACACCGCCGCTCTGGGGCATTGGGCTGGCCCAGTTGGTGAATCCACAGGCCGGATTCCTGCACGACGGTCGTGCCCGCTCCCTGGAAGAGGCCGTGCTCTGGCACGGTGGCGAGGCCCAGGCGGCGACCGAACGCTACCGCCAGATGTCGTCCGAGGATCGTACAGCCCTGATCGATTTCCTGAATTCACTCTGAGGATCTGCAATGCCACCGATCACCAGATTTCTGTGCGCCTCTGTCCTGGCCTTTGCGTCACCCCTGGCATGGGCGAACGATGCTGACACCCAGGCACGCCATCAATGGCATGAGGCCATTGCCAACGGCTACCAGGCCTTTTCAGCGAAGACCACCAAGCTGACGGGGGCGGCCCGGGAATACTGCAACGCCCCCGCAACGGATAGCTGGAACCGCCTGGAAGCGGCCTGGCTCGAAGCTTTTCTGGCCTGGCAAAGAGTGCGTTTTGTCGATTTCGGCCCGGTCGAAAACAACAATCTCTCCTGGCAGTTCCAGTTCTGGCCGGATCCAAAGAACCTGATCGCCCGGAAAGCAGCATACCTGATCGGAAGCAATGAACCGATTACGCCGGAGGTGATCAGCCAATCCGGCGTCGCCGTTCAGGGCTTCCCGATGGTGGAATACCTGTTGTTCGATCAGCAGCTCAATGCCGGCGAACACGCACTTCCCGCGGCCCGGAGCTGCGAGTTGCTGACCAACGTGGCTCTGCATGCGGAAAAGAACAGCGACGAGTTAACGGCTGGATGGCGGGCGTTCAGTCCCCACTACCTCGAGACCGATCAGTACCGCGACACCACTATGCGCGCTGGCATGGCTGCGCTGGAAATCCTGGAGGAGCGTCGTTTGGCCCAACCCATGGGGCTTCGTGGTAATGGCAAACGCAATCCGTACATCACGGATGCCTGGCGCAGCGGTAAAAGCCTGATGGCTATTGAAGCCACGGTGGATGGCCTGCAGACAATGTTCTTGCCTGGGCTTGTCACCTTGCTGGAAGCAGGGGAAAAGTCCGATCTGGCCGACCG
>CAZFQI010000054.1:0-6791 GCA_964520755.1 uncultured Marinobacter sp. | reverse complement strand
TGGTCGCTGGCTCTACGTCGCCGCCAGCCGGTACGAACAGGGGGAGGGCATTGTTGCGGTCTACGACGCCGACAAGGATTACCAGCGAGCCAACACCTTTGATCTGGCAGGTATCGGCCCCCATGAGCTGACCCTGCACCCGGATGGCGAAACCCTCGTAATCGGGCTTGGTGGCATACTGACCCACCCGGATTACGACCGCATGAAGCTCAACCTGGATACCATGGCCCCTGCCCTCCTGCTCATGGACCGTCGTTCCGGCGTAATCATCGGGCGTTTCGGGCCCGCTCACCACCAGCAAAGTACCCGTCATGTCAGTGTCAGCAGCAGTGGCCGGGTGTATGTGGCCTATCAGTACCAGGGTCCGCTCTATGAAACGCCACCACTGCTGGCCCGTCTTGAAGCGGGAACTCTGCGGGAATTCCGGTTTGACGAAGACACCCAGAAAGCTCTGGCGAACTACATCGCCAGCGTGGTTGCCCACCCGGAAAACGATCTTGTCGCTGCCGCCTCTCCTGTTGGTGGCACCGCCGTGGTGTTCAGGGGCAGCACCGGCGAACTGGTCAATCGTGCCTCAATCCCGGACTGCGCCGGCGTCCAGGCACTTGCCGGTGGTGACTTCCTTATTTCCTCGGGCCGCGGGAAACTGGTCCAGCTGGGAGCGGGCAAACCGGCAAGGGAACGCGCTGAACTCCCCGTCTACTGGGATCATCATCTGGTCTGATCGCACTCTCATGCCGTACTTCGGGCTTAAGGATACCGGGCCACACTGGTATCCTTTCGAATTACTTTTCCGGAGGATAGCGGTTTGCCCGAGAGCAGAAAGGACACCATTGACCAGCTTTACGGCCTGATTGCCAACGAAGAGGATGCACGGGTCTGTAAGGACATTCCGGAGGAAGCCTGCCGAGAGGTACCCCGTAATTTCTTCTTGATTCTCGCCAGCAACGTCCTGACCAAATTGGGCGACTTACTGATCAGTCCCAAAACCGTATTGGCCTGGTTAATGAGCGCCATCGGTGCACCCGCGCTGGTGGCCTGGCTGGTACCGATCCGGGAATCAGGCTCTCTCGTGCCGCAAATGGTCATCGCGGCCTGGGTGCGCCGCAAACCTGTTCGTAAGTGGTTCTGGACCTTCGGAAGCTTCGGCCAGGCCGCCAGTGTTGTCGCCATGGCGGCCAGCATCTGGTTTTTCGAGGGGTATGCCGCAGGTTCCGGCATCATTGCAGCCCTCACTGTATTTTCCCTCGCCCGTGGATTCTGCTCCGTATCCATGAAAGATGTGCAGGGCAAATGCATCCCGAAAACCCGCCGGGGAAGACTCGGCGGGCTGGCATCCACCATTGGCGGCACCGCCACCGTTGTGTTGACCGCCCTGCTGTTCTGGGAACGCGGCGACCCGACGATTGCGTTTTACACAGTGCTCCTGCTTCTGGCCGGTGTGCTCTGGGTGATTGCCGGTTTTCTGTTTGCCGGAGTGGAAGAGTATGAGGGTGAAACGGGTGGTGGCGGCAACGCCATCAACGAGGCGTTCCGGAGCCTGTCCCTGCTCCGCGATGATGTGCCCTTCAGAAACTTCGTGATTACCCGGGCCTTGCTACTATGCTCGGCCCTGGCGTCGCCCTACTTCGTCGTTCTTGCGCAGAAAGAATCCGACATTGGCTGGATGCTGGGTATCTTCCTGCTGGCCAGCAGCCTCGCCAGTTCGCTCAGTGCCAGCTTCTGGGGCTGGGCTGCAGACACCTCGAGCCGCAAGGTCATGATCCGTGGTGCTGCAATGGCCAGCGGTGTGTGCCTGATCGTCGGCTTCACCGCGTTCTTTATCGGCACGGAAATCGGCAGTGTCTGGTTTTACCCGATCGCCTTTTTCGTGCTGAGCATTGCCCATGCGGGCGTCAGGCTGGGGCGTAAAACCTATCTGGTGGATATGGCAGGGGGCAACAAGCGCACCGATTACACGGCGGTGAGCAACACGGTCATCGGTGTTCTTCTGCTTGTTACCGGCGGCCTGACCGCCCTCGTATCAATGATCTCAGAAGTGGCGGTCATCATCGTTCTGGGCCTGATGGGGCTGGCTGGGATGTTCAGCGCCATACGGCTGAAGGAAGTGACCGAAGACTGATCACGGGCGCCCGTTCAGGAGGGCGCTTTGCCGTCATTCAGAGCCAGGGCCCCTTTCACGATCCGGTAGATGATCCAGATAGAAATACCAAGGAGAATAAACCAGCCGATGATAATCGGCGTGGTCACTATGCCAATCACGGTCCAAAGCAAACCAATCCAGAAGGTACGGATCTGCCAGCGGAAATGCCGCTCTACCCAGGTATTACGGACGTCGTCCAGTTTGACGTAGTTGATGATCACGCCCACCAGACCGGTAATGCCTCCTACGAAAAAGGAAAGCGCCTGAAGGATATAGACCACCACCGCCAGGTTACGCGCCGGGTCACGGCGGCGGGAGGCGGGGTCCGTATCGGCAGGAATAAACTCCGGTTCGGCCAAGACAAGTCTCCTATTAATCGGTTAACCGAAGTCTACCACAGCCCCCGTGGCCGAAAATCCCGCCGCGGTCAGTGATTGTCCGGACGGTAGCCCAGGCGGAAACCGCCCCAGTGCTTGCCATTCACATAGATCGGCACTGAGAGATCATGCATGATTTCGCCAGTATCTCGACGGTAGGTTTGCAAAAGCATGTTCTCGGTGTGCGTGCCACAGCGAATGCCCGTTCGGTCGTTGAACAGCCGCTTGCTCCGGCTCTTGACCAGATCCACTTTCGGGTCTCCAGTCGGTGCGTGGGCGAAATCCCTGTTGTGGGTCGGTACATACCCGTCAGGCGCAGCGGCTATGGCAAAGACAATGGCCTCATGGGCATTTTTCACCTGTTCCTGGATGGTCGGCAGGTATTGATCGGTAAATTTGTCAAAGCTGCTTGAGTACTTTGGCGGGTGAGTGTTCGGGATGGGAGTCCGGCTCTTGTCGAACAGCGCGCTTTCTGAGAGCTTGCCATCCCGGATTGCCTGCTCGAACATCTGGCCGATCTGGTTAGCGCCTGCTCTGGCCTGATCGAAGAACGGCCGGTGATAACTGGCTTCGCTGTTCAGGGCAAATGAAGCATTGGCTTTTTCTGCAAGCTCCATCAAAGTAGCAGCTTGCTCCGCCAGCGAGGAAACGCTGGTATCGCTCTCGGAAATCTGGTCACGCACCGTTTCAATGGCGGAGAACACCTGGGCCAGACTCTGCTCGTTGTTCTGATCGATTTCAGCTATCCGGGCGACCTGCTGCTGGACCCGTTCAGATTGTTCGCTGATCTGTTCCAGACGCTCACCCACGCTTTCCACAGACGTCAGGCCCTCCTCAATGCTACGGGCAAGGTCTTCAATGCGGGATACAATCAGTGTGGTATCGGACCGTATTTCCTCGAGGGTTTCCGCCACTTCCCCCGTTGCCTGAGCGGTTCGACCCGCCAGTTGACGCACCTCGTCGGCCACCACTGCAAAGCCGCGACCCTGGTCACCTGCCCTGGCCGCTTCGATGGCGGCATTGAGCGCAAGAAGGTTGGTCTGCTCGGCAATGCCCTGAATCGTGGTGGTCACACCCTGGATCTTGTTGGACTTTTCGTTCAGTTCCTGGATCAGGCGGAGGTTTTCCCCGGACTGCTCGTGCACAGCCCGCACGCTCCCGATGGCCGACATCAGGGCTTCACGACCCTCGGTACTCACCTGCTTGTTCTGCAGTGCCATGGTCGCTGCATCGGTAGCCTGTTCCGAGGATTCCCGAACAGTCTCGGTAATTTGGCCGGCGTAATCGGCCATTTGCGCGGTCTCTTCAACCTGACGGTCCAGCCGGAGCTTCAGCTGGTCGGCGGCAAAAGACACCTGGGCGGCAGAAATGGCGTTTCTGTCAGCACTTCCGGAAAGCGTTTCCACCAGAGCGCGCCCCGCCCTGGCATCGGAAAGCAATTGGCGGCATTGGGCCTGCAGCGGATGATCGTCGGCCAGAGTGCCGTCGTTCAGAGCCTTGAGGCCTCGCTCCGTTGGCTCCAACACCCTGACAATGAGGAAACCGCCTGCGGCCACCAGTCCGACGACGAGCCCGATCAGCATCGACGCAGGTTCCAGGCCTAACAAAGGCGCCACCACTGCACAGACGACTGCAAGAACAACGGCAACCGCCACCCCCCAAAGCATTGAAGCCCGATCCAGTAAGCCCATAGAAACCTCTTCTTTTTCGTTGCTTCTGCAAACATTTTGTTATTAAAGGCCATTGTGGAGACTAAAGAATTGACATGAGTTTATAACTCATACTTTAGTGTATTTAATATGCATATCGGCGGGGAATAGCGTTTCTGAAACAAAAAAACCGCAAACCCGACTCACTCTGTTACCGAGTGGGCCGGGTTTGCGGTGTTCAGATGACTACTTCGGCGTTGGCTCAGGCGCCAATAACGCCTCCGTCATCCCTGGTAACGATGACGGTTGCGTCACGGGGGCGCGGATCATTGGAATCCGGCCAGTTACCGTCAGGGTGCTGGATGTTGACGAACATGGTCTTCACATCCGGAGTGGAGACAACGCCGGTAACCTCACAACCGACAGGACCAACGAAGAAGCGCTTGATTTCGCGGGTCTCCGGGTTGGCAGCCAGCATCATGTTGTTCTGGTAGGGGGCAGCATCGGAGCCATCGGTCTGGATCCAGAGACGACCGTTATAGTCGAACCAGAGGCCATCCGGGCTATTGAAGATGTTGTCGTCGGTCAGGGATACGATGACCTCGTCATCCACGACTGTTTCCGTACCCTGCTCACCGGCAAACACAAAGATATCCCAGTCAAAGCTGGTAGCGGTGTGTTCGTTGCCTTCCTCTCTCCAGCGGATGATATGACCAGTGCGGTTGATTTCGTTCGGGTTAGCGGCGTTAACGCCGTCATAACCTTCTTTACCGCGGTTCGAATTGTTTGTAAGAGTGAAATACACCTGTCCAGAAATCGGGTCGACGGCGCCCCATTCGGGCCGATCCATCGTAGTCGCACCAGCAATGTCTGCTGCAAGACGAGTGTTCAGCAGGAGATCTGACTGGTTTTCGAAGCCGTTAAATAAAACTTTGCCAACTGTGGTGCCGAGTGCCGCGTCAGCTTTGGCTTTGAACTCGGCATCATCGAGGTCCAGAGCCAACCAGTCGCCGGAGCCATCGTCATTAAAGCGTGCTACATACAAAGTACCTTCGTCGAGCAGGTACCCACCCGCTGTGGCAGCGTAGTACGGTTTGGATGACACGAACTTGTAAATGTATTCGAAGCGGGAGTCATCACCGGAGTAACACACGACCGGCTCGCCTTCCTTGACCGGCGCAAAGATTACGCCCTCGTGACCAAAACGGCCCAGAGCAGTGCGCTTTTGCGGCTTGCTTTCAGGGGTAAACGGGTCGATCTCGACCATGTAGCCGTATGTATTGGCCTCGTTTCGATAGTCCTCAACTGCGGATGCGCCTGTCGGCGTCACGTTGAATCGAATGTACTGATCTGCACTACTGTCGGCAAGCTCCCAGTCGTAACGGGAAGTTTCATCAACGCCGTGTCGCACCTGCTCACGTGGACGGTCTGAATCAGTATTTTTGAAGTAGCCGTGCCAGTTCTCTTCGGCAGCCAGGTAAGTTCCCCAGGGGGTCGGCCCCATAGCGCAATTGTTTAGCGTGCCGCGGGTTTCAGTAGCATCCGGGCTGTATTTGGTAATCAGCTTGCTGTAGCCGCGAACCGGACCGCGAATATCCATTTCCGTGTTGCCGGTGATGCGACGGTTGAAGGGACTACCAAAGACAATGTCCCATTTTCCACTGCTGTCGCGCTTGATGTGCACCACCGAGACACCGTGCGCTGCGATTTCCTTACGCACCTCATCGGCAGGCCGTACTCCGCCATTATCCGACGCCTTGGTGGCGCCGTTGGCATGCAAGGCGCCCTGGTTGATGTACTCATGATTCATCACCAGAAGGCCTTCGCTTGAGCTGTTGCCGCCAGCCTTCTGGTCAATCGGGAAGAAGTGCACGCCGTCGTGGTGCATGCCCACCTGTTGCTCCTGCTCCGCACCGGTGTTCGTGCCATCCGGCTTGTAATCAGGGTAGGACCCGGTGATGGGAGTGCCCCAGGGCAGGAACGTTTCGGAGGAGTAGCCTTCCGGAACAACCACCGCGTTGGCCGTTGATGTCGGTACCGCTTTGAAGCCGATATCGGTGCTCGAAACATTGCTGCTGGTGGTGCTGTCGTTGCTGTCGCTGCCACAACCAGCCAGCCCCAGACCCATTACGCTGGCAAGTGCAGCACCAACGCTGCCTTTCATCACGGTGCGCCGCTGCATCCGTGCGGCCAGAACCTGATGAAACGGGGTATTTTCAGTGTGGTTAACTACCGGCTCGTAGTTGGGATCCAGGTAGTTGGGATCAAGGTCATGCTTAGCCATGTTGTTGCCTCTCTCAAAGAACAGCGGGTCGATGTTGTTGAGAGGCCAGTTTCGGCGGGAAACATGACAATACGCGGAAGGTTAAAAGACAACTGAGTTAACATTCTCTTACAGACCAGGGGAGCCCCGGATCGGCAGGCCGTTCCGAGCATCATTGTGCAACGGAACGGCCAGACCACTCAGTTACTACTGGGTGGCTTCTTCATAGCCTTCTTCAATAGAGTCGCCTGCCTCTTCAGCGGCATCTCCCATTGAATCAGCGGCTTCCTCAGCCCCTTCCTCTAACTCGCCCATGGCACTTTCGTCCTGGCCAGTGGCTTCCTCGACGGTTTCTTCAG
>CAZFQI010000053.1:0-23543 GCA_964520755.1 uncultured Marinobacter sp. | reverse complement strand
GCCAGGCTGCACAACTCACGCCGACATATTTTCCGGTTCTCGAAACCGCTGGTCCGAAACCTGAAACAGAAAAACATCAAAACAACGATTCACACATCTGTGGCAGAGCGCTGGCGGCTCGATGCCGACTACCGTCCACCAAATCTGGAGAACATTGGTTTTAACGGCTAGGCCGCCTTGTTGTTGCCAATGGCACAGGCGTACTTTCGCTCATACCGTTTGTCTGCCCATTTCCCGTAGATACGCGAGGCGATATGAAAGATCCCGGGCCACAGCAGGGGTTTGAACAGAAAGCCAAAGGGCGTGTGAGACCAGGCGCGAACGTTGGCGGGCAGGCCGATGACCCACTCGCCGGTCCAGGTCATCAGGTGCAGACGTCTGAGCAGGGCTTCATGGCTTGGCAGGGCGGTGCTGCCATCATGCTGTTCATGGATGTCTGCAAAGATCAGATTGCCACGTTGGAGTTTGCGCAGGGTGCGGATCTCTTTGGCGCACAGTGGACATTGTCCGTCGTAAAACAAAGTGTCATAACGGGGCTCCATCAAGTCCTCCAAGGGTCAGAATCTGTTTCCGGGTGTCCGATTTGTGCTCTTCCAGGGTTTCCAGGATGCCATCAAGGGCAGCTGGCAAAACCTCCGGAGCTGCCTTGCGGAACTGGTCAAGTAGCTCGATCTGAACATGCAAGTCCTGGAATTGGCCGTAAAGTTGCTGCCGTGCCTTAAGCGTTTTCAGCTCGGGCTTCCAGGTTTTCGAGTCCAGTTCCATCAGGTAACGGATTCGCTTGAGTTGTTTGCGAAGCCGATGAACATCTTCATCCGGGGAGGTGTGCATCAGCTCGGCGGTCAGTTTGTTGAACTCCTTGATACGATGTTCCACTGCCTTTCGGATGTCTTTTGGCCTCAGCGTTCCGGCCAACTTCTGGAACTTCCGGGAGTCGATGAGATTCAACCAGTGTTCCATGCTGTCGTGATAGCGCTTGCTCTGCAGGCGCTTTACCAGTTTTTTGTGGCGGTTGGCGGCTTCCCGTTCGAACCAGATCTGCAGGGCTGCTCTGATTTCCGAGTTGTCGCCACACAATTTGGGCAAATCCTGGAGAAATACATGCAGATCGCGTAATGGTCCCGTCGCCCGGGCATGACGTTTCAGGTTTTTAACCGCCTTTGCCAGCGCCTTGTCACCGGTCACTTCCTGCACCGATTCGGTAATGGCCCGGCTGCGTCGAATCGCAATCCGGTACTGGTGCAGGAATTCGTCATCCAGGCCGAGGACAACGCCACGCTCGAGTTGCCTGAGCCTGCTCAACTGGTGGTGAAGGGCCTCGGGAATGTCTGTTGCCGGGTTGTCTCCCGCGGTTCTGGCTTTCTTTTTCAGTTTCCGTTCGAAGTGGGCGTAGCTGTAATCCTGTGGTGTCATCAGCGCCACCAGTATGCCCTTGCCGCGACCAATCTGGTGCCAGTGTTTGATCGAAAGCCGGATGTGAATAAAGCTGGCCGTGGGTAACTGTTCCGGGGGTTGTTTCAACAGCCACTGGGCCAGCTCCAGCAGGGCGGGATTGTGACCTACAAGCGTGATTCTGGAATCGTCCCGTTGTTCCAGCCAGCCGAGCAGACGCTGGTAGTCAAAGGTGTACAGCTCGCCAAGCTGCTGGCAGCGCTCGGGAGGAACTGAGTCAGGCAGGGCCCCTTCAAGTGTAGCGATGGCGCGGGTGGCATCACTGCTGAAGATCTCGCCCTCGAAGGCGCCGGCGGTTTTCAGGGCATTGGCCAGCGGTGCCAGTTGGCTTTCGCCCCGGGCGTTCAGTGGTCGCTCCCGGTCACTGAGTGTTTCATCGGCCCAGCTGGATTTGGCGTGACGTACCAGAAACAGGTGCTTCATTGGCCTACCTTCGTAGTGGTCCTTTAGTCTAACGCTTGCTCAAGACATTGACGTTACTGCCGTTACTCTACGCATATGAAAACATTGGCGGAAGCCCCGCCCGTCTAGCAAAGCGCAGGCGCAGCAGGGCGCGCACTGAAATCTCTCTTAACAAACTGGAACAGATCACCTGACGTGGTCTGTGGATAATCTCCAGCAACAGAAATCCCCAGGGAGTCCGGTACGATGAATGTTCTGAGTCGGTTGAAAATTCGAACGCGCTTACTGGTGGCCGTAATGGTGCCAGTACTTCTTACGGCGGCGACTCTCGCCTGGATTACCGCCAGCCAGATTCAGGCTAATGGCGAGGAGGAGCTCAAACGCCTTGAGAACAGCCTTCTGGAAGCGCGCAAGGCTGGCTTGCAGAATCTGGTTGATGCGGCCAAAGCGGTCGTGCTGGAAGCGAAGAATGATCCCTCACTGAGTGAGGAAGAAGCGAAGGAGGCGGCAGCAGCACGCTTGCGCACGATTCGTTTCGATGAAACCAACTATGTGTTTGCTTACACCCGTGACGTCTACAACCTGGCTTATGCTCCCGACCCTTCCAAAGAGGGGCCAACCAATAACCCGACTCTGAAGCGACTGGTGGGGGATCTCTTTGCTGCGGCGGAGGAAAATGGCTTTTACGGCTACGACTGGATGAATCCGGCCTCCGGCAACGAAGAGCCCAAGATGTCTTATTCCACCCTCATCCCGGACTGGGACTGGATGATTGGTGCTGGTGTGTACATTACCGATATCGATCGACAGGTGGCCGCCGCCCGTGAGGAAATCGAGGCGGGTATGGCCGAAACCCTTGGGTTCATTCTGTTGGTTACGGCGGTGGTTGTTGCAATTGCCCTGGTGATTGGCATCTTTGTTGGGCGCAGCGTGACCCGGCCGTTGAAGAGCGTCAGCAATATGATGCAGGAAATCGCCGACGGTGAAGGTGACCTGCGCCAGCGTCTGCCGGATGAGGGTAACGATGAACTGTCGGAACTGGGCCGGCGCTTCAATGCCTTTGTGGTCAAGATCCAGGACACCATGCGTGAGGTCGGCGCGACGACGGATCAGGTAGCGTCTGCCGCCGAAGAACTGAGCCGGGTAGCGAATGAAACCCGGGCCTCGGTTCAGGAACAGGGTTCCGAGACTGATCAGATTGCCTCCGCCATCAATGAAATGGCCGCGACCATTCAGCAGATTTCCGGTAACGCCAATGAAGTCGAGAGCGCCGCGTCAGACGCTGACCGTATGGCCCGCGAGGGTGGCGAAACCATCAGCAGCGCCCAGGGTGCGGTGAATCAGCTTTCAGAGGAAATCCAGGATACCGCCAAGAGCATTGATGCCCTTGCCGAGAAATCCGATGATATCCAGCAGGTTCTGGATGTCATCCACGCGGTGACTGAACAGACCAACCTGCTGGCCCTTAATGCCGCCATTGAGGCTGCCCGGGCTGGTGAGCACGGCCGTGGTTTCTCGGTGGTTGCCGATGAGGTGCGTCAGCTGGCCAAGCGCAGCGCCGAGTCTGCCGACCAGATCCGGGAAATGATTGATGGCTTCGTGACGGAATCGAAAGCATCGGTTGAGCGGATGAACAAGTCACGCAAGCGCTCCAGCGAAACGGTGGAAAGGATCAACCACGCCACGGATGCCCTGAAAACCATTGAGACTTCGGTGGGCCAGATTCACGACCAGGTTACCCAGATCGCGACCGCCGCCGAGCAGCAGAGCCAGGTTGCGGAAGAGATCAACCAGAACGTGGTCCGCATTGTCGATGCTGCCCAGCGCAGTGATACCGGCGTAACCCAGACCAACGAAGCCAGCCACGAACTTGCGCGTCTGGGTGAGAGCCTTCGAGATCTGGTCGGTCAGTTCAAGGTCTGATAACGATTCATGGTGTTCTGCCGATTGGCGGACCACCATGAGAAAGCTATGATGGTGGCGCGACAGAAATACCTGTTTTCATACCAACAATAATGGAAGCCAACACAATGACAATCCGGAAAACACTGCTTGCGGCCGTGGCCGCTGCAGCCACTGTGTTCAGCGTGTCCTCGGTGGCCGAGGAAAACTTCACCTTGCGCCTTGCGCAAACCTGGGGGCCCAACTCTCCAGTGCTGGGAGAGACTGTTCAGCATATGGCCGACATGGCGGAAACCATGTCGGATGGCCGGCTGCAGATCCGCATTGATCCGTCCAACAAGCACAAGGCGCCGTTCGGGATTTTTGATCTGGTGCGCAACGGCCAGTACGACATGGGTCATACCGCGTCCTACTACTACAAGGGCACCATCCCCAACGCCATGTATTTCACCACCATCCCGTTCGGGCTGATTGCACCTGAAATGTACGCCTGGTTCTACCACGGCGAAGGCATGGAGCTGATGCAGAAGGTGTATGAGCCCTACGGCATGCTGTCCTTCCCGGGTGGTAATACCGGCAACCAGATGGGAGGCTGGTTCCGCGAGGAGATCAACTCCCTTGAAGATCTCCAGGGCCTGAAAATGCGTACGCCCGGTTTTGCCGGCGAAGTCATGTCCGAGCTGGGGGTCGCAGTGACCAACCTGCCGCCGGGTGAGCTGTACACCGCACTCGAGCGTGGCACCGTGGATGCCGTTGAATGGGTCGGTCCAGCCCTGGATTTCCAGATGGGCTTCCATCAGATCGCCAAATACTACTATTCAGGCTGGCAGGAGCCGGGCGCGGAAGTCCAGTTCCTGATCAACAAGAAGACCTGGGAAGAGCTGCCAAAGGATCTTCAGGAGATCCTGCGGGTCGCCATGCGCACCGCCGCCTATGACATGTACATCCAGAGCACCCATCAAAGTGGCGTGGCCTGGGATCGCATGAAGGAGGACTACCCGGATGTGACCCACAAGGTGTTCCCGCCGGAAGTCATTGATGCCCTGCGCAGCACCACTAACCGGCTGCTGGCCGAGGCCGCTGAGGACGACCCGCTGGCGAAAGAAATCATCGAGTCCCAGCGTGACTACCTCAAGCAGGTTCGTCAGTGGACCAACATTTCAGACAAGGCCTACCTGAACAGCGTGGCCGAAGACTGAATTCTGACGGTGCGTTCCAGCCTGTGGAAGGCTCGAACGCGCTGCCAGGCAAAGGGGCATCGGGGCTGAATTACCCCGGCGCCCCTTTTTGTTTGTGTTGGTTTCTGGAAAAATAGGCCGCTCATTCCTTGGGCAGCGCCGATGAAACAGACACTGCTATCCCTGAGCAATCTTTCCAAGCAATTCGGTGGCAAAACGGTGCTCGACGGTCTGGATCTTGAGATCTACGACGGCGAGTTCATTACCCTGCTGGGTCCTTCCGGTTGCGGTAAGACCACCTTGCTGCGGCTGATGGCAGGTTTCGAACATCCGGACGAGGGCACCATCACCCTGGCGGGAGAAGATCTCACCCACGTCGCCCCGGAAAACCGTCCGCTCAATACCGTATTCCAGCATTACGCGCTGTTCCCCCATATGTCGGTGTTCGACAACGTGGCCTATGGCCTGAAAATGGAAAAGCGCCCGAAGGACGAGATTCGCCAGCGTGTCGATGAGGCGCTTGCCATGGTCCAGTTGCAGGATTTCGCCCGTCGTAAGCCCCATCAGCTGTCCGGCGGCCAGCAGCAGCGGGTTGCCATCGCCCGGGCGGTGGTCAAGCGACCGCGGCTGCTACTGCTGGATGAACCGCTCTCGGCCCTGGACTACAAGCTGCGCCGCACCATGCAGGTTGAGCTGAAACGCCTGCAACGGGAGCTCGGAATCACCTTTGTGTTCGTGACCCACGATCAGGAAGAAGCGCTCTCCATGTCCGATCGGGTGGTTGTGCTCAAGGATGGCCTGGTGCAACAGCTGGGTACGCCCCGGGAAGTCTACGAGCGGCCGGCCAATCTGTTTACCGCCCGGTTTGTAGGGGAAACCAATTTTTTCCCGGGTACGGTTGAGTCGGTGCACAACGATTCCATCATGGTGGATGTCTTTGGCCTTAAGCGAACCCTGCGTCGCCCCGATTTCCTGGTGCAGGCTGACCAGCGTTTGCATGTTTTGCTGCGGCCGGAAGATATCCGGGTTCTGGACCCGGCCGATGAGCAGGGCGTGGCGGGCAAGATCGTTGAGCGCAACTACAAGGGCAGCACCCTGGATTCGGTTATTCAGCTGTCTGATGGCACTGAGGTTCTGGCCAGTGAATTTTTTGACGAGGACGATCCGGCCTTTGATTATCGGCTCGGAGAGCCCGTGAAAGTGAGCTGGGTTGATGGTTGGGAGTGGCTGCTTCCCCAGGAAATTGACCAGAGTAACAACGAGGAACTGCCGGCCGATGCATAGCGTTATGCAGCAGCCGTTCAAAACCGCTGTCCTGATTCTGGTCTGGGGCTGGCTCCTTTTTCTGGTATTGGCACCGAATCTGTTGGTGGTCGGCGCCAGTGTCATGACCCGGGACCCGGTCTCGTTCCTGTCTCTGCCTCTGAATCTGGATGCGTATCGCCAGCTGTTTGACCCGCTGTATCTGGAGGTTTTCCTGCACTCCCTGTACATGGCGGCGATGACCACGCTGGTGTGCCTGCTGATTGGCTATCCTTTTGCCTGGGCGTTGTCCAAAGTGGGCAAACAGCGCCAGCTGATATTGATCTTCCTGCTGATCGTGCCTTTCTGGACCAATTCCCTGGTGCGCACCTACGCACTCAAATTGATTCTGGCCACCAACGGACTGCTTAACAGTGCCCTGATGTCGATCGGTCTGATCGATGAGCCCCTGCAACTGCTGTATACCGAGAGCGCGGTGATCATTGGACTGGTGTATCTGCTGCTGCCGTTCATGATCCTGCCCCTGTATTCGGTGTTCGAGGATCTGAAGCAGGAACTGCTGCTGGCTTCCCACGACCTGGGCGCGGGTCGGCTGTCCACCTTTATCCATGTGATTGTCCCGCTCACCCTGCCGGGGGTTCTGGCAGGCGTGATGCTGGTCTTGCTGCCAGCCATGGGGCTTTTCTTTGTTCCGGATATTCTTGGCGGTTCCCGCAATCTGCTGGTGGGTAACGTGATCAAGAACCAGTTCCTCGATGCCCGCAACTGGCCCTTCGGGGCTGCTGCCAGCATCGTGCTGACCGTGACCATGGCCTTCCTCATGTTCGCTCATCGCCTGAGTAAACGGCGAATTGGCGAGGAGGGTGCCTGATGACACGATGGCTGCCCCGCACCTATCTGATCCTGGTCTACATCCTTCTCTATGTGCCCATCGTGGTGCTGGTGGTGTTCTCGTTCAATGAATCCCGAACCGGCTATGCCTGGGGCGGGCTCAGCCTGCGCTGGTACGAGGCGCTTTTTAGCAACCGCGCCATGGTCAATGCCATGTGGAATTCCCTCTGGCTGGCGCTGTCTGCCGCCACGGTGTCCACGGTGATCGGCGCCCTTACAGCCCTGGCTCTGCATCGTTACCGGTTCCGGGGCAAGAAGCTGCTCAACGGCATGCTGTTTGTGGTGATGATGTCGCCGGAGATTGTCCTGGCTATCTCCCTGCTGGCCCTGTTCCTTCTGGTAGGGCTTCAGTTGGGTTACGTTTCCCTGCTGCTGGCCCACGTGACCTTCTGTCTGCCGTTTGTGGTGATCACGGTCATGGCCCGGTTGAGTGGTTTCGACGAGAGTTTGCCCGAGGCGGCTCGGGATCTCGGCGCTTCTGATTTCACCATGACCCGCACGGTGCTGATCCCGGTAATCATGCCGGCGCTACTGGCAGGCTGGCTACTAGGGTTTACACTGTCACTCGATGATGTGGTGGTCAGCACTTTTGTGAGTGGCCCGAGCTATGAAATTCTGCCTCTGCGCATCTACTCCATGGTGCGTGTGGGCCTGAAACCCGAGGTGAATGCCCTGGGCACACTGTTGCTGGTGTTTTCACTGGTTATGCTGATGTTGTCTCAATGGATTCTGATAAGGAGCAAACGATGAAGAAACTGGCTTTGGCCGGCTTGCTGGCAGTGGGATTGACGGGGTGCAGTTCCGAGGAGCCCCAGGTTCTCAACCTCTATAACTGGTCCGAATACATGCCTCAGGAAGTCCTCGACCGTTTTACCGAGGAAACCGGCATTCAGGTTGTCTACACGACCTACGACAGTAATGAGGCCATGTATGCCCGTCTGAAGCTGCTGGATGACAGCGCCGCCTATGACCTGGCGGTGCCGTCTACCTACTACGTCAGCAAGATGCGCCAGGAAGACCTGCTGATGCCGATCGATCGCAGCAAGATCGAAGGGTTTGATAACCTGGATCCGGAGCTGGTGAACCTGGATATCGATCCGGAGAACAAATTCTCCGTGCCCTACCTCTGGGGTACCACAGGGCTGGCCGTGGACACCGCAGACATCGAAGGCGAGCCAGTCACCGCCTGGGAAGACCTGTGGGAAGACCGTTTTGAGGGCAGGGTGATGCTCACCAACGATATGCGGGAAGTTTTCCACGTTGGCCTGCGGGTACTGGGTTACTCCGGCAACAGCACCAATCCGGATGAAATCGAGGCAGCCTATGAAAAGCTCTCCGAGCTGATGCCTTCGGTTCGCACCTTCAACTCCGACGCGCCGCGCATGCCGTACCTGGAAGGCGAGACCGATGTGGGCATGATCTGGAACGGCGAAGCGGTGATGGGCAAGGACACCATGGAGTCTCTGGAGTACGTCTATCCGGAAGAGGGCATCATTGCCTGGCTGGACAGCTTCGTGATTCCGAAGAACGCCAAGAATCCGGAAGCGGCCCACCAGTTCATCAGTTTCGTACTGCAGCCTGAGATCTCCGCACTGATCAGCGAGGAGATCGGTTATGCCACGCCGAACCTGGCGGCGCGGGACCTGCTGCCGGACGAAGTCGCGAATAACCGGGCAAGCTATCCGACCGCAACCGACATGATCAATGCCGAGTTCCAGACCGACATCGGCGATGACGCCCTGCAGGTCTATGCCAAGTACTGGGAAATGCTGAAGTCCGGGCGTTAAACGCGACGGCACTTGATAGCAACAGAAAAAACGGAGGCTTCGGTCTCCGTTTTTTTGTCCCGGGTTTCACAAAACTGCAATACATGGTCTATAACTTCCTGATAACAAATGGTTAGCAAACTTCTGAACTTACCATCAGTAGGGACACGTTATGATCATGCCTTCTCGTTCGACACGGAACCGTGCTTTTTGGCTGTCTGCAGCCCTGACCACCGCAGTGTTCTCCGGCAGTGCCCTGGCCGAAGAGCTGCGCCTGATTACCTGGGGTGGCTACGCACCGGATGATGTGGTCGCCCAGTTTGAGGAGGAGACCGGCATTGATGTGAAAGTGACCCTCTCCAACAATGAAGACATGATTTCCAAGCTTCGCGCCACGGGCGGGGCAGGATTTGATCTGGCCCAGCCTAGCCAGGACCGCATTGTTGGCGTTCAGCGCCAGTTCAATATCTATAAACCCGTCGATTTCAGCCGGGTAAACACGGACCAGTTGCAGCCGTCGATGGTCAAGGCGACCCAGGAGTCCACTGAACTGGAAGGCGAGTATTATGGTGTGCCGTCGGTGTGGGGAACCAGTGGTCTGATCGTGCACAGCTCGGTGGCCGATATCGTGACCGATTATACCGACCTGTGTGATTCCGGTGTTGAGGGCCAGGTCAGCTACCGGCTCAAGCGACCGACCCTGATCGGTTTCGCCTTTGCCATGGGGATGGACCCGTTCGCCGCCTACGATGATCGAGATGAGTACGAGTCAATCATGGCAAAGGTCGAGGACAAGCTGATTGACTGCAAAAGCAACGTAAAAACCTACTGGACCGGTGGCGATCAGCTGCTCGCCCTGCTGCGCACCGGGGAAGTGAAAGCGGCCATGGCCTGGGATGCCGGCGGCTGGAAACTGAATGCCGAAAACCCGGAGATCCGCTTTGTGGCTCCCGAATCCGGAGCTTTGGGCTGGATCGACACCTTCGCGATTCCCCGTCGCAGCGAAAACGAAGAGGCCGCTTACAAGTGGATCAATTTCGTGATGCAACCGGAGATCGCCGCCCGTATTACCAATGCCTCGGGCAACTTTACAGCCTCAAAAGGCGCCGATGAGTTTGTGAAGGCCGATCTTCGGGACGCTTACCGGGAAAGCTTCGACGAAACCGCCATCAACAACATCAAGTGGTATCCGCCGGTTCCCCCGGGGCTGGAAACCATGGAAGGCCAGGTGCTGGATCGCGTCCAGGCATCGAACTGATCCACATGGGAATGGATTCGGACCTGTACTGTGAGGGGCTGGTCCGCCGTTTCGGCAGCAATGCCGCGGTGGATCATGTCTCACTGGACGTGCCTGCGGGCACGTTCTTTTCCATTCTGGGCCCTTCGGGCTGCGGCAAGACAACCTTGCTGCGTCTTCTGGCCGGCTTCGACAAACCGGATCAAGGTGATATTCACATTCGTGGCCAGCGAATGAATGATGTGCCGCCTAACCGCAGGCCGGTGAACATGGTATTCCAGCACCTGGCCCTGTTCCCAACCATGACCGTGGGCGACAACATCGGTTATGGCCTGAAACGCCGGAAAATGCCGCTGGCAGAGCGGCGAAAGCGCATCGCCCGGGTGCTGGAGCAGGTTGGCTTGCCGGAGCTGGAGCACAGAAATCCGCAAGAATTGTCTGGCGGACAGCGACAGCGCGTCGCCCTGGCCCGCTGCCTGGTACTGGAACCCACGCTCTTGCTGCTGGACGAACCCCTCGGCGCCCTCGACCTGAAACTCCGTGAGCAGATGAAGGTGGAGCTCAAACACCTCCAGAAGCAGTTCGGAACCACCTTCGTGTACATCACCCACGACCAGTCGGAAGCCATGGTGATGTCGGATCAGGTGGCGGTTATGCGGGACGGCCGATTTGATCAGGTGGCGCCACCGGAGGAGCTCTACCGGGAACCGGCCACGCCGTTTGTTGCCGGGTTCGTCGGCGATAACAATCGCCTGTCCGGAGAGCTGGTATCCGTGCGGGATGATCTGGCCGAAATCCGCCTGGATGACGGTGTGCTGGTTCAGGGCAGAGTGGCATCGGACAACCTTCGGACCGGCCATCGGGCCGAACTGTATATCCGGCCCGAATCCCTGGTGCTGTCCGGGGATGCGCTCAGTGCCGGCTTCTCATCGATGCAGGCGAAAGTGCGCACCACCCTGTTCGATGGGGCCAACAGCCGGGTCGAAGCAGAGAACTGTGGGCAACCGGTATACGCCCGCTTGCCTCAGGATGGCTCGGCACCCAGGCTGTCTGCCGACAGTTCAATCCGTCTGGCCTGGAATCCGGCCCTGGCCAGGGTTTTTGGAGCCGATAGTCTGTGAAGTCGTCGGTCAGTCGATTATCCCTCTGGTTGCTGCTCACTCCGTTCCTGCTCTGGATCGTATTGCTGGTGCTCTTGCCCCATCTTCAAATGCTCCGGGTATCGTTCCAGGTCCGGGAAAGCTGGGACACCATTGCCTGGGGCATTGAGCAGTACCAGAATTTCTTTACCGAGTCCTATTACTGGCGGACGTTTGTGCGCACCGGGATGATGTCACTGTTCACCACCTTTTTGACGCTGATCATCGCCTTCCCCATTGCCTGGTACATTGCCCGGCTTGCCCGGGGCCGATCCAAAGGCATTCTGTTTCTGGCCTGCCTGATTCCATTCTGGGCCAGTGAGTTGGTACGTACTTACGGCTGGATGATTCTGCTGCGTGAAAGCGGCCTGTTCAGTTCCTGGCTACAGGCGCTGGGCTGGGTGGATGGTCCGGTGGAAATGCTCTACAACGATGTGGCGGTCATCATCGGTCTGGTCTACAACGGCCTTCTGTTCATGGTGGTGCCACTGGTGACAACCCTTGATGGCATGGATGAGAACCTGGTGGAAGCCGGCTACGACCTTGGTGGCGGCCACGGTACCGTGCTGCGCGAAATCGTTGTGCCCTGGGCCATGCCCGGCATTGTGTCCGGTTGCATCGTCGTGTTCATGCTCACCCTGGGCAGCTATCTGACCCCGGTGCTCATGGGCGGGAAGGACAGTGCCTGGTTTACCGAGCAGATCTTCACCCAGTTCATTACCCGTTTTAACTGGGAGCAGGGCGCGGCACTCGGTGTTCTGCTGCTGGTACTGTCGTCGGTCATCGTCTGGCTCGGGCTGAAAATCTCCGGTCAATCGTTGCGCAAGGTGATGGGGTGAGGGTGAAGCCATGATCCGTTCCGTACCCCGGTCCCGTCTGTTCGATAGTCTCTATCTCGCGTACCTGGTGGCATTTTTCGTTTACCTGGCCTTGCCGCTGCTGGTCACGGCCGTGTTTGCTTTCAACGACGCGCCTTTCCCGTCGCTGCCATGGGAAGGCTTCACCCTGGACTGGTATTTCGCCGATGGCAGTGAGGGCCGTACCGGACTCTTCCACGACGATGGACTGCTTACAGCGCTCTGGGTCAGCGCCAAAATTGCTTTCTGGGTGACTCTGGTGAGCGTTGCCCTGGGGTGTGTTAATGCCGTGTTGTTTGAACGGGTGCAGTTCCGGGGCAAGGAATTCCTGTACCTGCTGATGCTGCTGCCGTTGGTGATTCCCGGTGTCATTCTGGGGGTGTCCATACTGGTGTTCTACAGCGGCATGGCCAATGATATGTCGGCAGCCTGGGGAATCGAGCTGGATCTGTTCCGGCCCGGTATGACGCTGGTGGTGATGGGGCAGGTGACCTTCATCGCGACCCTCAGCACCCTGGTGATTGCCGCCCGCCTGCGCAAGTTCGATCCCCAGCTGGAAGAAGCCGCCCTGAATCTCGGCGCCACGCCCCTCGTGGCCTGGTTTACCGTGACTCTGCCCTGGCTTTTGCCGTCTATTTTCGGAGCCGCCGCCATGGCTTTCCTGATGTCATTTGAAAACTTCAATACCACCGTTATGCTGACAGGTAGTGACACACCGTTGACGGTGGCCCTGTTCAATCGACTTCGGGAAGGGTCGACGCCCGTGCTCAATGCGGTGGCACTGTTGCTGATGGTGGGCTCCGCGCTTCTGGCGCTGCTGGTGATGGGCCGCTCCTCACGTTAACGGTGTTCGCCGCAATCACGGGATAACGCGACCGGATTGGACTGGCAGTCGCCGGGAGGTCTAATGAAGTTTATTTTCGAAGTGCATATCCGGGAAGGCCATACCGCCGAGGAATACGCGGATGCCTGGGTAAGAGCGAGCGAAATTATCCAGCAGGCGCCCGGGGCCAGGGGCACGGAGCTGCACCGCAAGATTGGCGACCCCAACACCCTGATTGCCATCGCCTCCTGGGAGAGCAAGGAGCAGCGGGACGCCATGGAAGGGCAACATAATCCCGAGGTGGCCGCTATCATTCGCAGTGCCGCACCTTTTGTCGATATCGAACCCATTGGTGAGTTTGAAGACCCCGAATGGGTGGTGGAGCCGCAATGACTGAGGCCGGCAATACCCTTCGTGTTTTCTACGATGGCGCCTGCCCCAGCTGCCGGCGGGATCGGCGCCAGTACGAACGCCTGGCGGGCCGGGCTGGCGATCAGGTTGAGTGGGTGGACATTACGGGTCGGGATGAAGAACTGAAAGCCCGGGGTATCGACCCGGATATGGCACTCAAGGAACTGCATGTGGAGGACCAGAACGGCCATATCCACAGTGAGCTGGATGCCTACATCCTGCTGATGTCGCGCGTGCCGTTGCTCAAACCTCTGGCATGGCTTATCAGCCTGCCGGTAATCCGGCCCCTGCTCAGCCGGCTTTATCACCGTATGGTGACGAACCGTCTTGAGCGCACCGGTCGGATGCCCTGACAGAGGGCTCTGGATTTCGCAGGGACTGGGCTATAATCTGGGCTGATCGTTACAAAACGCAGGTTTGCCTTCCTGATGCCACCGATTAGCCTGCTACGCCTGATTACCGCGCTGCTCCTGGTCCTGGTGTTGCCCGCACTCGCATATGGTGCATCCCAGCCGGTCACTCAGGGTTGGGAATACCGCTGGGGTGACTCACCTTTCACCCAAGATGGTATTCCGGAGTGGGTGTTGCAGGATGCGCCCGAAAAATGGAACAGCATTGGTTTCCCCTCCAACCCACCCGGCCGTCAAGGACGTGAAAACGTCTGGTTCCGGGTCACCCTGCCAACCGGCGAGTGGCAGGAACCCGTCCTCTACATCTTCAGTGTCGATCTCATTGTTCAGGTCTGGCTCGAGGGTGAAAAAATCTACCAGTACGGAGAGTTCAGCGCTGACGGGCGGGGCCGGTTCGAAGGCTGGCCCTGGCATGAAATCGTGCTGCCCGAGAATTACGAGGGCAAACCGGTGTACTTCCGGATCTTCTCCAACTACACGGATATCGGTCTGTGGGGTGAAGTCTCCATCATGGACCACCCGGATCTGGTGTTGTACATCCTCAAGAATTCCCTTGAAGCTCTGGTGATCGCAGGCTTTGCCACCTTGATTGCGCTGTTGGCTATCATTTTTGCATTGCTGCAGACTGAGAAGAAAACCTTTGCAAGTATCTCGCTGTTTACCCTCGCTTCCGCCCTGATGCTGGTTTCGGAAAGCCAGGCCAGCCTGTTGATTGCGTACAAGCCTTTGATGTGGGATTACCTGGCCGCCGGTTCCTACTACATGCTGCCGGTAGCCATGGCATTGCTGCTCGAGCAATGGCTGACAAATCACCGCCCCTGGGTGATCAATCTGATCTGGAAAGTCCATCTTGTGTACCTGGTGGGGGCATTGCTCGGCGCTCTGGCAGGTGTGTTTGACCTCTCGTCGACCTTCCCGCCCTTTGATGCCCTGTTTCTTGCCTCTCTGGTCATCATTTTTGCCGTGGTGCTGCGCCGTATCCGTCGGATGTTGCGGGAACAACAGGTTCTGCTGCTGGCCTTCGGCTTTTTCTGTGCGCTGCTGATTGTGGACATGGCGGTCGCTCATGGCGTGCTTCCCTGGGGCCGGGTCCCGGTCAGTTGGGGCATGCTTCTGTTCTCTCTGGCCGTGGTGGTTATTTCACTGTGGCACTACGCGGGAACCCAGGAGGCGCTCAAGCGGCTGAATGTTTCCCTGGAAGAGAAGGTTGCTGAACGTACCGCCAAGGCTGAGGCCCTGGCCCGCCGGGAACAGGCCAGGGTTCGTATGCTGACCTTTGAAAACGAGAAGAACCGGATTCTGGGCGACGTGATTACCGAACTACAGGACAGTCTGGGCCTGAAGCAGGCGTTCGGGCTGCTTGCCCGGGCGCTTCCGGATATCTGCAGCCCACTGAAAGGCGCCTTCTATCAAAAGGGCTCAGGCGACCGGTATGATCGGGTCGCTGTTTGGGGGTTCAGCCGCCCGGTCCCGTTGCCAGTGCTTCTGGACGCCCGCAAAGGTCTTCCCGAACCCTCGAAGCTGCCGGAACTGAAGCAGTGGCAGGGTGCTGAAAGGGGGGATAGAAACATCGAAAGTGCCACACTGTGCTTCTGGGTGAATGTGGAGTCGGCCAGCGCGGGCAACCTGACCGAGGGTGTGCTCCTGCTGGAGGGCGAGGGTGTTTTCGGCAAGGCAGAGAGCGAGTATGGGGCGGCCCGCCTCTTTGCGGCGCTGGACCAGGCGATTCAACGGATCAGTATCACGCTCTCCAGCATTGCCCTGCGTGAGGAACTGCAGAAGTTTTCCTACGAGGATGCGCTCACCGGGCTCAAGAACCGCCGTTACTTCGATCAGCTTTTCGAGCACGAAAGCGCTGTCGCCCAGCGCAACGACTTGCCGCTATCCCTGCTGATTGTCGATATTGACCACTTCAAGAGATTTAATGATACCCACGGCCACGAAGCCGGAGACGACGCCCTGAAGATCGTTGCAGGTATCCTCCAGAAGCAGTTCCGGGAGAGTGATATTGTTTGCCGGTATGGTGGTGAAGAATTTGTGGTGGTCATGCCGGGGGCAACATCGGAAGCCGCCAGGGACAAGGCAAACCAGCTGTGTGAAGCCGTTCGAGAGGTTCCGATCGTCCATCGGAAGCAGGATCTCGGGGTACTGACGGTCTCGGTGGGTGTTGCCAGCTGGCCAAACAGTGGCGAAAAGCCGTTCCAGACTCTGACCCTGGCCGACAAGGCGCTCTATCGCGCCAAGGCGGCCGGCCGCAATCGGGTCGAAGTTTCAGGTTAAACGGTCACACCACCAGAACCGGGCATTTGGCGTGCGAGGCTACGCGGTGCGAAACACTGCCCAGAAACAGGCCATCCTTATCACTGTGCGTGCCCTTTGTACCAATCACAATCAGATCTGCGCTTTTTTCCTTGGCAAACTCAACGATGACCTTTGACGGTTTACCCGCTTTCACGAAGCCCCGTACGTTTTTGCCACCGCGCTCCGCCGCTAGCTGTTTGGCGTGATTTACCACGTCCTTGGCGTATTCCGAAAGCACTTTGTCCGGGATGTCCATTTCCGCAGGCCTTCCGATCGACAGTGACGCCTCAAACAAGCTGTGATGCTTGTAGACGCAAAGCAGGTAGATCTCTGCATCCGTCAGTTCTTGTAGCTCAATAGCCTTGCTCAAGGCCTCGAAAGAGGTCATCGAGCCGTCTACTGCCACCAGAATCCGTTTGAACATGTCGTACTCCTTTGTATTCACCCTTCAGGATGTTCAGATCACCTGAAGGCCAGGTCCCGCAGGAACAGGGCAATTTGCGGGAAGGCAATCAGTAGCCCGGCAGCGCTTATAAGCATGATCACGAACGGCGGCGTGCCGCGAATAACCTCCAGATAAGGGCGCTTGAATATCGCTATGGCGGTGAAAATATCACAGCCGAACGGTGGCGTTGCCGAGCCGATGGCTACCTGCAGGGTGATCAGTACACCGACCAGTACCGGGTCGATGCCAGAAGATGCGATAGCCGGTGCAAAGATTGGCGTCAGCACCAGAATCACCACGATCGGGTCAACGAACATACAGGCAATAAAGAAGGCGACACAGATGGTAATCATCACGCCAACCGGGCCCATATCGCTGATTCCGACTGCGTCCAGAATGGCCTGGGGAATCTGGGCAAAGGAAATGATCCAGGAGAAGCCGGTGCCCACGGCTACCAGAATGAACACGACTGCGGTGATCAGGCCGGTAGACTTGGCGATACGGTAGATGTCTGCAAGTTTGAGTGATCGGAATACCACAAATTCCAGCAGGAAAGCGTAGAGCACGCAAACCGCTGCGGCTTCGGTGGGGCTGAAGATACCGCCGTAGATCCCGCCGACAATAATCACCGGGAAAAATAACGGCCACAAAGCCTCGCGCATGGCCACAGCGCGTTGACGCCAGGTGGACTTCTCCTCGGTGGGGAGGTTATTGACGCGAGCATAGATCAGGCAGTAGATCGAAAACATGACCAGAATCATCAAGCCCGGCCCAATACCGGCAATGAACAGCTCGGCGATGGACGTCTCGGAGATAACCCCGTAGATGATGAAACCGATACTCGGGGGTATCAGAAAGGCAATGTCACTGGAGTTGATAATCAGCGCAAGCGAGAACGGATCCGAATAGCCGGCTTTGAGCAATTTGGGTCGCAGTGGCGAGCCAACCGCAACCACCGTTGCCTGGGTGGAGCCTGACACGGCACCGAACAGGGTGCAGGAGGTGGCAGTACTGATCGCCAGGCCGCCTTTAACGTGGCCGATGAACGCCATGACCATGTTGATCAGTCGGTCAGCCGACTGGCCCCGGGTCATGATGTCCGCCGCCAGGATAAACATTGGGACCGCTATCAGTGAGGCGGGCCGGATACCACCCATCATCTGCTGGACGAATGTCCCCATCTGGCCGAAGCCGTCAAACGTCATTACAAAGCCGATCACTGCGCCGGTGATCAGCGGAACCATCATCGGGAAGCCCAGCAGCAGCAACCCGATCATGACCAACATCATTATAGTCGCCATGATTTCCTATCCTTCCTTAAACGTCAGCTGCGAGGTTCATACTTCCGATTCGGTATCCGCATAACCATCTACCACGCCAGTCGAGAGATACACGTCCTTGCTGGTGAAGTTCTTGATCGCCGTGAGGAAATACTGGATGCCGGTAATGGCAAAACCCACCGGAGCCCAGATATAGATCCACCAGATCTCAAAGCCCAGTGCTGGCAGAATACGCCCTCGGCCATAGAGGGTCTCGATGTATCCATAGGAGTGATAGCAGAGGAAGAACATCACCACCGAGGTGAACAGGGCGATGACAATCATCAGAATCTTGCGGCCCTTGACTGGCAACGCATCATAAATTGCGGACATTCGGATGTGCCGACCATGGCGGGCTGCATATCCGATACCGGCAAAGGTAATGAGGATAATCAATATCCGATTGATTTCACCTGAAAAGAACAGGCCTTCGCCGAACACGAAGCGGGCAATAACGTTTACGCAGGTGTTGACTGCCATGAGAATGACGCCCATCGCCAGCATCACGGCTTCTACCTTGCTGATAAAAACGTCTATGGTTCCCAGAAATCCGGGCAGTCCGGACTCGTAGGTGCCGGTATCGTCTTCTAGATCCGGGGAATTCTCGGACATGGGGTCTGCTCCAGAGAATGTCGCTCCCGGCCGGTAGGAAGTCCCCGGCGGGGCGGGGTTAGTACAGCTTCCCGCCGGCCGCAGCCGGCGGGAATGGTTCCTTCAGGTTCAGTTGCTCTGAACTTCTTTCAGGTCTTCCTTGAACTGGTTCAGCAATTCTTTACCGCTCTCACCAGTCATCTCGATGAACTTCTCTTCCACCTGAGGCGCGCGGGCCTTGAAGGCTTCGATCTGCTCGTCGGTCAGACGGGTGACGGTGACTTCGTCACTGGCTTCCTGGATTTTGGCCAGGGCTTCGTCGGCAAGACCGTCGATGTGTACGATGATCTCTTCAAAGGCAAAGTCAGCGGCATCCTGCACCAGCTGCTTGTCTGCATCAGACAGGCCATTGTAGAAATCCTGGTTGGCCATCATGGCGGTAGTGAACCAGCCGTGCTTGGTGAAGACCAGGTTCGGAGATACTTCGTACAATCCGCCAGACTCGATCCAGAAAATGGGGTTTTCCTGGCCCTGGATCATGTTGGTCTGCAGAGCGCCGTATACTTCACCCCAGGGCAGCGGCGTCGGTGTAGCGCCGAAGGCAGAGTAGGTTTCGGACAGAAGCGGATTGGTCATGACCCGGATCTTCTTGTTATTGAAGTCCTCAGGCTCGGTGACCGGCTCGTCCACGGTCACAACCATCTCACCCTCCGGGTACATCTTCAGAAGCTCGAGGCCCTTTTCCGCGTAAAGCTTCGGGAAGTCCTCGTTGATGGCTTCGCTTTCCCGGAAGAACTCGATAACCGTTTCCATGTCGGTCGGCATCAGGTAGGGAATGAAGAAGATCTGGGCTTCCGGAATCAGGGAGCCGGTAAAACCGGGCGACTGGTTAACAAAATTCAGGATGCCCGCCTGGGTCTGCTCCATGATGTCGTCAGACTCACCCAGCTCGCCGAAGCGGTAAACCTGCAGGGTGTGGTCGGAATTTGCCTCGATGTGTTCCTTGAACTTGTATGCGAATACATCCTGTACGTCGCCTTCGTATTCCTCGTGCGCGTACCGCCAGTTAGCGGCGTTGACAGAATTCGCCATGGTCATCGCAGCGAACGCGAACGCTGAAATTCCGGCCAGTTTTTTGAACTTGCTCATGCTGCTCATCGGGTTTTCTCCGTTCGTTTTTTTACCGAAATGTATTGTTACATTAATAAAGACTGGCAAAACAAAGTGGTTTTCGCAAGAAAATGGCCAAAACAATAATTTTCGCGAAGCAGCATTCATGGATTTCGCAAGTTCATGAAATCACGGTTGATTCATATCTGACAGGCAGGTTTGGAGGAATTCGCGGAACTCACTGACAACCCGGCCAAGGCTGTTTTCCAACCGGTGTCCATCGGGAAGAACCAGAATCGGAAGGCCCTGGTCGCGGGCCAGATCAAGCACGGGGGCAACCGGTACCACGTCATCGTCCCAGCCGTGAATGATCTGGCAGTGGCGGGCCTGGATAACCGGGCTGGACTGGGGGTATTTGCTCATGGCCAGGGCTGGCGCGAGAATGAAACAACCCAGGACCGGGGTTTCAGAACTGGTCTGGGCGCATACCCAGCCGCCCATGCTGGAACCGGCCAGAATGGTATTGGCCGGACTGGCGCCGTATTGAGCCATGGCCTCACGCATCTGCGAGAGTCGGGTAGCAGGATCCTTGCTGCTGCGGTGGTCGATCGCGTGGGCCTTAATGTTCGGGAAGGTTTCGGCCTCGGCTTTCATGGCCTGGATCTTGGTGCTGCCAGGTCCGCTCTCCAGGCCGTGAGAAAGAAAGACGTGGATCGGGGTGTCGGTCATGATGAAGTCGGCTCCGGTGCTGAACGCTGTTTTCCCAACGATGATGGGCAGGCGGGCCGGTTCTGTCCACCCCGCTGGCTGAGCCAGCGGTCCGTTCGCGACGTATAAAATAGGGTGAACCGTACAGGGAAACCGGATCCATGAAAGACCTGAAACAGATTCTGATGATTCCGGCATTGGTTGCCGGCTTGATGGGCGCACCTGCGGCGCTTGCGGAGAGTTGCCCGGCGTTTCTCGATCATGAACAGCGCAAACTGCACTCCACCGATACCGTGAATCTTTGCGAGCTGGCGGCCGGCAAGCCGATGCTGGTGGTCAACACCGCCAGTCGCTGCGGTTACACGGGCCAGTTTGAGGGCCTCGAGGCCCTGCACAAGCAATATTCGAAGGATGGTTTGGTGGTGGTCGGCTTTGCCAGCGACGATTTCCGGCAGGAAGCAGATTCGGAAGCCGAAGCCGCCACCGTTTGCTTCAAGAACTTTGGTGTGACCTTCACCATGATCGCCCCGGGTGCGGTCACTGGATCCGAGGCGAATCCGGTATTCCGGGCCATCAACGAGCAGAGCCAGCCGCCGCGCTGGAATTTCACCAAGTACGTGATTGACCGTTCCGGCACGGTGGTGGAGTCGTTCCCCAGCCGGGTCCGTCCTCAGGACCCGGAGCTGATTGACGCCGTGGAATCCGTGCTTTGAGCAAGTGTGTGCTAGTCCGTTCTGGTCTGAGCAAGGATGTCGAGGGCATGCCTGCGTTTGTCGGGATCGTATATATCCACGGTGAACATCAGCTCCTCGACCTCAATGTCTGAAAGAATCTGGTCAAGCTGCCGGCGGATGGTATCGGCATCGCCCAGTAGCTGCAGCCCGAGAAAATCCTTCACGCTGGCCTTCTCACCGGCGTTCCATAACCCCTCCATCGTGTCCACGGGAGGCTTCATCCATAGCGGCTGGCCCCGGAACAGCGCGAGAATACGCTGGTAGCTGGTTGTGGCAAGACGCTGTGCTTCCTGCATCGAGTCGGCCGGAACGGCGGGTAGCGCGAGCATCGCGTGGGGCTTTTCGAGCTGGCCCGAAGGCTGGAAATTCTCGCGATAGACTTTCAGGGCTTCCCGATACAGCCGTGGCGCGAAATGCCCGGCGAAGGCGTAGGGCAGCCCGCGCATGGCCGCAAGCTGGGCGCTGTAGAGACTTGAGCCCAACAGCCAGAGTGGCACGTTGGTGCCGGCGCCGGGTATGGCCTTCACGGGCTGTCCTGGCTGCAGGGGGCCGAGCAGGGACTGCAGCCGCGCAACATCCTCCGGAAACTGTTCCGCACCCAGCCCGTCGCGCCGCAGGGCCCGTGCGGTTACCGGATCGGTGCCGGGTGCGCGGCCCAGTCCAAGGTCGATCCGTCCCGGATACAGGCTCTCCAGCGTCCCGAACTGCTCGGCAATAACCAGTGGCGGGTGGTTCGGCAGCATGACGCCGCCGGAACCGACCCGAATGGCTTCTGTTTTGCCAGCGATATGCCCGATCAGGACCGAGGTGGCAGAGCTGCTGATGCCTTCCATATTGTGATGCTCGGCCAGCCAGAATCGCTTGAAGCCAAGCCTTTCAGCCCGTTGGGCATAGGCGACACTGTTGGCCAGCGTGGTGCCCACCGAGTCGCCTTCGCGGACGGAGGCCAGTTCGAGCAGCGAGTAATCAGGACAGTCAGGCATGGAGCTCCCGGTGCAAAAGTGGAATTCGCGAGGTAGCAAACATGGTGTCTGCTGGCGCCGGTTTCAAGATTAGCCGCAATGCCGGCTACAGATCGATCACAATCGGCTTGTTCAGCGGATTGAAACTGCTATTACAGATGCTGGCGTTCACGTGGAGGCGGTCGCCAATCTGTTCCTGACCGTGCCCCTCATGGATGTGGCCGAACACGTGCAGTTTCAGGGGCAGTTTCGCCACCCGTTCAGCCAGGTCTTCGCACCCGGGGCACACGATGCCGGTGGGTAAAATGATCTTGTCGAGAATGCCGGCGGGAGGGCCGTGGGTGATCAACACATCGGTGTCTTCGGGTATCTGTGCCCAGCGCTCGGCAAGGGCATCACCCCGATCGAGGTTGAACGCCCAGTTGAAGAAGGTCGGGGTCCAGGGACTGCCCCAGAACTTGAGGCCTTCGAGTTCCAGCGGGCTGTCCTGCAGGTAGTGGGCGTGGCGTACCAGCTCCCGCGCTTCGGCGGGTTCGTCCTGGAAACACCAGTCGTGGTTGCCGGCAATCAGGATCTTGTTCGGGTGGGGCAGCTCGGAGAACCACAGGTCCAGGTCCTCCAGTTCTTCCAGGGTGCCGACACCCAGGCAGTCGCCAGAGTGGATCAGCAGGTCACCGTCGGGGACCTTGATCTGGCGGTGCATGCTGTGGGTGTCGGAGATGCAGACAATTCTCATGGTGTTGGCGGTTCCGCTTTGTGGCATTCGCGCATTTTTGTTTTTTCTACGATAGCATTTACCGCCCGTTCAGCCTTCATGCTTTTCGAGTAATGCCATGCGACTGATTCTGAGCCGGAAGGGATTCGATTCTTCTGCCGGTGGTTGTCCCAGCCCGGTGCTACCGGACGACGCCCTGTGCGTGTTGCCGATTCCGGACTCCCAGTCCCGAATCCGCTATGACGATGTCCTCTTCGAACAACGCAGGCTGGGCAAGATCGCCCGGGATCTCTCCGGTGGCCGAATTCGCGGCGGACATGGCGCCCATCTGGACCCGGACCTGGTGGCTGATGCCTACCCGCGACAGAAGGGCTGGCGGCCGGTGTTGGGGCAGACCGGTTCGGCCCAGGGGCATTTGCGCAATCAGGGTGTTGAGCCCGGAGATCTGTTCCTGTTTTTCGGGGTTTTCCGCCGCGTTGAAACGCATAACCGGCGCTGGCGGTTTGTGCCCGGCTCACGACCGTTTCATGCCATCTGGGGCTGGCTGCACGTGGGCCAGATCCACATCATTGATGAGCTGGCGCCAGGCGGCTTGCCCTGGGCCCGATACCATCCCCACTTCCACGGCCAACCGGACGCCGGCAACACGCTTTATGAGTCCTCGCATACCTGCCAGTTGCCAACCGGCGCGGAGGTCTTTCCCGGCAGTGGTGTGTTCCCGAAACTGCGGGATGAGCTGGTCCTGACCGATCCGCAAAGCCGGCTGCCCACTCGGTGGCGTCTGCCCGCCGCGTTTTATCCGGGCGAGGAACGTCCGCCCCTGAGTTACCACACCAAACCGGACCGCTGGCAGCTCAAGTCACCCTGGTGTTACCTGAATTGTGCGGCCCGCGGGCAGGAATTTGTGCTGAATCTGGAGGCGTATCC
>CAZFQI010000052.1:0-23710 GCA_964520755.1 uncultured Marinobacter sp. | reverse complement strand
ACATCAACAACGTTCCCGGCAACCTGTACGTTCGAGATATTCTTTCCATCAAACTCCAGTAACACTTCAATCTCACTTGGCCTCCCGCAGAAACGCCCCTGAAAGATCATGATTGGATTCTTCTGTATCAGACCTTGCCGAAATATATAGACTGCCGCAGGCCCTGCAGCGCTTCCGGTGGCAATATCTTCAACCTTGCCAGCATTGTCCCAGGTTCGCCCTTCAAAGGTTCCTATATCCAACACATAGATGAATTTGGCTCCGTATGAAGCCAGCAGAGAACTCAGGTCCGGGACGTTGAACTTGATAATATCCAGGTGTCCGTTAACCGGTAAAATCAGGTATGGAAGACCGGTAGTGATTACTTCTGCCGAATACGGCACGCCAGCCTCTGGCGATAAACTCAAAGCCTCGTAGAACCCTGCGGCCTCATCATAAGACAGGGTCTTGAGATGCATCGGTTTCCCTTGAGACATTGAGGCTCTGAAGGCTCCGTCGTCTTCCCAGCGACTCGAAAGGGTCACCTCTCTCCCATTCAAATGAATCTGCCATTCTTGAGACTCCGTCGCTGAGCCATGCAGTTGATGAAGGTGATACGCAAGCCCCAGCAAAGGGTGACCCGCAAATTCAAGCTCCTCTTCCATTGTGAAGATCCGGGCGGACCAACGCCCAGGACCTCCACTCAGAAATATAGATTCGAACTGTCGCATTTCCTGAGTAAGCACGAGCATCTCTTCGTCAGTCAGCGATTCGAATTCGTAAAAAATCGTGAGCCCGTTTCCGCGGAATTTCTGGCTGGTAAATACATCTACTAATCGGCATTTCACAATCGGATACCTCGGGGATTGGGATCATAGAGAGTCTTGTTCGCTCAGAAATTGCGACGCACTGATCTTTCGAACGTAAACAGAGAGCTCAAGAATACCCAGCCGAATCCAAGAACACCCACGTTGATGCCGAAGGCCGTTTTCTCGCTCCCATCCGGCGTAAGCCATGTAAGCCACAATGCGACAATTCCGAGCGATGAATTGGTGAACAGTTGCCACACCTCATGTCGAAGATATTAGTTTCGCTTAAAAGCTCAGAGTAAACCCGGTAACCAGGCGGCTCTCTTCGCGGAACCGGCCAAAAGTGCCGGATCGATCACCGAAAAACAGGTCGGCAGCCAGTCTCAGGACCACGTTGGTGGATGCGGTGTACTCGGCCTCCAGTTGGATCAGTGAATCCTCATTATTCAGGTCGTAAATGCTCAACGCCTCTAACATCAGCGAGTTATTCATTGACTCGTGCCTGATCAACAAGGTGATTTGCTCCTTTGAGGAGCCGTCATCGCCAGTGCCGGTAAAACGATAGGTCTGGAAGAACTGTGAGCTGATGAACCAATCGCTCAACCCACTGTAATCCAGCCCGATAACGTAAGAGCCGATCCCGGTATCAGTTGTTTGGCCGGTCACGGAATCCTGAAAGCGCGTCTTGCTCTCAACGCCGACTTCGCTTCGAACGGTGACATCTCCAAAAGGCTTCGAAGCAGTGCCGCCGATCAGGTGCGAGCGGTTATAGTCCGCAACAACCCCTTGTTCGGGGGTGTCGATGCGAATCAGTGGATCATCAATCGTGTGGTACAAGTAGTTGAGCGACAGGTCCCAGCCATTCTGGAAGCTTGAGAGTTTTAACCCGAAATCGCTGTCTGCCATCGAGTCGGGACGATTTACCTGTAGGCGCCCTTCGTCAAACGGGTCTGGAATCAACGAATAGGTAGCGCCGGGCAACGGGCTCTCAGTCACCGTTGCATCCGGAACCCACACCAACTGGGCGGTCCAGCTATCGACCGGAATTTCGGCAAGCGCAGACCAAAGCGGGATCCTACGGTGTTCGATATCCGGGAGAATGAACTCGCGGTAGCTCAGAGGGTTGATCACATCCAGCACTCGCAGGCCGTCGGCCTGCCCCCAGACAATCTGCTGCTTGCCGACACGAACGAAGATATCACCGGCATAGTGGTCCAGAAAAAATTCTCTCAGTTCCAGATCAATATGATCACTGGGAAAACCTTTCTGTGTATTGCGGGCACGAAAGGGTTGATCCGGCCGGCCTGGATCCAGTTCATCCTGTGCATCGATACGGCCCTCGCCGATGAGCGTGAAGCGCGCGCCCGAATCAAAACGAGTGACCCACTCGGGCCGCCAAACAACTTCCTGCTTCTGCCAGGTCCCCGTCTTGTGGGCAAACGCCGCCTCGACGTCGACAAGAGATGAGTGCTGAACATCCATGGCGGCGACTGGCATGCCTGTCAGGCACCCGATGATAGCTAAACCTGCATATTGGGCCGGCTTCATCTCAGTATCCCCGCTTCAGCGCGTTTTGCTGGAACAATCGGGGCGGAACGGAGGCCTCGTAGTCGGTGTTCTCGAACTGAATGCGCGTGCTATGGCCGGTTTTCCGGTTGGCTGCCTCGATGTCGGTGATCGCCCAGATTCCATCGATGTTTTCTATGGCCCCCGCTTGCACTGTTTTGAGAAAATTGCCGTTTACATCCCAATATTCCGTCAGCCTTGGAATCCACAGTGTGGAGTCAACCCGCAGCAATACTCGGCCGTATCCAAGTGCTTTACTTACCTCAGGATCAACCGGGGTTGCCTCGACTTTCCATGCGTGATGACCATCTACGTCCTCTTCTCCAATCAGTGTGAACTCGTAGTCCTCGGCGGCGATTTTGCTCTCCTTCTTGATCTCCTCGTAGGTGAAGTCTGTGCCCAGAAAGTAATCTCCCCGGTCTGAGGCGGAGATTCGGCGCACCTTCCTCAAGGCGGGAAGGTACAACCATTGATCATCATCTTTTCCCTCATCTGCATAGTCCCAGGTCAGGAATGCGGTACCGGCAACAGTTCCCGGGTGGGTGTAGAAGATGACCGTCTTCTTGGTTTCTCCGAAATAGCGCCGGAAAGCTCGAGTGTGCTCTTCACGGGTATTACCTCGGCGATCAGTCATGGTAATGACCATATCCCGCTGAACCGCAACACCCTCGGGGCGGTTGTTCATCTTTTGGACGATTTGATCCGCTGTGGGGGGATTCTCGTCAGCGAACACTTTGCTTGTCATCGCAGCCGCTGCCAAAAGGGCTAACAGAATCATTCCGGTTTTCCAGAAACTGCCGCCTTGGCCTACCAGGAATCCTGGTCGGAAAACCAGAGTAAAGGCGGGCAGTAAAAGCAGGCTGGCGACAAAGGCTACCGATACAGACAAAGCGACCAACATGCCAAAGTTCACCAATGGGGGAACCTGACTTGTCATCAGAACACCGAAACCGAGTGCAACCGCCAAGAGATTAAACCAGAGTGCGCGCCCGGTAGATTCAAAAACACTCGTGATGCGCTCTGCGGTACTTGATTTTCCGGATATGGACATCGCTTTGCGGAGCCGATCAATCGTGTGAATGGCAAAATCGACGCTCAGCCCAATCGCGATAGCTGCAAACATGGACGTTCCCACGCCGAGCCAAATTCCCTTTACGCCCATCACGGCGTAGATCACCAGAATGGAAAGGCCGACCGGAATCGCCGCCATGATGCCGCCGATAATTGACCGGAAAAGCAGTGCGGCCATCAGAAATACCGCCAGGAAAGAGACGATGACACTATTCAGATGCGTTTCAGCAATGCCATCGATCCAGTGGTAATCCACGTTTATTCGACCGCTTATTTGCGCACGCACTTCGCCATCAAACTCAGATGCAAGGTAATTCTCCAGGCGCGGAATCAGAGAACGACTTACCTGGTATGACCCAGTTTTCAGATTTGCCCTCACCAGCGCTGTTTTCCGGCGGGAATCCACGCGTTCCTCAAAATCTGTCGGGTCGCCAGACGCTGTATACAGAAGAAAGAGCTGGGCTATCAGATTCCTGTCGTCAGGCAAGGCATAGAATGTCGGGTCGTCCTCGTTAACGGCCTTGTACATCTGCTTGATGTAGTCAGCGATTGAAGTCGTCCCGTGAATCTCTGGCTGCCGTTCCAGAAAATCCTGTAACTCGCTGATGGCTCCCAGAACTGACGGATCGTAGATGCCCTCCGCATCAGGGGTCTCTATCACAACATCAAGGTAATAGGTGCCATCCATCGAAGCATTGATCCTCTTGTCAGCAACGTAGATGGGTTCATGCGGCTGAAAGTTCTCAATTCGTTCTTCATTGACGACCACACTCATCGCTCCGATGACAGCCAGCCCTGCAATCAGAGCTCCGGACAGAAGAACCTTCCTCGGGTGATTTAGTGGTAAGGAGCAAAGCGCCCTCGCCAGGCTTCGTTTTGACGAACTGTTGCCATTGCGCCTAAAGAATCGGCTGGGACGGGCGCGAAAAAAGGACAAAAGCGCGGGCGTTACGAACAGCGTGAGAAGGCCAGCAATCACAACTGAAAAGGCACCAAAGAGGCCAAAGTACTGAAGCGGCGGCATGTCATTGGTGGGGTATAGCGCCAGGAATCCCGCTGCTGTTGTTAGTGTTGTCAAAAAGACCGGGCGCCACATGCGCGCCATTGCCAGGGCAATCGCATCAGCCTGAGAAAGCGTCGGGGCGGAAGCTTGGGCTTCGTAATACTCTGAGAAAATATGGATAGAATCTGCGACCGCGATTCCGATCATGCAGACGATCAGCCCATTGGTAATAACATAGAATTCAGCGCCGCCAACCGCCATCGCTCCCAGGGTACCGGCGACCGTGCCAGCGACAATCAGGTTGGGAATAATGGCTGCCCGGGTAGTGAAAAAAGCCGCAATCAATACAATAGTGATGATGAGGCCAGCCAACGGATTAAGCCGCTTGGCGTCGCGGTCTATGTATTCAGACAAGTAACCCGCGATGGCGCCCTCGCCTGCCACATGGATTTTATTCTGCCCTGCTGGAGCCGCACTGATGAGTTGCATCACAGCCTGATAGGTCGTCTCCGCCTTCTCCTGGTCCAACAGTTCAGCGACGATTAACGTCATTGAACCGTCGTCGGCTACGAGACTTCCCTCGTAGAGGGGAAAACTCTCAATGCTTGTTTTAATCCACTCGATGTGGCCTTCATCCAGCGGTCCATCGAGGAATTCCCGAACCTCCATTCCATAGGTGTCTCCCTGAATATTCGACTCAGTGGCCAGACTGGTTATGCCCTGTGGATCTATGTTCGGCACGGAGATCAGGTGGTCGCTCAGCCAACTCACCAGTTCAAGGCTTTTCGGATTGTAAATCCCGCTAGCACCCTCGTTCTGTATCGCTATAACCAGGGGGTCCTTGAGGTTGAAGATGTCCTCAACAGCGCGCCTGTAAACGAGAGCCGGCTCGTTGGCATCGATAAAAGCATCGGCCTGGGTGTTTTTCTTCAGTTCTCCTAACTGGCTACCAAGACTGCCAATAACCAGCACTGCCAAAATCAGCGAGATCCAGCGATAACGAATCAGCTTCTTGAAGAAGCCAAACGCAGTTGAGCAATACTCTTTATGTTCAGCCATCACCATCCCCTTATTGAGTGTATATACACTCGTTGAGTTAATAAAAAAGGACGCTCTATGTCCCTGCACTTCCCAGGATTCACGCAAGTGTTCGGACTACGGCCTGAACGGTGTATGGGTAAATTCGACGATTTCGCGAACCACTTCAGGATTTTGCAAAAGCCTGCTATGTCCGTATCCCGTTGTATGAGTCAAACGGCTTCGCGGAAACACCTCGTGCAATTCCCTGGACTCGGCAGAAGGAACTTCTGAATCCAGCTCGTCATGAATCAATAACACGGGCGCCTTGATCGAGGGAGCCAGCGTAATCAGATCTAATCGATCAACACTCAACCCGACTGTTTCTTCCATATCGCGGATGAAAAGACGTTTGCTCCGCGCGCCAAGTTTCACAAACCGGGCAAACCGGCTCAGCACACCTTCAATGGTTGCCGGACCAGAAACCAGAACCAGACGCCCGAAACAACTTCTCGTGGATTGGGCATAAACAAGCGCAGCTGCACCCAGTGAGTGACCGACTCCCACATCAAAAGACCCATCAACATAATCATGCGCTTCGAAGACTGCCTCAATAAAGCGACCCGGATGAGATTCGGTCGCCTCGGATTCTCCATGTCCCGCTGGATGAACGGCGTAAACGGTGTATTCACCGGGATCAATCTCACGGATCAGATCCTCGAATTGCCCGACCCAACCTGACCAGCCATGCAAGAACAAGATTTTCTTTGGGCCGTTCCCGATGATCGAGAGCCAACCGTCATTACCTAACGGCACGACTTTCTCAAACAACTCTCGGGATGAAGCCCGTCGCTCTGGCTTTATTCGGGGACTCGTCATGAGTTCGACGGCTTTCAAGGCCGCTCTGGATGGCAACAATCGGCTGTAAACCCCAAAAGCTGCCTGAAACATATTAAGAGAAAGGCTCATGCCTGTTTTCCTCAACTTGTTGAACACTGAATTGAATCATCGACACAGGAACACCTCTTCCGATATCGAATCGATTTCTATATAGTGTATGTACATCATACGAAGATTTGCAAGCGTTTGCTGCTTATTTTTTGAACATGTCCAACCGTTTCGTCAAACAGATGGACAACTATTCCAACCGTCCTGCCACCTCCAATCTGGCTAAAGAACAGAGAATTGCAGTCACATTCATTACGAAGGAGACAGCCCATGTCCGTCAGTTCGCAAACCACATCGTTCTCTCTGTACCACTCTCAATCATGCCCTTTCTGCGCATACACCCGCTCTGCGATGAAGCACATCGACATTGCAGTGGAAGAACGGGATATCGGCAGAAACCCTGCCTACCGCGCGGAGCTGATCAAAGGTGGCGGTCGAGCGCAGGTGCCCTGCCTGAGAATCGAATCGAACGAAGAAGTCCGTTGGCTGTACGAATCTCAAGACATCATTCGCTACCTGCAGCGCCAAGCCGCCAAGGCGAGCTGATCGCAACCAAACCTTTTATTGATCCACGCAAATCTCAGGAGGGCAAAATGCTCAAACGAAAAGTTGATGTTGCCATCATTGGCACGGGCACAGCCGGTATGGGCGCCTATCGCGAAGCTCGCAAACACACCGACAGTATCGCGCTGATCGAGGGAAGCCACTATGGCACCACTTGCGCGCGTGTCGGCTGCATGCCCAGTAAACTTTTGATTGCCGCCGCAGAAGCCGCCCACGGCGCAAAGCATGCGGGGGTATTCGGACTCAATGTGCCGACCGTCGAGACCGACGGTGCTGCAGTACTTGAGCGGGTCAAAAGAGAGCGCGACCGTTTCGTCGGGTTTGTTGTGGAAGATGTCGACGAGTTTGAAGATAGCCACAAGGTCCGTGGTTACGCACGCTTCCTGGACGCGCATCGTGTGCAGATTGATAACGGTCTTGAAATCACGGCCGACCGGATCGTTATTGCAACAGGTTCGAGACCGTTTATTCCTGAAGTACTTGAGGGCGCGGGTAACCGCCTGCTCGTTAACGACGATATATTTGAACTGGAGCAGCTTCCTACATCCGTATTGGTTGTCGGAGCCGGTGTTATCGGTCTGGAATTGGGACAGGCCCTAAGCCGCCTCAACGTTAACGTTACGATGCTGTCGCGGAATGACTCGATTGGTGGAATCGCCGACTCTGAAATCCGGACCATTGCGGCGGATACTTTCCAGTCCGAATTTGATCTGGTCCTTCACGCGGAAGTCCTCGCAGCAAAAGAAATCCTGAACGGCGTGCAGGTAACCTACCGCACGTCCGGAGGCATCGTTCGCACGGTAGTGGTTGACTATGTACTGGCGGCAACCGGTCGCATTCCGAACACTGACAAGCTCGGCGTCGAGAATACCGGCATTGCTCTGGACGCCCGCGGCGTTCCTGACTCCGATCGCTACACCATGCAAACCAGTGCACCGCACATCTTTATTGCAGGAGACGCGAACAATGAGCTGCCGCTACTGCATGAAGCCTCAGATGAAGGGCGTATTGCGGGCAGCAACGCGGGAACCTTCCCCACTGTGGAAGTCGGCCATCGACGTGCCGGCCTGGGCGTCGTCTTTTCCGACCCCCAAATTGCCAGTGTGGGCAAACGAGCGCACGAACTGGTGCCATACACCTTCATCACTGGAAAGGTGAGTTTTCACAATCAGGGAAGAAGCCGGGTGATGGCCAAAAACCAGGGCATGCTGAAAATCTACGCAGACAAGCACAGCGGCATTCTGCTGGGTGCAGAAATGTTCGGGCCGGCAGCGGAGCATATTGGTCACCTCCTTGCCTGGGCGGTGCAGCAGTCTCTGACAGTCAACGAGATCCTCGGGATGCCTTTCTACCACCCGGTCATTGAAGAAGGTGTTCGCACCGCATTCCGGGATGCTGCAGAGAAGCTGAAAGCGACAGAACGCAAGGAGACGCCCCATGCCGTTGCTTGAACTGTTCAATCGTTACTACACACAGGCGGCAAAGGTTGCCCTTGTAGTAGGTACCATTCTATTGCTGATCAACCAGCATGATGCGCTGTTCGGACACCAGGAAATTCAATGGCTGCCGGCAGTCCTGACCTACTGCGTTCCGTTCTGCGTTTTCATGCTCGGTAAGCTGTCCAGCGAGCGGGATTGCCAAAAATCCTCCGGACTCAATGTGCCTGTTTCAAGGTATCGTTAACCATCCTGGTTTCGCCGCGCTGACTCTCAGTGCGGCGAAATCATCCTCGAGGCAATTGCCTTTGCCTTCAGCGCAGCATCCAGATCACCTTCAACGTGCGCCTTAACAATAGCGCCCTCTTTCAATAAAAACAGTGCATTGGCCAGTTCTTCTGCTTCAGTTTCTGAAGTGCAAATTTCCAGAGCATGTCTCTTCAGGAGTTCAAAAACCCTGGTCTTGTGGGCCGCACATCGTTTGTGTACCGGATGCTCTGGATCGCTGTACTCACCGCAAGTATTTATAAAGAAGCACCCATAGAAACGATGCAGTGATGGTACGCGGTTATTGAACCAGTCATGAACCGCATCAAACATTTCTAATAGCGCCTCTCTCCCGGCCGGCTGCTTGTTCATTCGCGTCTCAAGCCATTGGAAAAAGAGATTATCCCGATGTTCGACGGCAGCCTCCACGAGACTGTCCTTGCTTTCAAAATGGTTATAAAGCGTTTGCTTGGCTACACCGGCTTCCTGTAGCACCTGGTTAATGCCGATGGCGTGAATCCCATGTTCATAGAACAGCCGCAATGCCGTATCGACCAAGTCCTGCCTTCGTCCCATCTTCAAAACTCCAATTCGTTCGTTGAATATATCTTGACCAAATTAGACAGATCTGTCTACAATTAAAAATAGACCGACTTGTCTACTTCAAGAAATACCACTCGGCGTAGTGAATCAGGGTGTTTTTTGACTGGTGTTGTTGTCGGTTCCATTTACGAACCACCAGCGAACACGGCACGGAGAAGAGCACGATGGACATACAAATCAAAACTACCCGGAAGGCGCCCGTGTTTGGGCTTGAACAAGATTTGATCGATGGATTACAGGCTGGCGACCCGAAGGCATTTGGTGAAGCTTACCGGAGATTTCATCCCGCGATGTTGAGGGTAGCAACGAGGTACACATGCGCAGCAGTGGCCGAAGATATTGTTCAGGAAGCCTGGATGGCTGCGCTCGGAGCTATCGCGTCGTTCGAGGGGCGTTCGTCACTCAAAACCTGGTTGTGCCGGATAGTTACCAATAAAGCCTTCAGTACCTACCGGGAAAATCGAAGGGAGTTTCCTGCTACGCCCAGCCTGGCCTTGCTATCAGACAACTCACCAGACAACCACTTTGCCAGTACCGCCGGACACCTGAGCGAACCGGAGTTAGCTGTCCAGACTTCAAAGGTTCAGGAACGCATTCGAATTGAAATGAAGAATATGAACCGTGATCACGCTAACGCGATTCTGCTTAAGGGAATGAGCCCACTGACCGGCTCGCAGGTGTCCGAGGTGCTGGAGATTACTCATGGAAACCTGCGAGTCATATTGCACCGCGCGAGAAATGAACTGGCCGCCCTGCTCTGATCCAGGCGGCATTTTCACTCTGTTCCGCTAAAACTGGAGAATTCTTATGAGTACCCAACGTCCACCACTGCCTCCCTTTACCCGGGAAAGCGCCATCGAAAAAGTCCGCCTTGCCGAAGATGGCTGGAACAGCCGTGACCCGGCGAAGGTTGCCCTCGCCTACACAGAGGACACGCGCTGGCGCAACCGGGCGGAGTTCGCCAATGGCCGAAAACAGGTTGAAGAGTTTCTCACCCGGAAATGGAATCGCGAGCTGGATTACCGCCTGATCAAGGAGCTCTGGGCCTATACCGACAACCGAATTGCCGTGCGCTATGCCTACGAGTGGCACGACGACAGCGGAAACTGGTTCCGGTCCTACGGAAATGAAAACTGGGAATTCGATGCCGACGGTCTCATGCAGCGCCGATTTGCATGCATCAATGACAGCCCCATCAAAGAGTCTGACAGGCTTTTCCATTGGCCACTCGGTCGCAGACCGGATGACCATCCCGGACTCAGTGACTTGGGCCTTTGATTTCTGCGGCGGAAGCAGCTTTGGAAATTGGTGCCTTAAACATTCTGCAAACTTTTAAACACATTTTGCCGCCTACCCGACCTTTATCGGTACTAGATTAGAGCCCTCCACTAATCGATCCACATCCGCATAAGGGTAGGCGTCATGGACAAAGCAATCTCGGGGCTGTCTGCTGTAATCAGCGCAGCCCTTCTTTTCTCGGCAACCGCTCACGCCTCCGGCGGCCACCCAGCGATCATCAAACAGGTCACAGATCGGGGTCTGAAAGTTGTCTCTTCTTTCAAGGCCGTTGGCGGGATGACAGGATATGTACTGGACTCACAGGGTTCCCCGGTCACGATGTACGTTACCCGCGATGGCGAACATGCATTTGTTGGGACCCTGATCGACAAGAATGGCACCAACCTCTCGGCGCCAAGAGTTCAGAAGCTATTCACCGATGCGAAGAACCAGCAGGCCTGGGGCAAGCTTGAGAACAGTCACTGGATCCAGGACGGCGACCCGAATGCCGAAACCGTTGTTTACGCCTTCGTAGACCCGAACTGCCCGTATTGTCACAGGTTTCGTACAGCCGCATTGCCCTGGCTTAAAGCCGGTAAAGTTCAAATCAGACATATCGTGGTAGGCGTTCTGGCCAGCGACAGCGTCGCGAAAGCTTCGACAATTCTGGGTTCGAAAAAGCCCCACGGAGCGTATATCAAGAACTTTGAGACCTTCCGGAGTGGCGGCATTGTGCCGATACACCATGCTTCAGAGCGCGGCAAAGCCCTGGTGGACGCCAATAATCAACTGATGTCCGACCTTGGTGTGACGGCCACTCCCGGAATCTATTACAAGGATGGTAGCGGGAATGTGAGGATGCGACTTGGTCTACCGCCAGAGAGTGAGCTTAACCGCATCATGAATCCCTAGGACGCCAAGGGGACGGCTCGACGAGATTCGCGACCGTCCCCTTGTTCATCCCGAAAGACCGACCCCATCAGTGTTTTTGGGGACCAAGAAAGGTGGTAGTGCCGGTTGTCACAGCCCCTTCGTGATTCAACGTGCTGACCTCAAAAACAACGTCGTTAGCCCCGGAATCAAGGGAGGAGGATGGAACAGCGACAGAAAATGGCACCTCAACCCTCTCACCCGCTCCAACCACAACGCCTCCGGGACCTGTGGTTGAGAATTCTTCAAAACCGCCAACCTCGATCACCAGGTATCTCGGGCTGCTGTCTTTGTTGGTAAGCTTGAGCAAATAGCTGTTTTCAATGTTGCCCTCGCCCGTATAGCGATACATACCGCGGTCCCTTTCCACATCGAGGGTTACCAGTGGTCTGGACGCCACGCCCCAGGAAAATAGCGCAATCATCAAAGCGAGGAACGCGAAATACCCCACCAGTCGTGGTCGCAACAGGTTTGTTTTTCCGCCTTCTAGTTCGCGCTCGCTGGCGTAACGCACCAGACCTCGGTCATACCCCATTTTGTCCATGATCGAGTCGCACGCGTCGATGCACGCCGCACATCCGATACACTCCATTTGCAGACCATCGCGAATATCAATCCCGGTCGGGCATACCTGCACACACAGCTGGCAGTCAATACAGTCACCGAGCCCGCCTTCGGAAAGCGCAGCGTCCTTTTTCCGCGACCCTCTCGGTTCACCTCGGGCGGCGTCGTAGGAGATAACCAGGGAGTCCGCATCCACCATGGACGACTGGAACCGGCCATAGGGGCACATGTGAAAACAGACTTTTTCGCGTAACCAACCGGCATTGAGGTAGGTGGCCGTGGTAAAGAACAAGACCCAGAACATGGCCCAACCGGATGCTTCCATGGCAAAAAGATCACCAACAAGATCCCGGATCGGCGTGAAATAGCCTACAAACGTGACTGCCGTTAACAGACTGATAACCAACCAGAGCCCATGTTTGGAGCCACGGAGCGCGATCTTCTGAAAACTTAGAGGTGCGGCATCAAGCTTGATTCTTTTTAAGCGGTCACCCTCTGTCACTCTCTCTGCCCACAAGAAGACCCAGGTCCAAACGCTCTGAGGGCAGGCGTAGCCACACCATACCCGCCCGGCCAATACGGTGAGGAAAAACAGGCCGAAGGCGCAAATCAGGAGTATTCCGGAGAGCAACACGAGGTCTTCTGGCCAGAACGTGGCTGAAAATATGTGGAATTTCTTATCAGAAAGATCCCAGAGTACGGCCTGCCGGCCACCCCAGTTGAGCCAGGCTACGCCAAAATACAGGGCGAAGAGTACAAACCCGCCGGTTATCCTCAAACGGCGGTAAAGCCCGGAAAAGCTTCGCGGCTGAATTTTCTGTTCAGGCCCACGAGTTGTTGATGAAGATTCAATTTGCTTAACAGAGATCAGGCGACTCATTCGCTGCGCACCTTGCCACATTTGATCAGAAACGGATGGCAGGAGGATAATCGCTCGCTTTAAATAGGGGCAGGACCACTTTTTTAATAAACAATAGGGACAGACAGGGAATCTTCAGGACACCAGTTCGGATAACCGTTGCAAAGCGGCAACCCGGGCGCCATTCCAGGGATGGGCAAAACTGATTCTCAGGCAGTTTGAAAACTTTCCTGATACCGAAAAGAGGCTGCCAGGGGTGATGACAATGCCCTCTTTCAGCGTTTCGGCGTAAAGACTCAAGGTGTCGACCTCCGGAGGCAGCTCTATCCACAGGGCCAGGCCCCCATTCGGAGCCGTTGCACGCAAAGGCACCGGCCAGTCTCCCAGAAGAGTCAGCAAATGATCGCGCTGCTGGCGCAAACTTTGACGATAGCGCCGGAGGAAGGATGAGTAGCCACCCTCTGCAATAAAATCCGCCACTCCCTGCTGTAAAAACCGACTACTCGCCAACTGGGACGTCAGTTTGAGTTGCATGATTTTCTGGTGCCATCTTCCTCCTGAAACCCACCCCAAACGGAGATCTCTCGAAAGCATCTTGGAAAAAGAGCTGCAATGGATGACCCGCTCAGATTTATCAATCGCTTTCAAAGTGTCAGGTACGTTTAACCAACCCGAATCGCCGTAAATGTCATCCTCGATAATGGCAAGTTGATGTTGGTCGGCTAGTGCGAGGAGCCGGGCGCGGGCTTCATGAGGCATCACAGCGCCGGTCGGTGTAGCAAAGGCCGGTGAAACCACGCAGGCTTTTACGTCCCAGGTCTGTAGAGTCTCCTCAAGCGCCTGTATATCCATGCCACTATTCGGCGATGCAGGTATCTCGACTACCTTGAGCTGAAGTTGTTCAAGTAACTGAAGAACTCCATAAAATCCCGGAGCTTCCACTGCAACCACATCTCCGCGCTGGCAAACGGCCATCAAGGCCAGAAACAGGGACTGTTGGCAGCCGGATGTGATGCAGAATTGATCGGCATCAGCCGTCCATCCTCTTCGGGCTGATCGCAGGGCAAGCTGGGATCTCAGCTCCGGGTCACCAGCCGGCTCGTCATAGTATTGAAAGTTTACCGATTGACGCCTCAATGCCCGCCCGATCGACCGGTTAAGTTGCACAATGCCTGGCGGCGTTACTTCGCTCCGATGATCAGGAAGCAAATCAAAGGCAGCGCTTCGGGTCATGATGTCCTGAAACACCTGGCTCACCGAAACCGGTTTGGGTGCGGCGAGTGTTGAGGCTTGTCTGGGGGGCTCGAATTCGCGATGTCCAGGCGCAACGAAAAAGCCGCTGCGCTCCCGAGCCTCGATTAATCCCTGCGCTTCAAGTCGCTGCAGTGCATGCTGAACCGTAATCTTGGAAACGCCGTGCTGGTGACAAAGTGTCCTTATTGAAGGGAGTCGTTCGCCAGCCTGCCAGCGGCCACTTTCAACACTCTGTCGCAGAGTATTCTCAAGTTTCTGGTATCTCGGCAATTCGACCGTCATTGTCTACTTCTTCTCCAAGGCACGTTCAAACGATTCGTCTCAGGCACGAATGGAGTACAGAACACTCCCCAATCCCACATAAAAAAGCCGGGCCTCGGCCCGGCAAACTGAGTTTACTCTGAAAACCGTCAACAACTCACGCCAACTGCGATACCTTCTCTTTCAGACCGTCGATCCACTTGGTCAGATCCTTCAGGGATTTGGACCCGGTTTCCTGGCCCATGAATTGGTCTCGTCTCAGCAAAACCAGGGTCGGAATGGCCCTGACGCCAAATTTGGCGGCAAGATCATGTTTCTGGTCCACGTCCACTTTCACCACGGCACTTTCAGGGTTCAATTGACTGAACTGCTCCAGAACCGGGTTCATAACCTTGCACGGCGCACACCAGGGAGCCCAAAAATCCAGTAGGAGCCACTCATGCCTGTTGGCAAGATCTCCCAGTTCGTCAAATGTATTCAGGTTTACGATCGGCACAGCGGATATCCTCCGGACAATGACTTCAATTAAGAAAAAGGGCGTATTCGGCGAACAATATCGATGCGAGGGTGAATGCCGAATACGCCAAGGGGTGAACAATTCTGAATCAGACTCTTCTAAACCGGTCGCCAATCAGCTTATCCAGCGAGAACAGACCAGGCCCACACATGGCCAGTGCCATCAGGATCAGGCCCCATACCACGTGGGTCAGCTCGGCTGCCGGCGCGATCATTTCCAGACTGATTACCGCAACAATGTTGATGACAAACAGCCCCAGGGAAGACACCAGAGAAAACAGGCCAAGGACGAGCAGGACGGGAAACACCAGTTCCCCGAACGTGGCCAGGAAGGCAGCGAGCTCCGGACTTAGCAGCGGCACGCTGTATTCCTCTTCAAACAAAAACAGCGTCGTTCCCCAATCGTCAATCTTGGTGAGGCCGGCTTTGAAGAACACCCATGCCACGTAGAGACGCCCAAGAAGAAGTGCGACTGGTAGCAGGCCACCGACAATTCGCTGAACTGAATCGTTTAATCCGTAAAAACTGTACGCTAAGGTTTTCATATCAATCTCCTATCAATGAATGGTTCTGGCACCAACGATGACTCTTTTTGAGATCATGTCCTGCAGCCAACCGGTAAAATTCGTTTCATTCAGAACACCTTCACCGAAGGCTTCGGCAATACTTGGCTGTTTTCTGAGACGCTCGAGCAGCGCAATATCCTTTTCAGAAATGGCTTCTGCCATCCCTCGCCAACCCGCTCGATAAATCAGGGCGTTCTGGCCCCGGCCTTTGGCGATCATTCTTTTTGCTTGAGCAAAGCTGAGTGTGTCTTGAGGGGTCTGGCTTTTGTGTGCCTCCCATATGCTGACCACTGGATAAACGGACCTGAAAAACTGAAGCCCGCTATTGAGAATGAGCTGACAGGACGAGAGATCCTCTCCAATCATGGAGAAGCTTTCGAAGTCCACTTCCTGGTAATGGCTGCGCTCAACCCGGCCCACGTGGTGGTCAAGTCGCGCCACATCGGAGAGATAGGGAATCCGGTCTGAAATCCGATGCGAGATAATCCAGCTCGGAAACCCCCAGCCGAATTCACTCCAGTCCCCGCTCTGCTTCCGGACCATTCTGAAATAATCCAGGGCCAGTTCCTCGAAATCAGCCGGCCCTACCAGTGCCTTTACCGTCGGATAGCTGTGCTCAAGGGCTCGAAACGCTTTCGCCTCTACTCCGAATCGATACACTTCTGAATTGGACAGCCCTGGCTTGTTGGTACCGCCGAACAGGAACGCGAGAAACTGGCTCTGGTAATCAGACAGGTTCATGGCTTCGCTCCCTCCTCAATACACGGCGTTGTGTTTTTCTGGCCTTGGTGGCTTCCCCCTGAAGTTCGCGCCACGACGGAAGGTTGTTGTCCCATTCAATCAACGTGGGCCGCGGGCCGATCTTTCGGAGCACACGCCCATAGGCGTGCCACCCAGCCTCGGGTACCGGGCAGGCATGGTCATCAATTAATAGTTCTTCCGCATCAACGGGCGTTGAACCCGCAAGGTGAATTTCTGCAATTGCCGAGTGATCGAGAGACTCAACGTAACGGTCAACAAAATCCGCCGGTTCGGCGACTTTCCCATTACGGGCGTTCACCATCACGTTATTAATATCAAGGATTAAGCCGCAGCCCGTGCGGGCAACGATTTCATTAAGAAAAGCGGCCTCGTCGAAGTCATTGTGGTCAAACTCGATGTACGCACAGACGTTCTCGATAGAGATCTGACGGCCGAGGTACTGTTGCATGCGGTCAATGTTGTTTACCGCATGCTGCAAACTGTCTGTGGTGTAGGGAATAGGTAGGAGATCACCACCATGAAAAAGCCTTCCACCGATCCTCGCCCAGGTAAAGCACAGGTGATCCGACACGAGTATTGGATCTACCCTATCCACAAGACGCTTCAGTTTTTTGAGGTAATCGTCAGGAATAGCCTCAACGGATCCGAGGCCTGCCGAGGTGCCATGAAGGCTGATTGGCGTGGTTACCGAAACCTCCTTCAACAGATCAACAGCAATTCCTGCCTCCGCGAAGAAATTCTCTGAGTGCACCTCAAGAAAATCTACCGAAGGTGCGTGCTCGAGAACGTCCTGATAGTGGTCTGGTCGTAACCCTACCCCAACAGTGCTGCTCCCGAGTTCCGGCCTGGCTGGGACTATGTCCTGACGATTACCCATGCCACTTAACCTTTGCTTTTCTCAGCAATGATTTTCAGGGCCGTTTCCTTGTCAAAGCCACCCAGATCCTCGCAGGTGCCCTTCTCGACAATCTTGTACTCACCCGGGTCGTTGGCGACCTTGGACTGCCCTGCACAGGAGTGCGTTCCGGCAAGGTTCGCACAATCGTTACCACCAACCGGTGAGATGCCGTAACACTTTTCTTTGCCACCTGCGTGCGCCAGGGGAGCAGCCATGGCGCCGGCCAACGCTGCGGCCAGTGCCGCGCTGAAAAGAAGTTTCTGGTTCATATCGATCACCTTCAAAGTTTGTTTCAGGGTCCTTGACCGAAAACGCCAAGGACCCTGGGACTTGCTCACATCATTGGCAGAGGATTACAGCTCGGCTGCTTCCACAGTTTTGATCTCGGGCCAGATGTCGTTGGCATTGGCAATGAAGCCAGGTACATCCGTGAGCCAACGCTTTTGCACGTCTTTGTTCAGGTTCAGGTAAAGCTTGTTATCGACAATCCGCCAGGCTTCAGGATCAACGTCGAACTTCTTCTCCATGGTTACGCCGAACGCGCAGTAACCACCGTACTGGGGTGCATAGGCACTGGGGTCGGCACGAAACTGATCACGATTCTCTGCGCTTGAGAAATGGTAGATAGCGTTTTTGTAGGTGGCGGTGTATTCCGCAGAGCCCTTGGTAGCTTCTGAGTCGGAAAAGTAGGCCACCGGATCGTAGCCGCTAATGGCAACATCATTGGCATTGGCGTTCATATCGATATCGGCAGCAAAAGCACCAAAAGCGGCGCTCATGGAGGCAATAGCAACGAAGGCACGAAGTTTCTTGAAACGAGTCATTGGGTATCTCCTTTGAATGAATGATGACTACGTTTGAAACATTAAGGCCTCAAGGGGTACTGAATGAGTACGATCGTTCAAACTTCTATGCCAATTATCTGGAGTGCTTATGGACAGGCTTTCTTACATTCTCGACCAACTTAATGTGAACGCCGGCGTATTCTTTCGGGGCCAGCTCTGCGGGCTAGCCTCCTTTGAAGAAGAGGGAACCGGCTACATTCATGTACTCCGCTCGGGAGTGCTCGACATCATGGAAGGAAACCGGGAGAAAACTACGCTGACGGAACCCACTATGATTTTTTCGGTGCGATCCCAGCCCCATCAGCTTTTCGGTGCCAACCGGGAAGGCGCGGAGATGATCTGTGCCTCAATCAAGTTCCAGACAGGGTCCCGGAATCCCGTCCTGGAGGCGCTGCCCGCATCCGTGGTGCTTCCCCTTTCCTCCGTTCTGGGCCTTGGTTCCTTTGTGGATGTGTTGTTCTCTGAAGCCGAGGCCGCACAGGAAGGACGAGACGCAATCATGAATCGACTCGTGGAGGTTATTTTCGTGAATGTGCTTCGGCACATTGTCTCGGAAGGGGAAACACCCAGAGGGATGCTGTCTGCGCTTGCGGACCGGCAGCTAAGCAAGGTTCTGAATCGCATTGACAGCAACCTGAACGGGGACCTCTCCGTGGAGAAGCTTGCTGAAGTTGCGATGATGTCCCGCTCAACCTTCATCCAGCACTTCAAGAATGTCCTCGGCCTGGCCCCTGGCGAATACGTTCAGAACGCACGGATATCCGCAGCAAAAAAACTCATCCTGAAAGACAAGCCCATGTCGATTATCTGCTTTGAGGTGGGCTATGAGGACGCCTCTGGTTTCTCGAGGGCCTTCAAAAAGAATACGGGCATGACGCCAAGGGAATGGAAGAAGCTTAACCTGACAGCAGAGGAAGCAGAGAACGCCACTGTTGAGGATAACGCCAACGTTGCGTAGTGACTCTGTGGGACAAAAAAGGGGGGGCAAGGATTCTGAATCCTTGCCCCCCTTTTTTACACGGACTTTTTACTTCAAAACAACCTGTCCGCGAATCACTTTTTGACCGGAGTATGGGCTGCTCACGGCCTGGCCGTGATCGTCGATGTCTGATTTGCGATCGGCCAGCGAAGCGCTGGCGGAAGCGGCGATCAGGGTGATAGAAGCAAGAAGCAGAGCTTTGGCAGTTACGTTTTTCATGATTGGGTTCTCCAGTGGTTGATGTCTACGAGAGAAATAGTAACCACCGGAGCACTTCCACAAAGGGACAGGCGTTCTAGTTACTGGGCCGATTGTCTAAACCAGGCTCGATCACTGTCAGTGGGCCGCAATCAAGCTCTCTGGCGGCCATCGCGTTTGCCCAACACTCCTTGGCAACCCGTTCGATCACGCTCCGAATCCAGATAATACCGGGATCCCGGTCGTGGCGGGTATGCCATGCGAGGTACAGGCTGGTTGGCTCCACATCAATTGGCAAATTGGTAATTGTGATGCCAGAGCAAAACTCACAATCGCCGGTGATGACTTCCGGGATGGTGGCAACCAGATCAGAGTTCCTGAGCAGATTCGGAACCGCCGAAAAGTGGTTGACCGTTACCGCCACCCGTCGCTCCAGGCCTCGCTGGTGAAGCGTGTCGTCGACAACACCATGAGCCTCACCAGACATGGTTGCCAGCAGATGTTGCGCATTGAGAAACGATTCAAGGTCAACCGGTTGACCACTCAGATCATGGCCGCTTCTCATGGCCAACACATAACCGGTGTCGAACAACCACAGGCTTCTCAGGCTGTGATCATGTTGCTCGAAAAACCCGATCACGAAATCGACACTCGCTTCGCGCAGATGGTTCGCTGCAGTGGCGGGCGAGAAAGGCACCGCATGCAGATCAATACCAGGCGCACTTTTCTGCAACTCGGAGACCAGCGGTTGCCAGACCATCTCGAGTATCAAATCGGTCACGGCTACCCTGAACGTCCTGCGGGATTCACTGGGCGTGAAGCGGGTGGAGTTTACTGCATTGGACAGTTCGTACAGGGGATTGCGGATCTGGTCCCAAAGGCTTTGCGCATACGACGTCGGCTCTACCTGTCGTCCCCGCTTCACAAATAAAGGATCTTTCCAGGCCGTCCGCATTCGGGAAACAACATTCGAAACCGCGGGTTGAGTCATGCCGAGGCGATCCGCAGCTCGTGTGATTGAACCTTCCGTCATGATGGCGCTGAACACGTGTAACAGGTTGAGTTCCTGATTTTTCATGGTGCCTCCCTCGTGTTTGATGAGGACGTTAGAGATTGATCCTTACTGCACAGACGTCCAGGAGGCGTATCTGTTACTGAGCTACGCAAGATTCGCATCAAGTCTGTTAGCTTGATTGACTGGACATTCCCCCGGCCACAACCTAGGATCATGCATATACACTTCAGCGATCAGGAGTCCACCATGTCTGAGCAGTCATTCGATCAGGAAACAACGCCTCTTGATGTTGCCAGAACCTGCGCCGCACTCTATTCCCGTGTTTTTTCCAGGTTGGTAACCCGTCACTACAACCATCACCTTTCCGATACCGGCCTCAGGATTACCCAGTTCTCGATTCTGAATGCCATCAAGCTTTCGCCTCCAAACTCCATCAACGAGCTGGCTGAGCTTCTCGGCATGGAGCGGACATCACTTCAGCGAACGGTTGAAAAACTGATCTCCAAGGGTTTGCTCCAATCCCAGCCAACAGGCCATAAGCGCTCACTGGGCCTGGCTCTGACGCCGGAAGGCGAAGAGATTTACCAGCAGGCATTGGCACGATGGGAAGAAGCTCACGGTGAGTTCACCGATATGGTAGGGGCAGATGACTGGTCACAAACCGTAGGCAAACTCCGGCGCTACAGCAGTAAACTTCAATCTACCCTTTGATGTCGGTTCAGCCCCCGTCGCGCATAGACTCAAGCAGGGTTTCGACCTCAACCCTGGTGTAGCGGGGGGTTATGTGTTGCGGGCAATTCCAGTCAAAGGCTTCGACGCGAATGATCATGCCCTTCTCTACCTTTGCGTCATAACTGGCGTCCTGCAGTTCGTCGAGAATTGACGGCTGGTCGGGACCCACAAGCGCCATTCTGCCAAGGAGTTTCAGTCTCCTACGGTTCGGATAGTCCATTAGAAACAGCGCCACGCGATCATTGTTCAACACGTTACCCGTGGTCACGTACTGACGGTTGCCTGAGTAATCAGCAAAGCCGATGGTCGACTGGTCTATCACCTTCAAGAAACCGGCTGGCCCACCCCGATGCTGGATGTAAGGCCAGCCTGTCTCACTGACGCTGGCAATGTAAAAACTGTCCCGGGCTTCAATGAAGGTGCGCTCCCGGTCCCTCAGCAAATGGTTTCGGTCGGGGCCGGTCTCGATGGATGCGTAACCCGACCGGCTGCCCATGTCCTCCTGAACCTGCTTAACGGTCCGGGTAAAAGCGATTTCCGCAAACTTGTGGGCCATGATGGGCTCCTGAAGGTCTATTAGATCTGTGTTCCTATTGGCTATCAGTAACCCGCCAGGCCCAAGTGTTACATCGCGTCGCCATTATTTTTAAACAGCCTCAAATCCAGATTCTGTAGCCCGTTTAACGTTTGTCCCAGATACCCGTCTTTGCTACGTCTTCTGCGAACGCAGCAAAGTCTTTCGGTGCGCGACCAAGTGCCCGCTGAACGCCATCGGTCAACTGCGCGTTGCGGCCATCAAGGACCGTTGCGAAAAGATAATCCAGCATCCAGACCACGTCCTCCGGCGCGCCGGAGTTCTCTATCTCAGCGATAAAACCATTGTGAGGTACGTCGATGAATGAAATCTCGCGGCCGGTCGCGCGGGAAAGATCTGCGGCCACATCCGCGAAGGTCATCAATCTTGGTCCCGTTACTTCATAGATATGGCCGTTGTGGTGGTCCTGAGTCAGCGCGGCAACAGCTACGTCTGCAATGTCATCGACATCCACGAAAGGCTCAACCTGATCGCCTGCTGGCAAAGTGATGGCACCGTTCAACACCATGTCGATGAATGCACCTTCAGAAAAGTTCTGGTTGAACCAGCTTGCCCGGACAATTGTCCATTCGAGGCCGGATTCCTGAACAATGTCTTCGCAGGCTTGTGCCTCCGCTTCGCCACGCCCAGACAACAGGACGAGTCGCTTCACTCCGCGTCGTTTAGCGAGGCTGACAAACGCCTGGATAGCGTCGGTTGCACCCGGCATGGCCAGGTCTGGTGAGTAGGTGATATAGGCTGAAGTGACGCCAGTGAGGCAAGGGTCCCAGCTTTTCTCGTTGTCCCAATCAAAAGATGGGATGGCTGAGCGGGACCCAACTCGAACCTCATAACCGGTGTCTTTCAGCTGCTCAACAACGCGTTTTCCGGTTTTCCCGGTACCGCCTAAGACAAGAACTGTTTGATGTGCCTGGTTGGATGGTTTCATTGACTTGCTCCTTCTGATTTAAGTGCAAGTCTATTTTCGTGAAACCACGTCGCTTGTTATTGCCTCGGCATGCCAAGGTTTGTGCAGAGGGCGACAACTTCAAACTCAGACTCAGCGAGTCGAAAGCCGATAGGATCGTGGAGTCTGCCCTGCCCAACGCTTGAAAGCCCGCGTGAACCCGCTCTGCTCCGCAAACCCGGTCAGGAATGCCACCTCGGCAAGGCTGTAGTCGGTCTCACGAAGAAGTCTTTGTGCGAGATCCTTTTGCGCCATGTCGACAACGTTTTGAAATGAATACCCCTGCTCCGACAATCTCCTTTGCAAAGTCCGTGCGCCCATATTCAGTTCGGACGCAATCCGTGACAGCTTCGGTACCCCTTCGCTAAGCACGTTGGCGACAGCACGCCGAACTTGTTGTTGCAGGTCGATGTGGCCCTTGAGCGAATTCAGTTGCTGTTCAAGATGTCGGTCAAAAAACCGGGCGATGGATTCATCGCCCAGTCTGTTGGGGGCTTCGATGCTTTCCCTACTTACAAGCACCGCATCTCGTCCCGTCTCGAAATGGACCGGGCAACCGAAATGATTCTCGTACACTCTGGTATCGCCTCTCGGCGTATGCTTGAAATAAATGGCAAAAGGAATGAAATCTGAGGAGCTGACTTCTTTGCTGATGGTATATACCGCCGACATGCTGGCTTCATTAGATAGCAGCATGCCGGGACAACCATCCCCTGCTTTTTCAAGGTTGAACAGGAACCCCTGTGCCGTTTCCTCAAGCGAGTACGTTTCTGCACTGCCCAGAACATGCCCGTACCGCTCTGCCCTTGTGAATGAACCGCGCAAGTCAGGCGCCGATTTCCAGGCCAGACCGAAAGCGCCGTACTCGTCACTTCGCATGGCAGCGCCGATTCTCAGCGGTAATGAAAGGCCATGGGGATCTCGATCAACCAGTTCAGCAAAAAAGTCGTAATACTCCGCCGAGGACACCATTTGGGTCGGATCTATGGGGCCGTCCACAGGAAGGCCAAGTTTGCGTATCAAGTCCCGCGTTTCGACGCCTGGGCTTGCCTGGCTGACAACCTTATAGACATACAGTGACGTTATTTGAGCCATGGCAACATAATTAATCTATTTTCGTTCGGTTGCGCAACTTCTTACAAAATAATGAGGCAGTCGCGCTCTGGCAGGCCGGCATATTGCTACCTCATAAAGGTAGTACCCTCGTGGAATCGGTGCGCCAATTCCACGAGGGTTTTTTGAAATGAGT
>CAZFQI010000051.1:0-24087 GCA_964520755.1 uncultured Marinobacter sp. | reverse complement strand
TGTTCGAGCCATTGCCGGAAGAGGGGGAAGAGACCACCGTAGATCGCGAGCTGGCTGACCTGCTGGAAGAGCCGGAAGTGAGCGCAGCGCTCTACCCACGCCAGATGCGAGCCCTCCACTAAAAGGAAACTGACAGCCGAAACCATTCGTTCCGGCTGTCAGTGTGTGGATAGCAAGGTCAAGCAGAGCTGTGCGTTCTGGATGAAGTGTCCGAACGCGGACAGCTGTTCTTTCGAGGGTACATAGGCCCCGGCCGCGTTATCCGCATAGAACAGCCCGATGAGACGGCCGTTGGCTTTGATCGGTCCAATCAGCGCCGGCACTTTGCCAAGCCAGCGATCATAGGGTACGCCTTCGACGTCTGGCCTGGGTTCGTAGATACTGCAGTGGGCATGGGGCAGAAGCGAACCCAGTGGCCCGGTGCCGTCCTTGGAAATCACGAAGTGTTCACGCCATTCTTCGGTGCCACGGCCGCCGAGCTTTCGGGGTACCAGTTCGTTGCCGGTGCGGTCGCTCATCAACAGAGCCACCCGCTGCATACCGATAGCCCTGTGGATACCCTCAATCACCAGCTGACACACTTCGTTGATGTCCGGCTTCTCAGCCAGGCACTGACTCAATTCGCGCAGTATCTCCAACTGGAGCTCCGGATCCATGTCCGGGGCCTTCTCCCCGGTGTCACCGGATTTGCCTTCCGCGCCCGGCATCATGGCGGTGACCTGGGGAATGCCCAGAGACACTGCCACGCGGGTCGCCTCCGAGGCGTTCACCTTCAGCTGGTCACGAACCACCGCCGGGCTCTCGCCAATGTCCTTGCCCAGTCGCTCCAGAACCTTGTCCATTTCCGGGCCGCTCCAGCCCTGCTCGGATAGTCGGGCCATATCCACGGAATTTCGCACCAGGCTGGAGGCCATGGAGTTGGCCTGCCCCGGCGAGACAACGTCCCTGATAAAAGGCCCCAGGGACCAGGCATCCACAAGGCCACGGGTGATTTCGGTAAAGGTTGAGTGCAGCACGGCCTTCTGGGCTTCAACCGGCGGCTCCTCAAGCCGGAGGCGCTCTTCGAGTTCCGTGGCCTGGTCAGTTTCGCAGGACCAGAAGGCCAACTCGCCAATGTTCATCAGCAATGCCCCGATAAACACCTCTTCCAGCGCGGTCTCGTTGCGTTTCGGCATCAGACACCGGGCCTGGACAGCGGCATGGATCGCACGGGCCAGGCAGCGCAAAAGATGGGGACGGTCGTTCCGTTTCAGCAGGGTGTCGACGATCAGTGAGGAAATCGCCATGGATTTCACCGCATCGAAGCCGATCAGGGTAATGGCCCGGCTGACCGTGCTCACCTGGGTCCGGGTCTGGTTATAAAATACGGTATTGGAAAGTCGCAACACCTGGGAGGTGAGCTGGGCATCATTGAGAATCACGTTGGCCAGCTCGTTAACCGTGCTGTTCCGGCTGTCGGTCAGCTCATTAATGCGTCGCAGCGTATTGGCCAGTACCGGCAGCTCGACCTTGCTGAGATAGGTTACCCATGCCTGGGTCGAGTTCATCCTTGAGGGCGTTGGTTGTTTTTCGTCGGTCACGTTGGTGAGTCTCTGGGCAGCGCGTCTCTGAAAGAGCTCAAGGGAAATGTAAGGTTCTTTTGTTATCCAAGTTTAGTTCAGTGGGGTGTCCGGTGTCAGGTAACCGTTTGTGTAGGGATATATACCCACACTGAGAATCATTCCGGAATTCGGGTTTGCCGGCCGGATGGGCTATAATCGCCGGCTTTAACGCTGCACCCACAAGGCGCTGACCGTGATTGTATTTGACCAGGTACAGAAGTCGTATCAGGTAGGCGGCCGGGCGATCCCCGCGCTGCATCCCACCGATATGACCATTGAAACCGGCGAGGTATTCGGCATCGTTGGCCATTCCGGCGCCGGCAAATCGACGCTGGTGCGTCTGATCAATCTGTTGGAACCACCCACCGGTGGCCGCATTCTGATCGACGACGAAAACATCACCGACTACAACGCTGCCGAGCTGCGTGCCTTTCGCCGCAAAGTGGGAATGATCTTCCAGCACTTTAATCTGCTGTCGTCAAAGACCGTGGCGGACAACATTGCCTTCCCCATGAAGCTCGCCGGCATCTACTCCAAAACCGAAATCCGGGACAGGGTTCAGGAATTGCTTGCCCGGGTCAGCCTCAGCGATCAGGCGAACAAGTACCCGTCCCAGTTGTCAGGCGGCCAGAAACAGCGGGTAGGCATTGCCCGGGCCCTGGCCTGCCGGCCAACAATCCTGCTCTGCGACGAAGCCACCAGCGCCCTGGACCCGCAAACCACCCAGTCGGTGCTGAAACTGCTGGCCGACATCAATCGGGAACTGGGTCTGACCATCGTGCTGATCACCCATGAAATGGACGTGGTTCGCCGCGTCTGCGACCGGGTTGCGGTGATGGATGCGGGTGAGGTGGTGGAAATGGGGCCGGTCAGCGAGGTGTTCCTGCACCCGAAACACCCGACCACCCGGGACTTCGTATTCGAAAGCGAGAGCATTGACCGGGACGAACTGCAGGAAGATCTGAGCAAGGCCGACGGCCGGATCCTGCGCCTGACCTTCAAGGGAGAATCCACCTACAAGCCGCTGCTGGGCAGCGTCGCCCGCGAATCTGGCGTGGATTTCAGCATCCTTTCCGGCCGTATCGACCATATCAAAGACACCCCCTACGGCCAGCTGACCCTGTCACTGGTGGGCGGTGATCTCGAGGTCGCCATGCAGGCTCTGAAAGCCGCCGATGTACACGTGGAGGTGCTGCGCTGATGGAAGCCCTGTTGAGCAATGTAGACTGGACCGAAATTGGCTGGGCCAGCTGGGATACCCTGGTGATGGTGGGAATGTCCCTGCTGTTCAGCGTCCTGATCGGCCTGCCCATCGGTGTTCTGCTGTTCCTGTTTGGCAAACGCCAGCTGCTGGAACAGCCGGTGGCCTATGCGGTGCTGTCGTTCGTGGTGAACGTGCTCCGTTCCGTACCGTTCATCATCCTGCTGATCGTAATGATCCCGTTCACCGTAATGCTGATCGGCACGTCGCTGGGCGTCGCCGGTGCAATCCCGCCGCTGGTGGCTGGCGGTGCACCGTTCTTCGCGAGACTGGTCGAGACTTCTCTTCGAGAAGTTGACCGCGGCATTATCGAAGCCACCCAGGCCATGGGCGCCAGCGTTAAACAGATCATCTTCGGTGCTCTGTTACCGGAAGCGCTTCCGGGCATCATTGCCGGTATCACCGTTACCGCGATTACTCTGGTTTCCTACGCGGCCATGTCCGGCGTTATTGGCGGCGGTGGCCTCGGTGACCTGGCGATACGCTTCGGCTATCAACGATTCCAGACCGACGTGATGGTCATTACCGTGGCCTTACTGGTCATTTTCGTTCAGGTGCTGCAAATGGTCGGCGACCGTCTGGTCCTGTACTTCAGCAGAAAGTAAAAAAGCTAGATATAGGCCGGTGGGCGGTCGGAACCCCCTTCCGAAAACGTGGAGCGCCAGGGATGGCGCGACCGAGCCCTACACGGATGTATTCACGGGCGTTTTTCGGAAGGAGTTGCAGACCGACCGACAGCCGTACTCCTAACCCGAATTCATTCGTTCAAGATGTCCAACAGGAGAATCGATCTATGAATCTGAAGAAAACACTCGCAGCACTGGCTGCTGCAGCCACTTTCTCCGGCGCCGTTGCTGCCGAAGAGCTGTCTGTTGCCGCTACTCCCGTGCCCCATGCCGAGATCCTGGAATTCGTGAAGCCTCAGCTGGCTGAACAGGGCGTGGAGCTGGATGTGAAAGTATTTACCGATTACATCCAGCCAAACATCCAGGTCGACCAGAAGCGGATGGACGCCAACTTCTTCCAGCACCAGCCGTACCTGGACGAGTTTAACGAAGGCCGTGGTACCAACCTGGTAACCGTGACCGGCGTTCACGTTGAGCCGTTTGGCGCCTACTCCAGCAAGATTGATTCGCTGGACGAGCTGAAAGAAGGTGCCGTAGTTGCCATTCCGAACGACCCCACCAACGGTGGCCGTGCGCTGCTGCTACTGCAGAAGGCCGGCGTGATCACCCTGAAGGACGAAAGCAAGATCACTGCGACACCCCGTGATATTGCCGATAACCCGAAAGACCTGGACTTCAAGGAACTGGAAGCAGCCACCCTGCCCCGTATCCTGAACCAGGTGGACCTGGCGCTGATCAACACCAACTATGCGCTGGAGGCCGGTTTGAACCCGTCTGAAGACGCGCTGGTGATTGAAGGCTCCGAATCACCCTACGTAAACATCCTGGTGGCCCGTCCGGATAACAAGGACAGCGAAGCCATGCAGAAGCTGGCAGAAGCGCTGAAGTCTGATGCGGTTCGCGACTTCATCATGGAGAAGTATGAGGGTGCCGTTGTTCCGGCATTCTGATAATTGAAGTATCGGGGTCAGATGAAAGCGTTCATCTGGCCCCGCTTTCACAAAAAAGGCCGGACAGCTGCTTAGGCTGCCCGGCCTTTTTATTTGGCCTGAAGACTGGTGATCACTCACCGGTCCAATTGGCTTTCGGGTCTGGAGTCATCCGCAGGTAGGATTTCACGGCCTTGTAGCCCTTCGGGAAACGCTGCTTGATTTCATCCTCATCCTGCAGGGACGGAACGATGACCACATCGCCGCCACGTTCCCAGTTGCCCGGGGTTGCGACCTTGTGTTCGTCGGTCAGTTGCAGTGAATCGATTACCCGCAGAACTTCGTTGAAGTTGCGCCCGGTGCTGGCCGGGTAGGTGATCATCAGCCGCACTTTTTTGTTCGGGTCGATCACAAACAGGGAGCGCACAGTGAGGCTGCTGTCGGCATTGGGGTGGATCATGTCGTACAGCTGCGACACCTTGCGATCATGGTCCGCAATGATCGGGAAGTTCACCGAGCAGCCCTGGGTTTCATTGATGTCCTTGATCCAATCGTGGTGGGAATCGACGGGATCAACACTCAGGGCAATGGCCTTGACGCCACGCTTGGCGAACTCATCTCTCAGCTTGGCCGTTAGCCCCAGCTCCGTGGTGCAGACCGGGGTGAAATCCGCCGGGTGCGAGAACAGGACGCCCCAGTTGTCGCCCAGCCAGTCGTAAAACGAAATTTTCCCTTCACTGGAGTCCTGCTCGAAATCAGGGGCGGTATCTCCGAGACGTAAAGTCATGTGTACTCTCCTTCGATCATGGTAGTGACAATTTCGTTTGTTATTCCGGCCCGAAAACTGCCGGGTTGTGTTCTGAGTGTATACGACAATCCTTGGTGCCAGATGAGGCAATTACAAGGGGCTCACACTCCCATGGCCTTCTCTTTGTCAAAGTGCTCCCGGGTGAGTTTGAACACAACCGGACTGAGCAACAGCAGGGCGATCAGATTGGGCAGCGCCATCATGGCGTTGAGGGTATCTGCTACCAGCCAGACAAAGCCCAGATTCAGTGTGGCCCCCACCGGGATGGCAAGAATCCAGGCAACCCGATACGGCACAATGGCCTTGACGCCAAACAGGAACTCGATACAGCGTTCACCATAGAACGACCAGCCCAGGATGGTTGTAAAGGCAAAAACCGCGAGGGCAATAGCTACAAGATAGTTGCCAACGCCGGGCAGCGCCTCCTGGAATGCCATGGAGGTCAGTGCAGCGCCGGATTCCCCGGAGGTCCAGGTGCCGGAGGTAATAATCACCAGACCGGTGATGGTGCAGATCACAATGGTATCAATGAAGGTGCCGAGCATGGCCACCATGCCCTGATTGATCGGGTTGCGGGTCTGCGCGGCGGCGTGGGCAATGGGGGCAGAGCCCAGGCCGGCTTCATTGGAGAAGATGCCACGGGCCACCCCGAAGCGGATCGCCGCCCAGACGGCCGCACCGGCAAATCCGCCCTCGGCGGCGATGGGGCTGAAGGCATGCTTGATCACCAGGGCGAAGGCCGCGGGAATGTCGGCTGCATTGATGGCCAGCACCACAAGCCCGGCAATCAGATAGGAAACGGCCATCAACGGCACCAGGGCGCTGGCGACATGGCCAATCCTGCGGATACCGCCGATCAGGACCATGCCCACCAGAACCATGAGGACCAGCCCGGTCAGCCAGTGTGGCAGTCCGAAGTTGGTCTCCATGACATCGGCCACCGAGTTGGCCTGCACGGTGTTACCGATGCCGAAGCCGGCAATGGCGGCAAAGACGGCAAACAGCACGCCGAGCCAGGCCCATTTGCGACCCAGCCCGTTGCGGATGTAGTACATGGGACCACCGACGTGATCGCCGCGCTCGTCCACTTCCCGGTAACGCACTGCCAGAACCGCCTCCGAATATTTGGTGGCCATGCCCACCAGGGCCGTCAGCCACATCCAGAACAGGGCTCCGGGGCCGCCGAGGAATACGGCAGTGGCAACGCCGGCAATGTTACCGGTGCCAACGGTGGCGGATAGTGCTGTCATCAAGGCCTGGAACGGCGGGATTTCACCCTCGGATTCGGCACCGGCGGCAGTACGCCCTTTCCACATCAGCCGGAAGCCGGCGCCCAGCTTCAGCACCGGCATCAGCTTGAGGCCAAGGCTGAGGAACAGCCCGACGCCGAGTATCAGTACCAGCATGGGTGGGCCCCAGACCAGACCGTTTATCTGTCCTACGAATTCAGAAATAGCTTCCATGGGATCTCCCTTTGTATGCCATGGATTGGTTTGGATTTTTGACCCGGGTTGGGTATAACCGGTTGAGTTTAGTCAGATATCTTTCCGTGTAAACCGATGGCGCGGTAAAAGTGGTGGATTCGGGTGTGATTGCCTATGCTCATAGCAATGGCGACCATCCAACAAGGGGAGGGATTCTGCCCATGCGTTCACTGAAAGTGTCAGATGTCATGTGGAACCACATCGAGCCGATCCGTTGTGGCACGCAGCTCACCAAAGTGGTGAAGACGCTGCTCCACAACCACGTGACTGGCCTGCCGGTTGTTGATGACCAGCGCCATGTCATCGGTTTTATCTCCGAGCAGGACTGCATCCATGCCCTCCTGGTCAGCGGCTATCACCGCGAGGGCGACCCGCTCGTTGACGATGTTATGTTCCGGAAACCGGTGACTATTTCGGCAGAGATGTCGGTGGTGGATCTCGCCCAGAACCTCGGTGCGGGCAAGCCAAAGGTGTACCCTGTTGTGGATCACGGCAAACTGATTGGTATAGTCACGCGCACTGCGATCCTGGCCGAGTTGGCACGGACCGGTTTTGGTCTGGAGCCGCCAAAGCACGCCAGTGTCGAATACTGAAACACACTTTTCCCAAAATTGAGGACACTATGGAACTCCTATCCACGAACGTCTGTTTCGAAGGCGAGCACCGCCGCTACCGGCATACCTCCGCTACCCTCGAATGTGACATGGAGTTTGCGGTATATCTGCCGCCCGTGGCTGTGGGCTCCAGGCCGGGTAAAGTGCCGGTCCTCTACTGGCTGTCAGGGCTGACCTGCACCGATCAGAACTTCATGCAGAAAGCCGGTGCCCTGAAGCGCGCTGCGCAACTGGGGATGGCGATTGTGTGTCCTGATACCAGCCCCCGCGGAGTGAACCTGCCGGGTGAAGATGACAGTTACGATTTTGGCTCCGGTGCCGGTTTCTACATCAATGCCACCGAGCAGCCCTGGGCGCCCCATTACCGGATGTACGACTATGTGGTGAAGGAATTGCCCCAGATGATCGAGGACAAATTGCCGGTAACAGACAAGCGCTCTGTCAGTGGCCATTCCATGGGCGGCCACGGCGCTCTGATCTGCGCCCTGAAGAACCCGGGCCGCTATGCCTCGGTGTCGGCGTTCGCGCCCATAGCGAACCCCACCGAATGCCCCTGGGGTCAGAAAGCGTTCAAGGGGTATCTTGGGGACGATCCCCGCAGTTGGGAGGAATGGGATGCCACCCTGCTGATCCCAACCGCCCGTGAGCGCTTACCGCTGTTGGTCGACCAGGGAACCGCGGATGAGTTTCTGGACAGCCAGTTGAACCCGGATGTTCTGGCGGATACCTGTGAGAAATTCCATCATCACATCAACCTGCGCATGCATCGGGGCTATGACCACAGCTATTTCTTCATCGCCTCGTTTATAGATGATCACCTCGATCATCATGCCCAGGCGCTGGGTCTGTGAGCTGGATCTATATGAGAGTAACGACGGTCAGGAGCGGAAGCCCCAGACCATGCTGAAGTCCATGGAGGGCATGACTTCCGGCTCTTCGAGTGACTGAATGCCGAAGTCCGGCTCGCTGGTGTCCCGCTCGAAAGTGCCGGTGTAACGGTTGCCGCGGGGGCCGAAAATGGCTTTCACGAAGGGCCCACGGGCTCTCACCGGCCGGCGTGCAACCACACCTACTTCGTTGTTTTCCAGGCGAACCAGAATGCCGGGCGGAAACTCACCGAGGACATGCAGCAGGGCTTTGGGTATGGCGGGGCGAAATTTTCCGTCGGCAAGATTGGCAATCAGCTTCCGGGCATCGGCCACGTTCATACGCTGTCTGTAAGCTCGCTTGGTGATCATGGCCACGTAACGTTCTGCCAGGGCGAGGATTTCCGCTTCCGGCCGTATTTCGGTGCCACTGAGGCCTTTCGGATAACCGCTGCCGTCGGCCTGTTCATGGTGCTGGGCAATAATGGTCAGCAAAAGTTTGTTGTCGATGCCGGCAGCCTTCAGGGCCTGGATGCTCCGTTGGGGGTGTTTACGAATAACGCCCCGCTGCTCATCGTTCAGAACCGTATTCGACGCATTCAGTTTGTCGGCAATGGGCACGAGGCCCAGATTGGCAGTGAGCGCAGCGGCGGTAAGTATGCCAATCCGTTTGTCTTCCAGCCCGAATTGCCGGCCAATGAACTGGCATAATATGGCGTAAAACAGGATCTGCTCATGAATCACCGGCCCGATTGAGTAGAGATGAACCAGGGCCAGGCTGGCGTCCGGCGATTCCGTGCATGTACGCTCGATCATCCGGGCCAGGCCGAGCAGGCGTTTTTGTGCCGAGGGGTCTGATTCGGTAATGGCGTTCAGGGTTGCTTCGAGGGAGTGGAGTAGATCCGGGTAGTCGGCAAAGGGATTTCTCTCCCGATTGTCTTCGAACACTTCCTCCTGAGGACGCTCAATCTTGCGCGGCTTGAACCGGCCCCGTTCGAACAGTTGCTCCAGCTGGGAATTGGTCTGAATCACATAGCCCTGGCGCAGAAGGACATTGCCGTCTGCGTCGTAGACATTCCACGGCAGCGGCCGGCCAATGGTCAGCGCGCCGGGTGCTATTCGAACAAGTTCGGTCAAAACAGAGTTTCCTGAATACTGCTTATGGTGGCGACAGTCTACTCCTGAATCCGGATTCAACTCCAGTTGAAGCAGCGGTTTACGTGATCGCTTTCGTCAAGTCTGCATGGCAGCGTGATATTGAAACGCTTGCTGAATCTGATCGCGAATCTGTTTGTCGTCCCAGGGCTTGGTCAGGAATTTATAGATTGCCCCCTCATTGATGGCGTCGGTCACCGATTTCAGATCGGTATAGCCCGACAGCACAATGCGCACCGTTTCCGGATGGATGGCCTTAACCTGACTGAAAAATTCGGTTCCGGACATCTCGGGCATCCGTTGATCAGAGATAATGACCTGTACATCGTTTTCCGCCAGTAGCTTGAAGGCTTCGCTGATGCTGGTGGTGGACAGTATCCGATAACCATCCCGCCGGAACACCCGCGCCAATGCGCGCAGTATGTTCTCTTCATCGTCGAGCAGTAACAGGGTTTTTCGCTCGTCGGCCTCGGTTTCTGGGCGCTTGCTCGAACTGGTTCCTTGGGTATTCATATAGCTTGTTAAATCTTCAAGTGGCATTGGTCGGGCAAACACGAATCCCTGAAGGAGATCACACTGATGCTTTCTCAGAAAGGCTGCGTGTGCTTCTGTTTCAACACCTTCTGCGACTACATCAAGGCCCAGGTGGTGTGCCATGGAGATGACTCCCTGAGTAATGGCAGCATCACTCCGGTCCTTGATGACATCCTGGATGAAAGAACGGTCGATCTTGATTTTGTTGGCTGGCATCAGTTTTATATAGCTTAGGCTCGAAAAGCCAGTACCAAAGTCATCGATTGCTATACCGACGCCTAGTTCCCGCAGTTCCTTCAGGGTGCGGATCACCTGGTCGGTATCATTAAGCACCGCCGATTCAACAATCTCGAGTTCCAGGGATTCCGGCTGCAGACCCGAAGTGGCGAGGGCTTTCTGAACGGTTCTGATAAAACCGTCCTTGCGTACCTGCACCGGCGAGACGTTCACGGCTACCGAACATTCCGGAAACCCCGCTTGTTGCAGCCTGACCATGTCCCGACAGGCTTTGTTGAGTACCTGCTCGCCAAGCGCAACAATCTGGCCGGTGTCTTCGGCCAGCGGGATGAAATCGCCGGGTGATATCAGCCCCCGGGACGGATGCTCCCAGCGAACCAGTGCTTCAACAGACCGGGTATGCCCGGTTCTGGAGTCGATCAGTGGTTGGTAATAGACAGTCAGGCCGTCATTCTCTATGGCCTCCTGAAGCTCGTTTCGCAGTTTCACACGGTAATTGGCAGACGTGTTCAACTCTTCCGAGAACCATTGATAGGTGTTGCGCCCGAGCTTCTTGGCACTGTACATGGCAAGATCGGCCTGCTGGATCAGCTCCATCGGGTTCTCGATCGACCCGTCCGTGACGGCGACACCTATACTGGCCGTCAGCCGAAGGCTCTCATTGTCCAGCTTATAGGGCACGGAAAGCTCCGCCATCGCTTTCTCGACGATCATAATGATGTCGTTGGTATGCGCCAGATCCGGCAGGAGCAGGACAAATTCATCACCACTTATCCTTGCCACCGTATCGCCTGACCGGACCATGTTCCTCAGGCGGCTGGCAGCCTCGATAAGCACCTTGTCGCCGACCCGGTGGCCAAGTGAATCATTGATCAGTTTGAAGCCGTCCAGATCGATGAAAATAACGCCGACACGTCTCCCGTAACGATGGGCAAGCTGGCATGACTGGATCAGACGGTCTTCCAGCAACGCCCTGTTGGGCAGGCGGGTAAGAACGTCATGGCTGGTGTTGTAGGCAAGCTCGCTCTCCACGGACTTGCGCTCGGAGATATCGTTCTGGATGCCGACAAAGTGGGTGATGTCACCGCCGTCGCTGCGAATGGGTGAAAGATACAGATCGTTCCAGAATGGGGTGCCATCCTTGCGGTAATTTCGCAGAACAGCAGACACCTCGCGTCCTTCATGCAGAGCTGCCCGGATTTCGGAGCGGGCCGACTCATTATCCGCATCTTTTTCGGTCCCCTGGAGAAAACGACAGTTTCGGCCCAGGGCTTCTTCACTGCTGTAGCCGGTCACCCGTTCAAAGGTTGGATTGACGTAGACGATGGGCAGGTCGAACGCCTGGGCGTCACAGACCACTATGCCATTTGAGCTCGATTCAATGCATTGCTGAAGTAATCTGAGCCTCCGGTTATTGTTAATCTGTGCGGTCATGTCTGTCAGCATGCGCAGAATCAGATTATGGTGATTGATGATGATTTCTTCCGACAGAACCTCGACGAACAGGGAATCCCCCTCCCGGGTCTGATGCTGCTCAAGAGTGCTTCCTTCCCGCAGGACGACGCCTTCGGTAAAGACCGGCGTATACGCTGGCGGCCTGCCCAGACTCTCCCAGCGATTGCCTTTCAGCTCTGCCTCAGAATATCCGTACAGACTCTGGGCCGCGCGATTCACGGACTGTATGGCCCCAGTTTCCGGGTCGACCAGGCACATGGGAGCGGGATTGTTCTCGAACAGCAGCCGGTAATGTGCCTCACTGCTTGCCAGGCTTTCGGTGGCCACCGCTCGATCGATGGCATACCGGATACTGCGGAGCAGGGTGTGGCTGTCGATGTTGCCCTTTGTCAGGTAATCCGCAGCCCCCAGCTCTACCGCGCGGACATCCAGATTATCATCGCCCTGGCCGGTAAGCAGAATGAAGGGGGTGGTGATGCCCTCATCCCTTGCGTGCCGGATCAGATCCAGGCCGGAATCCGGCCCGAGTCTGAGGTCGATCAGGGCAACATCTACCGTCAGGCTGTGCAATGCCTCGATACCGCCCTCGAAACTGTCCCGCCAACTGAGGCGGGTCTGAACGGGGCTTGCATCTGACAATAGATCACGGGTTATCAGAAAATCGTCTTCGTCATCTTCCACCAGGAGAATTCGAAGAATGGGGTCACTATTACTCATCATCGCTCGGTCTTAATTGGGATCTGTGTTTCTTGTGAAATAGGGCTTTAGCGCCGATATAAGCTCGAGCAGTTCCGTGTACCGGGGTGGCTTGACTATGTAGTGGTCAGCGCCTTTCTCCAGGCAGAACTGCCTGTCCTCCTCGCTGGCTGATGTGGTCATTACCACGGTGGCCATGGACTGGTATCGGTGGTTCGCCTTGATTTCGACAAGTGACTCGCGCCCATCCTTGAGGGGCATGTTCAGATCAAGAATCAGTAAGTCGGGGATCTGCCCGGCCTCGGGGTGGGCCGCCCGGCCCGATAGAAAATCCATTAGCTCCTCGCCGTCCTGGACAAAACAGAGCCGACAACCGGGGCAACGCTCGGTGAAGGCTTCGTGAATCATCATGCGATCGTCGGGATCATCATCGGCGATCAGTACTACAGGTTCTTTATCAACGCTGTTCATGTTCTGCCTCGCCTTGGGTTTGTGGGACTCTGAACTGTATTTTGAAGGTGGTTCCTTTTCCGGGAGCGCTCTCAACGCTTATCTCTGCACCATGGCGATCAAGGATTTTCTTCACAATCGCCATGCCTATGCCCGTTCCGCTGTAGGTCTCCCGTTTATGCAGGCGCTGGAACGGGTGGAATAGTTTTTCGGCGTATTTGGGATCGAAGCCGATCCCGTTGTCGCTTACGACCAGCGTCCAGGTGTCTGGCTCTATTGCCTCAGGGTAGATCAGGATCGTTGAGGGATGGCCAGGTTCATGGAACTTTATGGCATTGCTGATAAGGTTCTGGAATACCTGCCGTAACTGGGTTGCATCGCCCATTGCAGCTGGCAGCGGGGTCAGTTCGATGTTTGCCTCCTCGGTTGCGATCGAGGTTTCCATATCCTGGAGCACGTCCAGAACAATGCTCTGGGTATCGCAGAGCTCAAAGGCTTTGGCCCGCGTAGTCACCCGGGAGTAGGACAGCAGGTCCATAATCAGGTTTTGCATGCGGGCGGCAGCCGATTGCATGCGTTTGAGGTAATCCTGCTCATCGGGACCGAACTGGTCAGACTTCACAAGCAGGCGGTCCGAAAACGCCCGTATCTTCCGCAGCGGTTCCTGCAGGTCATGGGAGGCGACAAATGCAAAGTCCTGAAGTTCCCTGTTGCTCCGCTCCAGCTCATCCATCGCCGCCTCCAGTTTCCACTGGGCTTCTTTTCGTTCGTGGATACTGCGGTAATACACGGCCAAGCCTTCATCAGAGGGGTAGGCGCTGACTTCCAGCCAGTTATCAAGGGGCGCGAAATACGCCTCGAAGGAAACCGACTCGCCAGTGCTCATGGCACGTCGGTACATTTTGTCGAACTCTGTTCCCGCGACCTCGGGATACACCTCCCAGAGACTGTGGCCCAGTAATTCGTCGCGGGATCTGTGTAACAGCTCTTCAGACCGGCGATTGACGTAGGTGATACGCCATTCCCTGTCGACGGTGAAAAATGCATCGGTGATGCTCTCGAAAATATTCGCCTGCCTCTCAGCAAAGCGACGAATCTGCTCCATGGCCTGTCTGGAGGCCGTAATATCCTGAAATCCGCCCTGGACACGGATGATCCGCCCCGCCTCATCCTTCACTGCGTGACCAATGGCTCTGGCCCAGCGTTGCCGGCCTGTGGCCGTTTGGAACTGGAGCTCCTCATCAAATGGAATGCCCGTTCTGATGCACAGGTCGATTGCCGAAGCGATAACCTGCCTGGATTCGCCGATGTAGAAATCCAGTCCCTCTTCCATTTCAGGCACCTTGCCTGTAGGCAGCTCGAAAAGATCAAACATGACAGCGGTCCAGTCAGTCCGGCCAGAAGGAACCTCTATGGTCCAGCCGCCTATCAGGGCGGTTTTTTCGGCAATCCGGAGGAGATTCTCGCTTTGTTTGAGTCGCTCCTGGGTTTTCAGGGATTCGGTAATGTCCCGGGCGACCACATAGATGAGGTCGTCGGCACTCAGAATGGCGTTGATTTGCAGCCAATGCTCGCTGCCGGCGCTGTCTACCGCCCTGATAAAGAGATCATGTATATCCTCTCCCCGGGTCAGTGACTCGACAGCGTCGATGACTTTCTGGCGATCCTCCGGATGCACCAGGGCCATATAGGAGGTGCCAAGGAGTTGCTCCCGGGTGTAGCCCAGGGTCGTTACAAAGGTGGTGTTCACCTCGAAGAAATGACTGTTCAGATCGACAATGCTGAACATATCCGGCGACAACGAGAAGAACTGATCCCGTTCCCGGGTCAGGGTCTCGGCCATCAGCTCGTCACTGATATCCCTGCCCACGCAGAACAGGGCGTTATCCTCCCGGGACCACTCGGCGGTCCAGGAAATGGTGACTGTATGGCCGTCCCGGTGGCGGAGTCGGGTTCGGAACCCGGAGGTCTTGTCACTCTCGCCCGATATCAGCCTGCGAACTTCCTCAACGGTGGAATCCCGGTCCTCCGCCAGCAGGAGAAGATCATGGTGCTGGCCTTTCAGTTCCTCGGGGGTGTAGCCAAGAAGTGGCAAACTGGCAGGGCTAACGGTCAGAAACCTGCCGGACGGGCTGATGGAGCAAAGAATATCCCGGGAGAATTCCATGATTCTTTCGTTGGTTTGGCGTAGCGTGCGCTCCTCTTCGAGATGGAAATTCAGGGCGTCGTTGAGCTCGGTGAGAACCCTTGAGCGGCGTTCGGAGTCACGCCAGAACAGGTGAATCAGCATCACCAGGAAACTCAGTCCCAGGCCGGTGTAGAGTATCAGCGCCGGCACATACAGCTCGTCTGAAGGCAGTGTGCCGCCCGCCATATACACGTCGATGCGCCAGTCGGTGTCATGGTGGGCCTCCACGGTGGTCGAAGCCAGTCGCATTTTTTCCGACGCCTGGAGTTCGTCAGAGGTATCAAAAATGCGCTGGTTCTGTTGGCTAATGGCCACATCAAGACTGCCACCAAGGTGCCGGGCAAGTCCCTCGTAGACGCTCTGCAGATCAACGACTGCCACCAGTGGCCAGGAAACTCCCGGCGCCGGTGATACAGGAACAGCAATGACTGCATGTGCGCGTCCGTCTCGGTCGGGCATTGGCCGGCTGAGGTGTGGCGCCCTGGACTCGACAACATGACGCAGCCAGTCCGGGGTCCGCTCCTGGTCCAGAAACTCTCCCAGCCAGGGTTGATAATGGCGGGCCGTCGATCCCACCCGCACGGGGCGCAGGCCCTGATCGAGTATCGCGATCAGGCGCAGCTCCGGAAAATCTCGCAGATAACTCCGTACTTCCTGCTGCCAGAGCTCTTCTGACGGCATCGTATCCAGCAGTGACCATCGCTCCGCGAGCCTCCGGATCAGGGACATTTTCACGTCGTAGGCAGACGCAGTGGTGGCCGCAAGCTGGCTTGCCAGGGTCTGGGCGCGATCCACCAGGTTGTCGCTATTGTGCAGGCGCACGGCATGCCAGGTGACTGTGGTGATCAGGATGCCAAGAATGCCGGCAAGGATCAGGCTGCGCGAATAAACCGGAATATCACGGTGATACAGCCTGAAAAGAAAGGGCTGGGTGAGGCCGACCAACATGATCAGAGGGCTGACGACCAGGGTCGACTCCGCGATGCTGCCGATCTCGAGGGGGCTGAACACCGGATGCCAGTGAGACATCAGGGATAAGAGCCCGATTACGAACAGAACCGGGGCGACGATAAGGTTGGCTATCCAGCCCCGCGGCAGGTGCATGGCGGCCAGTCCGCTTGCAGCGATCAGTGTTACGATCACCAGCAGAACCGGTTTGATGTCGAAGCTCTGGCGTCCGGGCTCGGGACCAATGGCCATGGCAATGGCGAGACCGATCGTAACGGCGAGCATGGTCAGGGCAAGCCCGGTTGCCAGTCGTTTGCGCTGGAAAAGAAGAGCCAGGAAGCTGAATCCGGTCAGGACCGAGAACGCACCGCCGACAGGGCTCAGGGAGACACGACCGGGAGTGTCGACACCACCGGTGAAGAAATCGTAGAGGATGACAACACCCAGGGATGCCAGAGAAATGGCCAGGGCCAGGGTGAGGCAAAACCAGAAAATTTCCCGGTTTCGAACGTCAGTCATTGAGCACCTGTGGCCCCAGGAGCCTTAACACTTCCTCTGCTGTGGTAAGGCCTTCCCTCAGCTTCTCCAACGCATCATCAAGCAGGACTCTCATGCCCTGATCACGGGCTATGGTTTCAATCTGCATGGCACTGGCGCCCTCCGTGATGGCACGTCTGAGGTTCTCGTTCATGGTGAGCACCTCATGAATGGCGACCCTTCCCCTGTACCCCTTGTGGCATTTTTCGCACCCCCGGCCACGGTAAAATGCCAGCTTGCTGTTCAGGAATTGAGGCCCAAGTTGTGCAAGGGTGTCTGTGGGTGCGGGGACTTCCTCCCGGCAATGGTTGCAGATTCGACGGACCAGGCGCTGGGCGATAATGGCTTCAAGTGCCGATGCCAGCACAAACGGCTTCAGGCCCAGGTCCAGCAGGCGGGCGACAGTGGCCGCCGCCGAGCTGGTATGGAGCGTTGAATACACCAGGTGCCCGGTCATGGCGGCGTGGAAGGCAACGTCTGCGGTTTCCTCGTCCCTGATCTCACCCAGCAGAATGACATCCGGGTCCTGCCGGAGGATGGCTCGCAGCACACTGGCGAAATTCAGGCCGATACGTTCTTTCACCGGAACCTGACCGGCCATGTCGACATGAAACTCTACCGGGTCCTCAATGGTGACGTAGTTGCGTTCCGGCGAGGCGTTGTGCTGCAGCAGAGCATAGAGGGTGGTGGTCTTGCCGCTGCCCGTGGGGCCGGTGGCCAGAATGATGCCCTGGGGTTTGGCCACGACATGCATCAGGCGTTTGTGGTTGTGCTCGGATAAGCCAAGATCCGACAGGGACTGGGCGGAGGACTGTCGCTCCAATACCCGCATGACGACTTTCTCGCCATTGATGGTCGGCAGCGTGGAAATCCGCAGATCCACAATGCGCATGGGTGTTTTAACCGTGATGCGGCCATCCTGGGGTTTGCGCCGTTCGGTAATGTCCAGTTCGGCCATGACCTTGATGCGGGATACCACCGACATCAGGAGATTGCTGGGGATATGAATCTTGTCCTGCAGCACACCATCAATCCGGTAGCGGACCACCAGCGACTTGGTCCTCGGGTGGACATGGATGTCGCTGGCACCCAGTCGCAATGCCTCCAGAATGATGGCGTTTACCAGACGGATGGCCGGTGGCTCTTCTGAGCTGCCCAGCAACTGCTCCAGTGACTCCTGGTCTGAATCTTCGTCCAGAACAATCTCGATACCTTCATAGGGGTCGTCAGTACCGACGCGGGTCGTGATGTCGTCCAGATCGTTGGTTTCACCAAAAATCTCCGCCAGCTTGGCCTGCATCTGCGAGGTTTCACAAAGCAGCGGATGGATGGTGTAACCGGTCATGAACCCGAGCTCGTCGATCAGGTTGATGTCCATGGGGTCCACCATGGCCAGCCGCAGGCGCTGGCCGCTGGTGCGCAGGGGCAGTACCAGCTGGCGGGTGCAGATTTTCTGGGGCACCAGTGACAGCAGGCTCGGGTCTGGCTGGAATTCCCGCAGATCGATCTCTTCAAACAGCATCTCGTCCCGCAGCATCTCGAACACCTTGCGGAAATCCACCCACTCGTGTTTCAGGAGCTGCCGGACCACCGGGGTTTTCTGGCTCTGCATTTCCCGGTGCAGTTGCTGAATCTGTTGCGGGTTCAGCCACCCCTTTTTGTGCAGAAGGATAGCCAGCTGGCTACGGTTTGTGGCGGTCAGTTTGCTGATGGTTTCCAGATCCCGGCTCTGTTTGCGGGTTTCCTGTTCCAGGGTGCGGGTACGCTGGATCAGCTCATACTGCTCAAGAGCCAGGGCGATGGTCAGCCGGATGTCGTCATCGTTCCAGGGCTTCAGTATGAACCGGTAGACCGCACCCTCCTTGATCGAGCCCATGACGGCATCGGTATTGGCATGGCCGGTCAGCATGATGCGAATGGTCTGGGGCCAGCGCTCACGGACTTCCCGCAGCAGTTCGCTGCCGTTCATGCCGGGCATCATGAAATCGGTCATGATCAGTTCTACCGGCTGCTGTTCCAGAATCCGAAGGGCTTCCCTGGCGCTGCGGGCAAAGAGCAATTCATAGTTCTCGCGCTGGAATACGCGGCGCAGCGACGCCAGAATGTTGGGCTCGTCGTCCACCAGCAGGAGCTTGTAGGGAGCCTTCTTTGGTTCCGGGGTTACCTCAGGCTCGTTTCCTGACTCCGCACTGTTGAATAGTGATGCGTAGCGTTTTGCCATAGGGGGCCTCAGGAACCTGTTACCGGAAGAGTCAGTGTCACGCGGGTGCCTGCGCCCGCCCGGCTGTGAATGGTCAGATCGCCGCCGTGGGCGCGCACCGTATCACGGGCTACGGTGAGTCCCAGGCCGGTCCCGGAGCCAACAGCCCGGGTGGTATAAAACGCATCGAAAATCCGGCCCCGGTTTGCTTCGGGGATTCCGCAGCCGTTGTCCTGGATAATGATCTGGACGGAACCTCCCTGCACCTGTGACTGAACCAAGACGCGCCCTTTGCCATCGCCGCTTTCGTCATCCCTGAGGGCCTGGGCCGCATTGTCCAGCACATTGAAAAAGCTCTGGGACAGCCGGGAAGGATGTCCGGAAAGCAACGGCAATTCGTTCAGGCGCTCAGTAATCTGAAGGCTGTGGCTGTACTCTGTCTGGACCAGATGGATGGCGCTCTGCAGCAGATCGTTGATGTTGCACCGGGAATAGTCGGCCTGATCAATGCTGGAAAAGGTTTTCAGATCCGCAACAATGCTGGCAATCCGGCTGGTTCCGTCCACCGACTCGGTCAGCAGATCCTGAAAATCCTGCAGAAGGCCGGCGTTGTCACCCGTCTCGGGAACGATCGCCTGCAGGTCGTCCAGATAATCCCGTGCCACTCGAAGGTTGCTGCTGATGAATCCGATCGGGTTGTTGATCTCGTGGGCGACACCGGCTGCCAACTGACCGACTGACCGCAGGCGGGCGCTCTCGAACAGTTCCTGCTGGGTTTGCCGGATCACGGCCACCTGCTCGTCAACCTTCTCCTGCAGTTGCTCCGACAGCTCCCGAAAGCGGGCTTCGGACGCCCTCAAGGCGTCGTTCTGTCGCTGGAGTTCGGCATAGCTGGCTTCTGTTGTGTCGTGATGCAGGTTGGCGGCGAGCCGGTATTTGGCGACAAACAACATCAGAAAAGACACCAGCTCGGCCGCTGCCTGCCTTTCCCCGATGGACTCTCCGCCGGATAACCAACCCACTGTCTGGAGGTTGAAGTCCACGGCCACAGAATCGTCGGCTTTTTGCTCGGCAAGCTCGACCGGCTGCCGGCAGAGGCCGCTGAGAATCCGGTTCAGTCGCTGCAGCTGTTCGCCGTTGAGGAGGTCGCTCAGGGTGGGGTCGTCCTCAAAATTCCGCATGGCAGGCCTCATGGCTGGCGCTCAGGCCGTCGATGAATACTTCTCGGCTGATCCCGTGCTGTCTTTCCAGTGAGTACTCCGTGTTGATTGCGCTGTACAGGCGGTCCAGCAGGAGTCTGAAGGTTTCGATGACGCCGGTGCCCTTGAGCGCTGAAGCCATGATCAGTGGCGCCCAGGGCGTGGATTCCCAGCGTTGCTGAAGCTCCTGCTCGTTTACCACGCCCGGAATATCCCGTTTGTTGAACTGGACCACCATGGGCAGGGTGTCGATATCCAGGCCAACCTTTTCGAGGTTTTCCTCCAGGTTGCCGAAGGCCGTCGCGTTATTGTCCTGTTGTGACGGTTGGGAATCGGCCACAAACACAACGCCATCCGCTCTTGAGAGCACGGCCTTGCGGGTGCTGTCGTGCTGGACCTGCCCGGGCACGGTGTAGAGCTTCAGGCGAAGATCCAGCCCCGAGTTTCCGCGCAGACCGATGGGCAGCATGTCGAAGAACAGTGTTCGGTCATCCCGGGTCTCAAGCACCATCAACTCGCCCTTTCTCTGCGGATTCAGCAGGGAGTGGAGTTGCATGAGGTTGGTGGTTTTGCCACTGAGGGCAGGGCCATAAAACACGACCTTCAGTGCAAGTTTGTTTTCGTCTGCTTGGAAGTCTGGCATGGGTGTCTTTTCTTCAGTCGTTCTCGCTGATCAGTACCGAACCGTCGGTGTCCCGAAGGACCCGGGTTATGCCGGGATGGTCCGTTTCGAGCCGCAACAGTTCTGCTTCCCGGGCCCGAATCATGGCTTTCTGGGTATCCAGTTCGTCCCGCAAACGCCGGTTCTCTGTTTTCAGCTGGTACAGATCGATTGCTGACTTGATGGATGCCACTAGTTCGTAGTCGTCCCAGGGCTTGGACAGGTAACGGTACACCTCGGCCTGGTTGATGGCCTTGATCATGGAGTTGCGATCGCCATAGGCGCTAAGGACCAGACGTATGGCGTCCGGTTGACGTTGCTTGGCAAATTGCAGGTAGGTCACGCCATCAGCGGTGGGCATCTGGTAATCGGACACAATGACTGCGTAATCATGCTCAAGCAGCCCGCCCAGGGCGGATTCAACCGTGTCGTAGGTGTGTATCTCCCAGCCCTGGGGCTTCAGAAGGCGACGCAGGGCACTCAGGATATTGGGCTCATCGTCCACCAGCTGGATTTTGATCATGGGTTCGTCTCCGTTGTTTCTTCCGGGCGATGCACATACAACGTGTAGCGATGCCCGTCGGGCTCGCCTTTTTCGAAGGCGGCGAGCTTGTCAATCAGGATGGCCGTGAGCTTTTTGCCTTCGTTCAAAAGCAGCATGCCCGAGGCGGCATAGAGGTTTCGGGCCAGAACCATGCCCGGTTTCAGGCGCCGGGTATCCAGAACCAGCACGTCGGGATCTTCGTGCTCAATGTCCGGTGCCACTTCCATCACCATCTCCAGAAACTGGTCGGTGATTTCCGGGTCATACAGTCGGCCGCTGTAACGCTTGATCAGTTTGATCGCATTGTCCCTCGGCACACGCCGCTCCAGGATCAGACCAAACTGGAGTTCAATGAAGTCCACCGCGAGCCTGAGGATTCGCGAGCCCATGGGTATATCGTGGGCTTCAAGCCGGTCGGGGGTGCCGTAGCCATTCCACTTTTCCTGATGATGCCGGATGATGCGGGCCGTCTCTTTCAGCGGTTCCAGTGCCATCAGTAACTGCTCGCCGGCTACCGGGTATTTCATGTACTCCAGTCGCTGGTCCCTGGTGAGAAGGTCCGAGGGCGAGGTGAACAGGTCATCCGGCCAGCTCAGCTTTCCCAGGTTGTAGAGTGCGGCCGCCATGGACAGGTTTTGCGCCAGCTCGCTGTCCAGCTTGTGGTATTCGGCGAAAGCTTTCACCAGCGCAATCACCTTGGCGTTTGGCTGCCGATTTGCCGGCAGGCGTTTATCAATCAGCGAAGAGAAAACTTCCGTTGTTGTTACATAGCTCTGGCGCAATTCCTGATAGGCGAGATCCAGCATGTCTGCAGTCTCACTGAGTTCCTCGGTACGTGAGAGCACCTTTTGTTCAAGACTTGCGTTGAGTTCCTGAAGCTCCTGGTTCTGCTTGCGTGTCAGCTTCTCGAGCGCCAGCCGGCGGCGTTCCGAATGTTGGAAAGCCAGGGCCTGGCGGATGACCAGACGAAGTTCCTCGTCATCCCAGGGTTTGCTGATATAGCGATAGATCTGGCCGTCATTGATGGCGGAAATGGTGGAGTCGATATCCGCGTAGCCGGTCAGGAGGATCCTGATACACCAGGGAAAGCGCTTCTTGATTTTGGCGAGCAGGGTTGGGCCATCCATGCCAGGCATCCGGGCGTCGGAAATGACCAGATCAATCCGCTGGTCTTCCATGAGCTGGAGTGCCTCGTCGCCGGATTTGGTCATGGCCAGTTCATAGGGTTCTTTGCGCAGAACCCGCTGCAGGCTGCGAAGGATATTCTCCTCATCATCCACCAGCAGCAGCCGGGCACTGGTTGGCAGGGATTTGTCCGCAGGTTCGGCAGTGGACAGTGAATGACTCATGATCACGCCGCTTCCGGCACGCTTGGCTGGTTAATTGGTAGCGTGATCCGGAAGCAGGACCCCTTGCCGAGATTGCTCTGCACACTGATCTGGCCGTTGTGCTTCTCGATAATGTTGAACGACAGGGACAGGCCCAGACCTGTGCCTTTGCCAATGGGCTTGGTTGTGAAAAACGGTTCGAAAATGCGGTTTATATTGTCCTGTGAAATGCCCCGCCCTGTGTCTTCAATTTCAATCGTGACGGTGTCGGCTTCGCTGCGGGTGCGAATCCTGATTTCGCCGAAATCATCGATTGCGTGGGCAGCATTGACCAGCAGATTCATCACCACCTGATTAATCTGGGAGATGATGCACTCGACCGGGGGCAGTTCGGCAAAATCCCGGACCACGGAGGCTTTGTATTTGAGTTCGTTGTTAACAACGTTGAGCGTGGTTTCAATACCGCGCTGGATATCAGCCGGTTTGAACTCCTCTTCCTCAATGTGGGAGAAATCCTTCATGGCAGAGATGATGGTTTTGACACGCTCAATGCCCTCCCGGGATTCGGCCAGCAAATCCCGCAGGTCTTCCCGGACAAACTCGTAGTCAATGTTCTGTTTGATGGCTTTCAGGCTGTCCAGCGAATCAGCGGTGTCCAGGGCATCTGTAAGCCGGAAAAGATCAGTCAGGTAGGTTTCGAGGCTTTGGAGGTTGGAGTAAACATAGCCCACGGGGTTGTTGATCTCGTGGGCGACACCAGCTGCCAGTTGGCCGATGGCCGCCAGCTTTTCCGATTGCAATAGCTGCCGCCGGGCCTGCTCGAGCCTGTCGTTCAACAGCTCCTGTTCTGACTGGGGTATCGTTACCTTGGACATTGGCAATTCCTGCCTGGTCTCTGCTGGGATGCCTGGCGGCGAGCCTTATCAACATCTGAAATGTATTTTCTTTGGTTTTGTAGTTTTGTGACTTGCTTCAAGTGTAACGGGTCACGATTTCTTGACTTGTTATGATTTGTATACTTGGTAGGGAGTTAGGTTATGCATCTCATGCTAATTAGTGAGGATTTTCTGCTTTTGAAGCATCAGAATTTGCAGATTTCTTCGAAAAACCATGTGCAATAAAGGTTTATAGTTGATGCATCAATGGTTGGTCGGCGCTGGTCTTGGTTCAGTGGTTCGTTGCGATCTGATGAGCTCATGTGGATGTAGGCGGGAGGGAATCTGTACCCGAACTGTCGAACACTGGCTCGAATTGGGGGCAGGCTGTTTAGCCAGCTAATTAAATATTGTAAAAAAAGGTAGTTCCATAGCGACCATTCAAAATTGTTCCGCTATTCTGGACTAGCAAATCGTACTTTTTCGGACGAAAACGTTACATGCTCCATCGCCTCAAGACCGATTTCAGGTTGTCGATCATTACCCTGCTTGGCGCCAGTGCGATCCTCGGCATTACCCCTTTTGCCGTGATGCGCTTTATGCAGGGCAATAGGCTTGCCGGCGTTGTCGACACGGCGATCCTCCTCGGAATCCTGGTGACCCTGACTTACGCCTGGATTTCAGGGGATACCCGCAGAAGCGGCCTCGTGCTTGCTGTTATTGCGTGCAGTGGTGCGGTAGCTGTTGGCACTGTTGTGGGCGAGCCGGGGCTGTTCTGGTTATACCCCTGCCTCGTAACCACGTTCTTTCTCGCCAGCCCCAGGATAGCCGTTGTTCTGAACATTTCTTCGGTTGTTGCCCTGATGGTTCATGGTGGTGCTTTCCGCTCCG
>CAZFQI010000050.1:21088-24160 GCA_964520755.1 uncultured Marinobacter sp. | reverse complement strand
AGCCAGAGCCAGAGCCAGAGCCAGAGCCAGAGCCAGAGCCAGAGCCAGAGCCAGAACCAGAACCAGAGCCAGAACCAGAGCCGGAGCCGGAGCCACAGCCAGAGCCAGGGCCGGAGTTCAGTCCGGCAAACCCGCAGCATTTTGTTGCCATAGATCAGGTTCGGGCGCGAGGAGGCTGGACCATACAGCTGGTTGCCGGCAACCTGGAGCAGACCGCACTGAATGTCATATCCAGCTATTCAGAGCTTGACGATCTGGTGTATACCCGCGGAGAAAGGCAGGGTCAGCCCTGGTTTATGGTATTCTATGGAGAGTTCCCAACCCGGGAGGCGGCGAATGCCGCAGCATCCGGTTTGCCGGAGGAACTGGCTTCCCGATCACCCTGGGTGCGTCCGGTCGACAATTTATAGCGGCACTGTTTACGCCGCTAACTTGTTGTTCCATAACCTTGTCGATTGGTAATTCCCGTTTCGGCTTCCCACAATAACTCCACGCCGATTTGAGTACGTATTTCTACGTGTGTAAAATAGCCAGCCCCCATTTTCAGTGTCAAAGGGTGGTTGTATGGCCGCGCGCCAATTAACTCTTTGATTGAAAAGCATTTCTACGCGAGAGAACGCTTATGATGACAGGTTTGTATCATCCCGACGAATTCAGGGACAACTGTGGATTCGGTCTGATCGCCCACATGAAGGGCGAGGCCAGCCACAAGTTGTTGCAAACTGCCATCGAGTCTCTGACCTGCATGACCCACCGAGGTGGTATCGCTGCAGACGGCAAGACCGGCGATGGTTGTGGCCTGCTGATCCAGAGCCCGGATGGCTTTCTGAAAAAAGCCGCCAAGGCAGCCTTTGGCAAGGAGCCAGGTGATCTTTTTGCCGTAGGCCAGGTTTTCCTGAACCCGGATGAGGCCAAGGCTTCCTCTGGTCGTGCCGCCATTGAGAAGCGGTTGACCGAGCAGGGACTGGAGATTCTCGGCTGGCGTGATGTGCCAGTGGATGACAGCTGCCTCGGGCCCATGGCGCTGGATTGTCTGCCTCGGATTGAGCAGGTCTTCGTGGTACCTGGCGGCAAGGAAGAACGTGACTTCGCGATCAGCCTGTTCGTGGGTCGCCGGCACGCTGAAAGCGATATGGCCGACGATCCGGAATTCTATATCTGTAGTCTTTCGCACCGCACTCTGGCCTATAAGGGCCTGATGATGCCGGCGGACCTTGCCAACTTCTACAAGGATCTGGGTGATCCGGATCTTGAGACCGCCATTTGCGTGTTTCACCAGCGTTTCTCCACCAACACCATGCCACGTTGGCCGCTGGCTCAGCCGTTCCGGTATCTGGCCCACAATGGTGAAATCAACACCATTGACGGCAACCGTAACTGGGCCATTGCCCGTGCTGCAAAGTTCAGCTCACCGGAACTGCCGGACCTGCAAACCCTGCAGCCGCTGGTAAACCTCACTGGTTCAGACTCCTCAAGCATGGACAACATGCTGGAAGTGCTGCTTGCAGGTGGCGTCGACCTTTTCCGTGCCGTTCGCATGATGATTCCGCCGGCCTGGCAGAATGTCGACAGCATGGATTCGGAGCTGCGGGCATTCTACGAATACAACTCCATGCACATGGAGCCCTGGGACGGTCCCGCCGGCCTGGTCATGTCCGACGGTCGTTATGCGGTCTGCATGCTCGACCGGAACGGTCTGCGCCCGGCCCGCTGGGTCATCACCAAGGATGATTTCATCACTCTGGCCTCAGAGATCGGTACCTACGGGTACCAGCCTGACGATGTGGTTGCCAAGGGCCGTGTCGGCCCGGGTCAGATGCTGGCTATCGATACCGAATCCGGTGAAGTCCTGCACACCAAGGACATCGATCAGCGCCTGAAGACGGCCCAGCCGTACAAGCGCTGGTTGCGTGAGAACGCACTGCGGGTGGAAACCACGCTGAACCAGGATACCCCTGACTTCAGGTTGATGGATGCCGACGAACTTCTGGTGCACCAGAAGATGTTCATGGTGACCTTTGAAGAGCGTGACCAGGTCCTGCGTCCGCTGGCGGAGAACAGCCAGGAAGCGGTCGGATCCATGGGTGACGATACTCCCATGGCCGTGCTTTCAAGCAAGGTCCGCCACGTGGCGGATTACTTCCGCCAGAAGTTCGCCCAAGTGACCAACCCGGCAATCGACCCTCTGCGTGAGGCGATTGTCATGTCCCTGGAGACCTGTCTGGGTGCCGAGCGCAATGTGTTCGAGGAGACCTCCGATCACGCTGACCGCATCATCCTGACCACGCCCGTGCTGTCGCCCGCCAAGTTCCTCAAGATCGCCAACAACGAACGCCCCGGTTTTGAGGTGGCTCGTATCTCCATGAGCTATCGCGCCGAGCAGGGGCTGGAGCAGGCCATCCGCCAGGTTTGCGAGGAAGCGGAGCAGGCAGTCCGCGATGGCAATGTGCTGCTGATTCTCACCGACAAGGACCTGAAGGAAGGGGAGTTGCCGGTAAACGCCCTTATGGCAACCGGTGCGGTTCACCACCACCTGGTCAAGCAGGGTCTGCGTTGTGATTCCAATATAATCGTGGAGACCGGCTGGGCCCGGGATCCCCACCATTTCGCCGTGCTCTTTGGGTTCGGTGCGACGGCGGTCTATCCGTACCTCGCCTACCAGGTTCTGAACGACCTGATCCGTACCGGCGAACTGCTGATGGATCCGATTGACGCCAAGAACAACTATCGCAAGGGCATCAACAAAGGTCTGCTGAAGATTCTCTCCAAGATGGGCATCTCGACCATCACCTCCTACCGGGGCGCCCAGCTGTTTGAGGCGATCGGTCTGGCGGATGATGTGGTTGATCTGTGCTTCCTTGGAGTCCCGAGCCGGATCCAGGGCGCCGGCTTCTACGATTTCCAGCAGGACCAGGAGCAACTGGCCTCTGTTGCCTGGAAGCCCCGCAAGCCCATCGTTCAGGGTGGTTTACTGAAATACGTCCATGGCCAGGAGTATCACGCCTTCAATCCGGATGTGATCGGTAAGCTGCAGGAAGCGGTGACCAGTGGCGACTATGGGCACTACAAGGA